>CANPIC010000013.1 GCA_947574055.1 uncultured bacterium
ATGAGTCAAACCTGCCCCTGTTTTGGTCTATCTATTAACCGACAGCCCCTTATTTAACGCTTACCTTATACTGTTTTGAAACATTTTGTAATGCTATTTTGATCGGGAATTACTCTTTAAAATCAAAGGTTGTTATCAAGGTGCTTACCTCGTCAATGCCCCGTCCAAGCAAAACGATACAGGTGCCAGTTTCATCCAAAATCAAAATCTGTGGAATACGCAGGAAATAGGTACCATTACTGTCCTGGATGGTTTCTGTATGGATACTTTTTCCCGATGTCGTATCATAAATATGAATTGAAACACTGTTTTCTCCCAACACAGAAGTAGCCACATATTTTCCCTGTCCGGAACAGTAAACACCGTCTTTTCCTTCACTGCGGCTGGAGAATGACATCATTTTTTCTGTATTGGATGCGGTGTCAAGTATCAGCAAAGTTCCGTTATTTTTGTCAAAGCTCTGAGGCATGATAAGTAAGTTTCCACCCTTTTGCATTTCTGCCGTATCTATCTTGTAGTCCGCCTTTTTTGTAATCGTAAGGTTTGCACTGTCTGTAGATACTGTGCCATAAACACTGATTCCATCTCCGCCCCTGGGGGTATCTGTAGCCATGCCTGCATAGATCAAAGTGTTGTTTCCTGTAAAGATAAGGCTGTCTATGGCTACAATCTGCATATTATCTGCCGTACCTTCTTCGGAGTAGTTTAGAATGGTATGAACCTTCCGGGAAGAAGTATCATAGAGGTAAAGTCCTTGCAATCCGCCAAAAACAATCTGTTTTCCGTCCTCTGAAATAGCGACCCCCGTGGTTTGTAAAATAAAATCATCGCCTAATAATCCGCTGAAAGAAATGGTATCCTGGATAGCAAAGTCCTGATTCAGGATGTATCCATTGATCCCATCGCTGTTTTCTGATGTGGCAAATGCATTATTGCTGCTGCCGCTACCGCTTCTCTGGCCCACAATAAAGTAGCCGTCTGCATAGGTCTGTACACATAAATCTTCCATGGAAATATCCGCACTTGCTATAATTTCGTTTTTGCCGGTATCATAAAGATAGAGTTTATCTGCCTCAACAATAATCCGGTTGCCATCGGCATAATAACAGCCGCCGATCTTTCCGGAAAAAGCGGAATCCTTAACTGTGCTGACCTCGATACTCTTTTTATCTGTACCGTTTTCCGGCAGATTGATTACGTTACTCTTGTAGCTTTCATTTTTGGAACTGTTCCTATCTTCCTGGCTGTTCCCGCAGGCCGTCAGATTAAGCGCTAAAGCAAGCATAAGTATCATACACATCCATTTTGTTTTCATTTTTTGTCCTCCTTGTAAAGAAAAATGGAACCTGTTTTACCATGAACAGAATCCTTGTCCGCTGTGAACACAAAGAAAAATTTCTTTTCATGCGTTTCCTGATGGCTGAGAAATCCTACATCTGTGCCTTCCTCTGCTTGGACGAACAGGATTCTATTATCTAAATGCCATTATAAAAGCCAAAGGTCAAAATATGGTCAAGGAGCAGAAAGAAATTGACAATACACTGCCATGGATTCATCCTTTCGATCTTGTACCGATTGACGTTTGCGGTATTATGTTGACTGCCAGTTTACTTGTCACACAAGCTCCACCAGGAGTCATGTTTGAAAGTTCTAAACTTCCCCCGTGTTTCTGGCTAAGGATACGGCTTGTAGCCAATCCCAATCCCCTATGATTTCCCGTTTTATCCTCAGAATAAAAAAATGTATTTTTTTTACGAAGCATTGCCCTGGAAAAGCCTTTGCCGTCGTCTGATATGCTTATCATAAGCATACCAGCAGTAAGGGAGTACTCAAAATGGACCTTGCTTTTGGCATATCGAATGGCATTGGAAAAGATATTCTCAACAATACGGTAAAATATCTGCTCGTCTAATTTCACCTGACATTCGGATATGGTGGAATGGTATGCAATCTCCAGGCTATGTTGTTCTGCAAGAAACGAAAGACTTTCCGTAGCTCTTCTTAAAAAGTCCGGTAATTGAACTACGGAATACTTTGTTTCCGTTTCTTCAATCGCATTCAGGTCACGGATATAATCTGTATAATGTTCAAGCCGTTTTGCCGTTACCGCAAGGTTAGACAGTGTATGCCGCAATTCTTCGTCATTCAGATTTCCATCTGCCAGGCATTGCTGCATATATTCCACATATCCCTCGACAATCGCAATGGGATTTCTGAGGTCATGTGCCACTGATGCCTGCAGGATTCTGCGCTGCTCAATCATGTTCCATAGCTGACGGTTGTTATCATAGAGCGCCTGCCGCATTTCTTCAAAAGCGGTGCAGAGCCTTCCTAATTCATCATTCCTGCTATAATCAACCGTAAAATCAAGGTCTTGCTCCCGGATATGTTTTGTCGCATCGGCAAGAACCTGAATGGGCGGTGACAGTTCTTTCCTGTAAAACCACCATGCGCACAGCATGATACCTGTAATGGAATAGACAAAAGGAAACAGCACCATAGAAATGCCTGCCATTCTGTATACAAACTTTTGCTTTGGGCGAAGCGTTGAGAAGCCAGACTCAATTTTCTCTATTATGAATTCCGTATTCTCCAAAGTTACATCCACTCCGGTAGGAACGAGCATATTCACCTGGGCAGGTTCGTCAAGGATAACCCTCTGCCCTCCCTCTAATACCCTCCCGTCCGCTGTGACCGTCCGGGTATTCAGCCAGACTTCCTGAGAATCGGGAAGTATCACTTTCTGTATACGGTAGCATCCATAAATCGTCAGGACAGATGCCGCAAAAACAAGAAACATTGTAGCAGCTACCGCACAGATAAAAGCTCTTTTCATTGATCCGGGTTTCCTCATTTTTTCCATCTGTAACCCATCCCCCAAACTGTTTCGATGTATTCCCTGCCCGTAGCTTCCTTCAGTTTATTCCTGATCTTTCGGATATGCTCTTTTATGACTCCACTATCTCCTTCGGCATTCAGCCCCCACACGGCTTCATAGATCCGCTCCCTGTCGAATATCTGATTGGCGTTACGCATCAGAAACTCCACAATGTCAAACTCACGGTTTGACAGGTTCAGCGGCTTTTCCCCATAAAAACAAGTACGTTCCGCAAGATTTACGATCAAGCCCTGGGAAGAAACGATTTTAGGCGTACACTTGCTTCGTTCATCCCTTCGCAGGTGAGCCGCCACTCTTGCGGTCAACTCTTTCAGGCTGAACGGCTTGGTTATGTAATCATCACCGCCAGCCTGCAAGCCGTTTATTTTGTCCTGTTCCGTAATCCGGGCTGTCAGAAACAAAATGGGGCAGACGACATTCTGGCGGATCATTTTGCATAGCTCCAGTCCGTCCATTTCCGGCATATTGATGTCAAGCAGAATCAAATCCGGATAGACATTCAGCATGGATATTGTCTGCTGTGCATTTTCCGCTACAAAAGCCTCATATCCACACTTCTGTAAGTGACTTGACAATAACTCTGTCAGCATTTTTTCATCATCAGCAATAAGTATTTTATATGCCATAGTATCCTCCCCCTCCTAATATAATAAGATCAAAAAGTCAAAAATTGGTCAATTTGCAGCGCCTGCTATTGAACCAATCCACGACCTGTCCGCAGTATACTCAAACTTCGTATATTGCAGCTATCTCATGTATCCTGCGTATTATTTCGCTGCGGATGTGTAAAGGTTCTAAACATTCACATTTATCTCCAAAACTCAAGAGAATCCCATAATAGTAATCGTTCTCTGCAAAAGGGAAATTAACAATATAATGATCGGCGCCGTCTGATGAAAAATCTGCATAGGAGCAAAAATCAAGCACTCTGTCCATGACAGATTGATGGATACGTATTTTAATTCTTGTCTGTATAGCTGTCCAGATATCATCGAAATTTAATTGTGGTTTCTGATAATCCCGTGGTGTGAAAATTTCTTCTTTCTTATGCAGATTTGACATGCGGGACAATCGAAATAAACGAAAATCATTTCTTTTGTGGCAATACCCTTGTAAATACCAGTGACTGCCTTTTAAGACAAGCTGATACGGCTCGACGGTTCGTATGGTTTTATTTCCATGGTGCGCAATATAGGCAAAGTGCAGCAGTCTGTGTTCCTGTAGGGCTGCTTTTATAATCTCCAAGTATGGTTGTAGATTGCTGTTGCCTATCCACGGATTTAAGTCAATATATAGTTGATTAACTTTTAATTTGATTTCATTCGCTCTGTCGGCGGGGATAAAACTTCTGACTTTCGCAAGAGCGTGCATGAGTTCATCGCATCGTATCATGCCCGAAAGACTGGAAAGGCCCATCAAAAGAGCAGAGAGTTCATCAGCCGAAAAAACTTTTTGGTCCAGCTTGTATTCCTGCATGATTTCAAAGCCGCCGCCTACGCCTGATGTCCCGCGGACAGGAATACCCGCCATGTTGATGGCGTCGATATCACGGTAAATTGTGCGGGGTGATACTTCAAACATATCAGCTAATTCCTGCGCGCCTACCCGTTTTTTATCGAGAAGTATCATAATAATACTGACAAGTCTGTCTACTTTCATCCGGCAGTCTCCTTTTGCTTTAGATTGTTGCCATGCTGTTGTCAACAATGATATGGTACACTAAAGAGAGACGTATAGCAATCAAATAAGGAAGATGGAGGAAAGTTATGTTTACAGTCTATGTTTATGTCCTTGATACTTTAGCTGACTGGGAGTTGGGGTATGTTATTTCAGAACTTCATTCCGGCCGCTTTTTCAAAAAAGATGCGCAGCGTATATCGCTGAAGACAGTCAGCATTACCAAGGAGCCAATCCATACCATGGGTGGTCTGACAATTATGCCGGACTGTACGATCGAAGATATTGTTGTCAGTGAAACAAGCGTGTTACTCTTACCGGGTGCAGATACACGGAATGATGCAAAGCATAGCGCTATTCTCAAAAAGACAAGGGAATTTCTCGCTTTGGGGGCTACGGTATGTGCAATTTGTGGGGCAACTGCGGCTCTTGCAGATTTTGGACTGTTGGACAATCGACCACATACCAGTAACGGGGCGGGATTTCTTGCAATGGTTTCTCCTTGCTACAAAGGTCAAAACTTTTATATAGACCAGCTGTCTGTAGCAGATAACAATCTGATTACTGCAGGTTCCACAGGGGCTTTGTTATGGGCGAAACAAATTATTGAGCGTTTGGACGTTTTTGCAGCAGATACACTGGAAGCGTGGTATGCCTATTTCAGTACCGGTAAGCCTGCCCACTTCTTTGCTCTTATGCAGACTTTGCCGTCAGGCAGTGAAAAATAAAATATCGCAAAGTCACAAGAAAATGCAGCAGGTAAGCGGCAGGTGCCCTTGTCATCGTATCCCAAACAGAGGAATCTTGTATCGTATCTATGATTATGTTATGATTTACTAAGCCAGCAGACGGAGATTTTGTCCGGGAGGTTGTTTCTGGGGCAATGCAAGTGGTCTCAGCGCAGTGCCGGATTGTGATAGCGGGCGTGTACCCGAGGGAGGAGATTCTTATATGGAAAAGAAAATGACAAGGGAAGAAGCGTGGGAATTGCTGACTGCATATACAAAGACGCCGGCTCTGCAAAAACATGCCATGGCAGTGGAGGCAGTGATGGCACATTTTGCAGGGCTTGACGGAGAGGATGAGGAAGTATGGGGCGTGGCCGGACTGCTTCATGATCTGGATTATGAGAAATTCCCCGAGGAGCATTGCCGGAAAGCAGAGGAGATCATGCGTGAAAAGGGGATTGATGAAGTCTACATCAGGGCCATGAAATGTCACGGTTATGGGATCTGCACAGATACCAGGCCGGAGAGTAAGATGGAAAAAGTCCTTTTTACGATTGATGAACTGACGGGACTGATCAATGCGGTGTGCCTTATGCGCCCGTCCAAAAGTGTGCTGGATCTGGAAGTGAAATCAGTAAAGAAAAAATTCAAGGATAAATCTTTTGCCGCAGGTGTGGACCGTGAGACCATACGCAGTGGCTGTGAGATGCTCGGTATGGAACTTGATACTGTAATCCGCGAAACCATAGAAGGGATGAAGAAAAGAGCACAAGAGATCGGTCTGCAGGGGAATCTATAAAACGCAGTGAGACTTGACTGGTTTGTATAATGGGCAAAAGCCGTAGCAGGTGAGAAAAACATGATACTGGAAACAGAGCGGGTATATCTGCGGGAAATGAAGCAGGATGACTTTAAGGATTTATGTAACATATTGCAGGATGAAGAGGTTATGTATGCCTATGAAGGGGCTTTTTGTGAAGCGGAAGTACAGGAATGGCTTGACAGGCAGATCTCCCGTTATCAGAGGTGGGGCTTTGGCCTGTGGGCGGTGATCCGGAAAGAAACGGGTGAAATGATCGGACAATGCGGACTTACCATGCAGCCATGGAAAGAAGGAGAAGTCCTGGAGGTCGGCTATCTTTTTCAGCGTCTGTACTGGCATCAGGGATATGCTTCGGAGGCCGCCGCCGCATGTATGGAATATGCCTTTACCGTATTACATGCAAAGGAGGTCTGTTCGATTATCAGAGATACCAACACAGCCTCTCAGAATGTTGCTCTCAGAAATGGCATGACGCTGACAGACAGCCAGACAAAACACTATCGGGGTGTCGATATGCCGCACTATCGCTATGTCGCTGCTTACAGGCGACAGGCGGGGAGGTGCGAAGCGGAATCGGGAGATAAAAGTGAATCAAACAGACAATAATAACATACAATATTATGATATCGGAGTGAATCTCTTTTGCAAACAGTTTCCGGAACCGGAGCAGATAATCCGGGAGGCACAAGAGCAGGGCGTATGCTGTATCCTAACCGGAACCGATACCAGAGAGAACCGTAAAATCAATGATTTTGTAAAAACACATCCGGTGTTTGGAAAAGCATATCGTGCTGGCGGAGAAGCTGAACAAGCCATTGTTTCTCCATGAGCGCAGCGCGGCGGATGACTTTGTAAAAAGAATGAGAAAGCATGAGGATCTGTGCAAAAGATCTGTGGTGCACTGTTTTACCGGAGATCGGGAGACGCTCGACAGATACCTTTCCCTGGGATTTTTCATCGGCATTACAGGCTGGATCTGTGATGACCGACGGGGAAAAGAGCTGCGCGAGGCCGTACACAGGATTCCGCTTGACAGGATTTTGGTGGAGACGGATGCCCCCTATCTTACCCCTAAAAACGTGCCAGGCCTGGGAAGGACAAATGTGCCGCAGAATCTTGTATATGTGATCCGGGAACTGGCCAAATACAGGAAAGTGCCGGTAGAGGAACTGGCAGAACATGCGAGAAGAAATACCAGGCGGATTTTCGCAGTCACAGATGAGTGATCATAACTGCGGCCGGAAAGCCATGCCCATGTTAGATTTTTTCAGCCTCATTCCTTCATTCATGGCCAGCTTGTAGCAGATACATGCAGGCATGTGCCGCGTCTTTGAATACGGTTGACACTGCAATACCGTTATGTTAGACTGAAACTGATTTTTCTTATCAAGAAGGTTTACAAGCAGGATCGGTCGCGGCGGGAACCGTGGCCTGTGCTGTTGAGGATAGATAGAGGACAGAAATAATCCGGGGTGTCATATTTATGATCAAAACTTTCAAAAAGCGTCTTCTTATGTTGGGAATGGGCGTTTTTCTTTTTACGTATACCTGTCTGTCTGACTGCGTTGTTTCCCTGGCCACGGATTATGCGGCGGAAGAGGAGGCAAGGCGTGGTCTTCCTATTGCTTCTAACAGTTATGAAGAGTGGCCGGACGGACCTGCGGTGGGTGCGCAGGGCGCGATCCTGATGGAAGCGGAAACAGGCACGATACTTTATGAAAAAAATATCCATGAGAAGCTGTATCCTGCCAGTGTGACTAAGATACTGACCTGCCTCATCGGTTCGGAGCAGTGTCAGATGGATGAGAATGTGGAGGTATCTCACGATGCAGTGTTCAGTATTCCGCGGGACAGCTCCAATATCGGCCTGGATGAAGGAGAAGTCATTACGGTAGAACAGTGTATGTACGGGATTTTGGTGGCATCGGCCAATGAAGCAGCCAATGCTCTCGCCGAGCACATCAGCGGCAGTATGGACGATTTTGTGGAACTGATGAATCAGCGGGCCAGTGAACTGGGATGTCTGAATTCCCATTTTGTCACAACCAATGGTCTCCACGATGAAAATCATTACACGACTCCCTATGATCTGGCTTTGATCGGCAGGGAATTTTTTAATAATGAGCTGTTGTGTAAAATGTCATCCACAGCTTCTTATTATATTCCCCAGTCTGCGACTCAGCCGGATGAAGATCTGTATGTCAATACCCATAACAAATTTATGCTGGGCGGCAAGTACAATTATGAATATCTGGTAGGAAGCAAAACAGGATATACCAACGATTCCAGGCAGACACTTGTTACCTGTGCGGAAAAGGACGGGATGAAGCTGATCTGCGTCGTTATGCGGGAGGAATCGCCCCATCAGTACGATGACACACTCAGTCTGTTTGAATATGGGTTTTCCAATTTCCAGAAGGTCAATATTGCTGCCAATGAAAAAGAATACACGGTGGAAAATCATGATTTCTTCCAGACGGACAATGATGTGTTTGGTGCATCCAATCCTATCCTGTCCATCAATCCCTCTGACAGTGTGGTGATCCCGATAACGGCGGTCTTTGATGATCTGGATTCCGAACTTTCGTATGATACGGATTCCGAGTCTTCTGTGGCTTCCATCCAGTATACCTATCATGGCATACCGGTGGGCAGTGCCACGGTTGACCTGGCGGAAGGAGAAGTGGAGAATACGTTTGATTTTGAGAATCAGAAGGAAAACCAAAATGAAGCAGACGAGCAGGAGCATACGCAAGAGGAGCCGGAGGCTGCGGGCGGCAGAGTCATTTTTGTCAATGTCAGGCAGGTGATTGCCTGGATCGTCGGCATTGCCGGCTTCTTTATTCTTTTGTTTGTGATCAAAGCAGTGATTGATAATTACCAGTTTGCACAGAGAAGAAGGGTCAGAAACAGACACAAGAAGAGAAAGAAGATCCCTTCTGAATTTGATGATTACGATTTCTGATCAATCCGGACTCAGGACTTGGCCCGTTTCCGTTTTAGTCTGCGGAGCACTCTGGCTTTGTCCTGACGTTCCTTAATCTTTCCGGCATCTTCTTCCGAGATAAACTTCAGCGTTTTTACAATGTAAATCCCATCTTCGTCGAAATCTTTGCGGATTCGTATTTTCCCTTTCATGTATCCATGTTTTTCACAATAAGACAGGCTATAATAATGCTTTCCGTTGGGAGTGAACCATTTTATCTTCCGTTTCAGATTGCGGTGGCAGAAAAAACATTTTGTGCTGCACACTTCCCGGTCTTTGAAGGCTTCCTGTTTGTCAGGAAATTTACGGGAGATATATTTGGTGTAATTATCAAATACGATATGCACTTCCTGCCTGCGATCTGCCGGTTTATGGAACAGATCAAAAGACACATTTTTTTCCACTGCCCGGTCAAGTTTTTCCAGGACTTTGGCGGTATAATAGGCATCGCTGAAGGCCCGGTGAAAAGGGATATCTTTTTCAATGCCCAGGAAATCCACCGCATATTCCAGAGAGCGGCGGGACTTGCCGTCTTCGCAGCCGATGCTGAACAGCTTCTGGATATCCAGAAAAGGCATGGGGCCGTCAGAGAGCGGCGGCATATGGTAATAGGCCATATTACGCTGCAGTTCGGTGAGATCCAGGGGACCCCAGCTACAGAACATAATATCTTCCCCGCACCATGTCAGAAAGCGCCTGGCTACATGGACAAAGGAATCGCCGTTTTTTTTCAGTTCTTTCATCTGCAGGTGAATCAGATCCCGCGTCATCTTGTGCATTTCCCTGTAGACCTGGGGACGGATCAGTTCGTTGAATCGGTCAAGCATCTGCCTGTCACTGTTTAGTTTGACTGCGCCGATCTCAATGATCTCAAAGGGGATGGCCTTGTTCTCATGTTCGGGCAGGCTGCTTTGATTCCATTCCAGATCAAATAGGATATAATTCATTGTCGTCTGCTCCTTCCTGTAAATATGGCAACACTGCGTTCTTTCATTAAAAATGTATCATTGATCATGGGAGCAGCGTTTTCTTCATAAAAAGCGTCCATTCCGCGGGGGATTGCGGTATTGACTGTCAGATACCAGGAACAGTATGTGGGCAGAAATGGCAGACGGATGGTTTCCGGTTCCCAGTAGGCATTGATACAAAGATAAACGATATCTTCTGTTTTGCGTTTTCTGTTATAGCCGGTATAGAGAATACCCACAGTCCTTGTATTTTCATTGGTCTCCCAGCGATCGGGTGCGCCGTTATGGACACTGATCGGGGCATAGCCGGTGCCGGACTGTTCCAGATCCATGCGGATCACCGGGTGTTTCTTACGATATGAGATCATAAAACGGAAAAAGCGGTAGATATCCTGGTTTTTGGTGAGCAGCTCCCAGTCCAGCCAGGAGATAATATTGTCCTGGCAGTAGGAATTGTTGTTGCCAAACTGTGTATTGCCAAATTCGTCCCCGGCCAGAAACATAGGGGTACCGCGGCTGCAAAGCAGGACGGCGCAGGCGTTTTTGATCAGCCGGTTGCGCAGTTCGTTGACAGCAGGATCATCGGTCTCTCCTTCAATGCCGCAGTTCCAGCTTCTGTTGTCGTCAGAGCCGTCGGTATTGTTCCAGCCATTGGCCTCGTTATGCTTCGTATTATAGGAATACAGGTCATAGAGCGGAAAGCCGTCATGACAAGTAATGAAATTCACAGAAGAATCATATCCCCGTCCATAGGATTTATACAGATCAGGCGAGCCGGTAATGCGCAGTACCGCTTCCGGCGCTGCCCACAGATCCCCTTTCAGGAAATTACGCAGGCAGTCTCTGTATTTTCCGTTCCATTCCGCCCAGCGGTTCCAGGAAGGAAAAGTCCCCACCTGGTAGAGGCCGCCGGCGTCCCAGGCTTCCGCGATCAGCTTGGTATCTCCCAGTATGGGATCGAGGGCGAGCTGCTTTAACAGGGGCGGATTGTTCATGGGAGATCCGTCTTCGTTCCGGCCCAGTATGGTGGCCAGGTCAAAGCGGAACCCGTCAATGCGGTAATCCGTGACCCAGTAGCGCAGACATTCCAGTATCATCTGCTGTACCATCGGGTGATTACAGTTCAGCGTATTGCCGCAGCCGCTGAAATTATAATAAGTACCATCCGGTGTCAGCATATAATAAATATTATTGTCGAATCCTTTGAATGAAATATAGGGACCACGTTCATTTCCCTCTGCGGTATGATTGAATACCACATCCAGAATGACTTCAATGCCATTTTTTTTCAGATCCCGGATGACCTCTTTCAGTTCCGTACCTTCCCGGTTGTGTTCGCGGTCGGAATTGTAACTTGTATTGGGTGCAAAAAAGCTGACTGTATTATAGCCCCAGTAGTCCAGAAGCTGCCGCCCGTCCACCATCCGCATATCTCTTGTTTCATCAAACTCAAAAATCGGCATCAGTTCCACCGCATTGACACCCAGATCTTTGAGGTAGGGTATTTTTTCACGCAATCCGGAAAAGGTGCCTCTGTGTGCGACACCGGAGGAAGGGTCCATGGTAAATCCTCTGACATGCAGTTCATAGATAATCAGATCTTCCATGGGGATCACGGACTGTTTTTCAAATTCCCAGTCGAAGTTGTTGCGGACCACCCTCGCCCGGTAACCATTTTCATTGGAAGTAATGCCCCAGACACTTTGTCCGGCCACTGCCTTGGCATAGGGGTCCAGCAGAATATGCTTTTTGTCAAAGATCAGCCCCTTTTTCGGTTCATAGGGCCCGTCCAGCCGATAGGCGTATTCAAAATTTTCGATATTGAGTCCAAATACGATCATCGAATATACTTTTCCGATCCGGTAGTGCTCAGGAAAAGGGATCGTGGCAAAGGGTTCTGCTTCCTCCCGGTTGTAGAGCAGCAGCTCGCAGGAGGTGGCATTCTGGGATTGTACCGTAAAGTTAACACAACTGTTGGAGAGCGCTGTGGCCCCGTTTTGGGTGTAGAATCCAGGCCTGACCTCGTAGCCGTTGATGGTGTCCAGTACTTTCAGTTCTTGCAGAGGCATGATTGATAAAGTGTCCTGTTTTCTGATCATAAGCGATCCCTTCTTTCCTGATGCTGTTCCTATTATTTTCCATTCTATCATAAATGATTCTATTTTCCTAGGAGGGATTTGGCAAAGCGGATACTGTGACCACATTTTTAACCAGATCTTATTTTATCTGTATTGTATCGTTGATTTTGGGAATTAAGTGGTGTACAATACATGGATAGAAATGGAAATAGGGAGATTAAAGGACAGGAAAGCATGCGATTACGGAATATTCCCGGTTCTCAGGAAAGGATCGAAAAGAGTCCGCTGGTGATCAAAGAGGCGGAAAAGACAAGGGGACTATGGAAGGAGTTATTTGGCAATGATCACCCGCTTCATATTGAAGTGGGGATGGGAAAAGGTAAGTTTCTGATGACAATGGCGGCCCAGAATCCCGGAATTAATTATGTGGGTATCGAACGTTACAGCAGTGTACTCGTTCGGGCACTGCAGAAAATGGAACAGGAGCCTTTGCCCAACCTGGTGTTTTTGTGTATGGACGCAACGGAGTTGGAACTGGTATTTGCCAAGGGAGAGGTGGCCAGAATCTATCTGAATTTTTCCGATCCCTGGCCCAAGGAGCGGCATGCCAGGCGCCGGCTGCCTTCGGGCGCGTTTCTGGCACGCTATGATAAAATCCTGGAGCCGCAGGGGCGGATTGAATTTAAGACGGATAACAGAGCGCTGTTTGATTTCGCGGTGGAGGAACTGGAACCTGCAGGATGGCGGGCGGAGAAGATCACATATGATCTGCATCACGATGAGGCGATGATGGAAGGCAATGTTATGACCGAATATGAGGAACGGTTTTCGGCGGCAGGCAATCCCATCTGCAAGTATATAATAGGCAGGAATGTGTAGAATAGGAAGATAGTAACAAAAAGAAAGGATGGATTAGTGATGGAATACAAATTTACGGATGCTGATTTCGAAAAAGAGGTTTTGCAGGCGGATCTGCCGGTACTGGTGGATTTTTATGCAGACTGGTGTACCCCCTGTAAAATGATGGGGCCCATTGTAAAAGAACTGGCGGAAAAGTACGACGGGCGAATCCGCATCGGGAAACTGAATATTGATGAGAATCCAAATACCACGAATCAATATGGAGTGATGTCCATACCGACATTTATCGTTTTTAAGAACGGGGAAAAGGTCACTTCCGTGACAGGTGCAGTTCCCAAAAACGAACTGGATTCCATGCTGCAGAAGATATAAGGGACAGGGCTGCCACACCGACTGAGAGATCAGCGGCGTGCAGCTCTTTTTCACGGAGGTTTGGGGATATGTTTTTTGTGTTTCTCATATTGTGGATCATATTCAACGGAAATTTTACCTGGGAAATTTTCTGGTTCGGGGTAGCGATTGCCGGAGTGATGTACTGGTTTGTCTGCCGGTTTATGGGCTTTGATATGCATAAGGATCTGCTGATCTGGAAGCGCATATTTTTGCTTTTGCGCTATGTGATGATTCTGATTACGGAGATTATCAAAGCTAATGTATCAGCCATGAAGCTGTTGTTTTCTGAGCGTAATGAGATAGAGCCGGTGCTGGTGCGATTCCACACCACACTGCAGACAAAAGCGGCCAGGGTGCTGCTGGCTAATTCGATTACGCTGACACCGGGAACGATCACAGTGTCGCTGGAGGGGGACGAGTTGTCGGTACACTGTCTGGACAAGTCTCTGGCCGAGGGGCTTTCGGACGGGATTTTTGTAAAAGAATTGGAGAGACTGGAAAAGGTGAAGTAGAGATGGATGCGTTAACGGAAGTGAGGAATGTTATCTTTGAGACGGCGCTGATTATTCTGGCTGTGATGCTGATGCTCTGCCTTCTGCGGGCGGTGCTGGGGCCGCGGGTGGCGGACCGGATTGTGGCCGTCAATATGATGGGGACGATGGTCATGGTCATGATTGCCATTTTGACGGTAAAGATGGGGGAAGGGTATTTGGTCGATATCTGCCTGATCTATGCCATGGTCAGTTTTCTGGCAGTGATCGTCATCACGAAGGTGTATATGGGAGCGTACCGGGAAAGAAAGGAAAAGAAACGGGAGGATGGAAATGGCTGAGTGGCTCTGTTTGATCGGGGGAACTTTATTTCTTCTTACGGGGATAGTGATATTCGCCATCGAACTGTACGGTGCATATCACTATCATTATGTCTTGAATCGCATGCATATGGCGGCTTTTGGGGATACATTTGGTATCGGTGTCTCTTTGCTGGGACTGATGATTATCAACGGTGTCAATTTTACCAGTCTGAAGATGCTGCTGGTCATTTTGTTTCTCTGGTGTGCCAGCCCGGTGTCTTCGCATTTGATTGCCCGGCTGGAAGTGGCGACGAATGAGGAACTGGAGACACATATGGAGGTGGAGCAGGAATGAATGTCTTTGCGTATCTTTTGATGGGATTTCTGGTGCTGTGTGCCATTGCCGTCAGCCTTTCCCGCAATCTGCTGAACTCCATTCTGATCTATATGTCATTTAGTCTGATCATGTCCATGATCTGGGTGATTCTGGAATCCCCTGATCTGGCGATTACAGAGGCAGCAGTGGGGGCGGGTGTGACCAGCATCCTGTTTTTTGTGACGCTGAAAAAAATTCATGCCATAGATGAGAGGGAGAAGCGCAGGAAACATGAGCAGAAGAAAGAGTGAGAAAGAATACGAGAAAACCTTTGCCTGTCATTTTTTCCGTTGGCTGGACGGAGAGAAAGATCCTTTTATCGGACAGGTGGAGATGCAGCAGCAGGAAGCCTTCCGGGAAGGGGAAGGGGATGCAGAGAGACGGCTGCAGGAGAAAAATATCCTGCTCAATCAGATTTACGGGCGTAAAAAGAGCAGGAGTATCAGGAATCTGGAGCGGTTTTACAAGGTGGCGTCGGTTGTGTTCTGTGGGATTTTGATATATCTCCTTTTGCTGACGGTATCTTTTCTGCCGCCGATCGGTGTGGCGCAGCGGCCGATCAATAATGAAGTATCAGCCCGTTATATTGAGAAAGGGCTGCAGGAAACCGGGGCCATCAATATTGTGAGCGGTATGATTCTTGACTACAGGGCCTTTGATACGCTGGGAGAGTCGCATGTGCTGTTTGTGGCTACAGTGACAGTGCTTATTTTGCTGCGGATGGATAAGGGAAAGAAGGACTATGCAGGGGTCAGTCTGGAAGAAGTGGAGGCCAACGACCGCAGATACGAACCGAAGAATGATGCGATTTTGCAGATGGCGGCGTATCTTCTTGTACCTGTCATTATCATTTTCGGTGTTTATGTGATTCTGAACGGGCATCTGGGGCCGGGCGGCGGATTCTCCGGCGGGGCCATCATCGGTGCGGGACTGATTTTGTATCTCAATGCTTTTGGATTTGAGAAAACGGAGCGGTTTTTTACAGAAAAGACCTATAAACGGATCAGCTTCTGTTCGCTGTCATTTTACTGTATTGCCAAAAGTTATTCTTTTTATACGGGAGCCAATCATATTGAGAGTATCATTCCCAAAGGGACGCCGGGTGCCATTTTGAGCAGTGGACTGATTCTGCCGCTGAATATTGCGGTGGGGCTGGTGGTGGCCTGTACGATGTACGCCTTTTATGTGATGTTCCGAAAAGGGGGATTCTGAGTATGGGTGTGAATTTACAGGCGAATATGCTGGAGGCGGTTTCTATGATTTTGTTCGGAATCGGTTTCGGGAATCTGCTTCTGCAAAAGAATCTGATCAAAAAGATCATCGGACTGAATATCATGGATTCGGCTGTATATCTGTTTCTGGCCGAAAAGGGTTATATCCGGGGACGGGTGGCGCCGATTGTGGTGGATGGTGTGCAGAGTGTATCGGCTTATATCAATCCCATCCCCAGCGGACTGGTGCTGACGGGGATCGTGGTGTCCGTATCCGTGTCGGCGCTGATGTTGTCTCTGACGATCCGGCTTTACAGAAGGTATCATACACTGGATCTGGATCAGATTTCAATGATGATGAAGCGGGAGGAGTGAAGATGGATTTTGTATGTAATTTTCCGTTCTTTTCCATTCTGCTGACCCTGTTTTCCGGTACGATCTGTTCGATGCTGCCCCGCAGGGCCGCCAAATGGGTCAACACCGGAGTCATACTTGCGGCAGGAGGAATGTCACTGGCACTGCTGATCTGGATGCTGTCCGGCGGAGAATGTTTTGTCTATCGGATGGGGCATTTTCCGGCGCCCTGGGGCAATGAGATACGGGCGGGGATTCTGGAAGCAGCCATGGCGCTGTTTTTCTGCCTCATCATGCTGTTGTCGATGTGGGGTGGGCGCAAGAAGCTGGACGAGGAAGTGGAGGAGAGCAAACATAATCTGTATTATGTGCTGGTGAATCTGCTGCTTTCTTCGCTGCTGGCGCTTGTCTATACCAACGATCTGTTTACGGCCTATGTGTTTGTGGAGATCAATACCATTGCCGCCTGTGGGCTGATTATGATCCGCCAGATCGGGCGGACGCTGGCGGCAGCAGTGCGGTATATGATTATGAGTCTGGTGGGCTCCGGGCTGCTGTTGATCGGTCTGTGTATGTTGTATGATCTGACAGGACATTTGCTGATGTCCAATATCCGGGAGCAGGTGGAGGTCATTATGGCAGAGGGGACCTATGCCATTCCGCTGGTGATTACGGTGGCGCTGATGGTAGTGGGACTTGCCATTAAGAGCGCGCTGTTCCCCTTCCATGCCTGGCTGCCGGATGCGTACGGATATTCTACCATCTCTTCGGCGGCGATATTGTCATCGCTGGCTTCGAAGGGATACATTTTTTTGCTGATTAAGATTATTTACCGTGTGATCGGTTTTACGGTGTTTAATAATACACACATTATCAATGTATTGTTTGTGTTCGGGCTGATGGCCATGGTTTTTGGATCACTCAGCGCCATAAAGGAGAGCGGTATCCGCAGGATGATCGCCTTTTCTTCCGTGGCGCAGGTGGGATATATCTATATGGGAATCGGCCTGGGGACGAAGGTGGGGATGGTCGCCAGTGTTTACCATATTTTTGCCCATGCGGCGGGAAAAGCACTGCTGTTTATCGCGGTTATAGGACTGACAGATGTGTCAGGTTTTAGCAGGCGGTTTATTGATCAGACGGGAGCGGGATTTCGGAATAAGATCGCGGGTATCGGTTTTACGGTAGGTTCGTTGTCTATGGTAGGTGTGCCGGTCTTTGCCGGATTTGTAAGTAAGATTTTATTTGCGCAGGCGGCGGTGAATAATAGTCGCAAGCTGTTGCCGACGATGATTGTTCTGGCGGTAAGTACTATTTTGAATGCCATTTATTTTATGAAAACGGTGATTCGGATCTATACACCGGCGCCGGACTGCGGATTTGAAGGTGTGGCGCTGCGTAAGGAAAAACTGTATGCCCTGTCGATTCTGTTGTTTATTGCTTTGAATATTGCGCTTGGCATGTCTTCTCAGCCGGTGGTGGACGCGATTTCCACGGGCCTGGATATGTTTGGGTAGTAACGAGGCAGAACGGGTCTGCGCACTTGCTGCGCTGATACTAAGAGTAGGAGGAATGTGAGATGAATGGAGCGGTATGGATATTGGCTTCTATAGGGGTTCCGGTTGTGATGGGGTTAGTCCTTCTCTGTGTTCCTTCCATCAGGAAGCGGAGTGCAGTGGTGGGAATTACGGCAGCAGGTCTCATTATGACGGCAGTGTCTGTTTTTGCCGCTGTCGGGAGCGGAGCGGGCAGCGTTACACTGTGGTATCTGGCAAAAGGAGTACCGGTTTATTTTCAGATAGATAGTGTGGGGCAGTTGTTTGCTTCCATGGTAACCCTTGTCTGGCTCTGCGGCGGGGCGTTTGCTTTTTCCTATATGAAGCATGAAGAAAATGAAAAATGGTATTATGGCTGTTATCTGCTTGTATATGGGATAGTAAACGGGCTGGATTTTTCCGGCAATATTGTCACTTTTTATATGTTTTATGAGTTAATGACAATCTTGTCATTTCCTCTGGTGCTGCATAGCCGTTCCAGAGAAGCCATTATGGCAGGTCTGAGGTATCTGTTTTATTCTTTTTGCGGGGCCTATCTGGTCTTGTTCGGCATTTATTTTCTGTACCGGTATGGAACGACGCTGACTTTTACGGCGGACGGTGTGCTGGATCCGCAGTTGACGGCGGGCAGGGAATCTTTTTTACTGTTTGTGGCGTTTTTGATGATTTTGGGTTTTGGGGTCAAGGCGGGCATGTTTCCTCTGCATGGCTGGCTGCCAGTAGCGCATCCGGTGGCGCCGGCGCCCGCTTCTGCAGTCTTGTCAGGAATCATTGTCAAAAGTGGTGTCCTGGGTATGCTGCGTGTAGTCTATTATTTGTTCGGGACGGCATTTTTGCGTGGAAGCTGGGTGCAATATGTGTGGCTTTCGCTTGCGTTGTTTACCGTGTTTATGGGGTCGATGCTGGCCTATCGGGAAAGGGTGCTGAAAAAGCGCCTGGCATATTCCACGGTCAGTCAGATTTCTTATATTCTGTTTGGTCTGGCGGTGATGAATCAGACTGCGTTTACGGGCTCCATGCTGCATGTGGTCTGTCATGCCTGCATTAAGAGTGGCTTATTTCTGGTCGCGGGGGCGGTGATTGTGCAGACGGGAAAGACGCGGGTGGAGGAACTGACCGGTATCGGAAAGGAGATGCCGGTGCTGCTCTGGTGCTATACGATCTGCTCCCTGGCACTGATCGGCATACCACCCACAGGCGGTTTCCTCAGCAAATGGTATCTGGCTATGGGGGCGCTGGAAGGTAATGCGCTGCCGGTGTTTGGCTGGCTGGGGCCGGTGGTGCTGCTTGTCTCGGCGCTGCTGACAGCGGGCTATCTTTTGCCGGTTACGATCCGTGGTTTTTTTCCGGGACAGGGGTTTGACTATGGGAATCTGCAGAAGCGGGAGCCGGGGGTGGCAATGTTGCTGCCAATATTGATTCTGACGTCGGTGTCAGTTTTTGCGGGCATGTTTCCCTCAGCGCTTGTGCGGTTTTTGGGTGGTATGCTCTGGTAGTGGAAGGGAGGAATCGAGATGGAACCGGTGATGATGTTTGTGGTGGTCCTGCTTCCCGTGTTTGCGGGTGTTCTGGTCTTTTTGCTGCCTTTCAGGAAGCGGGTGCATAGGCTGGTGTTTCTGGAAGGAATGGTGACGCTGACTTCGGTGCTGGCTATTTGGCTGCTTTTGGATCACCCGGGGGATAAACTGGCGATCGTGAAGTTTACGGGGGATCTGACGCTATCTTTCCGCATCGACGGGATGAGTATGGTATTTGGCGGGATGGCGGCTGTTTTGTGGCCGCTGGCCACATTATATGCTTTTGAATATATGGAGCACGAGCAGAGGGAAAAGTCTTTTTTCCTGTTTTATACGCTCACCTATGGGGTGACACTGGGGATTGCTTTTGCGGAAGATATGATGACGATGTACTTCTTCTATGAACTTTTGACACTTGTGACGGTGCCGCTGGTGATGCATACCCTTTCCAGAGAGGCCATTTTGGCCAGCAGGAAGTATTTGTATTATTCTCTGGGCGGGGCGGCATTCGGATTTCTGGGACTGATTTTTATCATTGTGTATGGTTCTCCGGATTTTGTGATGGGCGGTTCGCTGAATCTGGCAAAGATCGGTGGACGGACGAATCTGTTGCTGCTCATATACGTGTTGGCGTTTCTGGGCTTTGGGGTCAAGGCGGCGGTCTGTCCGTTTAACTCCTGGTTGCCGGCAGCCGGTGTGGCACCCACCCCGGTGACGGCGCTGCTGCATGCGGTGGCGGTGGTCAAGGCGGGGGCGTTTGCCATTATCCGTCTGACTTACTATTGTTTCGGTGTGGAGTTTTTGCGGGGAACCTGGGCGCAGGGGGTGGTGATGAGTGTTGCGCTGGTGACGATTCTTTATGGCAGCGGACGGGCGGTGAAAGAGACGCATCTCAAACGTCGTCTGGCGTATTCCACCATCAGTAATCTTTCGTATATTCTGTTTGGTGTGACGATCATGACCCCGCTCGGGCTGGCCGGAGCACTGACGCATATGCTGTGTCATGCCGTGATGAAGATATGTTCTTTTTTCTGTGCCGGTGCGGTGATCTGTAAGACGGGGCGGACTTTTATCTATGAACTGGACGGAATCGGCAGGAAAATGCCGGTGGTGATGGGGATTTTCACAGTGGCATCGCTGGCACTGATGGGCACGCCGGGGCTGTGCGGTTTTGTGAGCAAATGGCATCTGGCGCAGGCGGCGGTTGACAGTGCAGACCCGCTGGCCTTTGCAGGCGTGGGTGTGTTGCTTGTCTCGGCGCTGCTGACAGCGGTCTATATGCTGACGGTGGCTGTGCGGGCGTGGTTTCCGCCGGCAGGATTTTGTGACAAATCGCTGGCAGGGATCACAGATCCGGGCATCTGTATGCTGCTGCCGGTCTGTCTGTTTGTGGGGGCTATGGTTTTGCTGGGGGTATATTCCATGCCGCTGACGGATTTTCTGCAGAGGGTTTCGCAGGGGATTTATTGATCGCTGTTTTCATGGATGGTGGTCTGATTTAAGTGCATGGGCATGATGAAAGAGTGACAGGGAAAGAGGAATATGGTATTGGCTGTGCACGGATGTGTTCTTTCCATTTGTGGTGCAGGATGACATATGACAGGAGGCAGCGATGAATATGGAAATGACGGCTTCGGGCGGAAATCTGCTTTTGCCGGTATGTGTGGTTCTTCCGTTTGTGGGCGCTCTGGTTGTTTACGCGATCGGAAGGCGGAATAAAAGGCTGCGGGATATGGCGGCAAATATGGTGGCACTGGCGGAGTTTCTGGTGCTTTTATGGCTATTTCTTACCTTTGGCAAGACGGGGCGGCAGTGGTTTGTGCTGCCTGATTTTGGAGGGGTTGGGCTCTATCTGACTTTGGACGGTTTCCGGGCGCTGTATGGGCTGCTTGCCTCGTTTATGTGGCTGGTGACGACTGTATTTTGCGGGGAATATCTGCGCAGTTACCGCAACAGGAATCGCTATTATCTGTTTACGCTGTTTACGCTGGGCGGTGTGATGGGGGTTTTTTTGTCCGGGGAATTGATGACGACGTTTCTCTTTTTTGAGCTGATGTCTTTTTCGTCTTATGTATGGGTCGTACATGATGAGACGCAAGGGGCAATGCGCGCAGGAGGCACCTATCTGGCGATTGCGGTCGGCGGCGGACTGGTGATGCTGATGGGACTGTTTCTTTTGTATACAGGCCTGGGAGCAGGGGCCGGCGGGCATTTGTGGACGGACGAGCTGATGCTGCAGGTACTGAGCCGTTCGTCTTATCGCTATCTGTTGCCGGCCGGTGTCTGTCTGTTGATCGGGTTCGGCGCCAAGGCGGGGGCCTTTCCCCTGCATATCTGGTTGCCCAAGGCGCATCCGGTGGCACCGGCGCCGGCGTCTGCTCTGCTGTCCGGAATATTGACAAAGGCGGGGGTTTTCGGCGTGATTTTGATCAGTTGTGGCATGTTCTGGCACAATCGCATATGGGGAACTTATATGCTGCTACTGGGCGTGGTTACGATGGTGCTGGGTGCTGTGCTGGCTCTGTTTTCTGTGAATCTCAAACGTACCCTGGCCTGTTCTTCTCTGTCACAGATCGGGTTTATTCTCGTGGGCATCGGCATGTGCGGGCTGCTGGGAGACAGGAATATGGCAGCGGTCAGGGGGACGCTTCTGCACATGGTCAATCATTCTCTGATTAAGCTGGTGCTCTTTCTGGGAGCAGGTGTGATTTATCAGAATCTTCACCGGCTGGAACTCAATGAGATACGGGGCTTTGGCCGGCATAAACCGCTGCTGCAGATGATTTTTCTGGCGGGGGCCCTCGGTATCGGAGGTGTGCCGTTGTGGAATGGATATGTGAGTAAGACGCTGTTGCATGAGAGTCTTGTGGAATATGGCACTCTGCTTGCGGAAGGGGCAGCAGAGCCCTTGCTGCTGACGGCGGGGCAGATGCGGGCTATCGAATGGATTTTTCTGGTCAGCGGCGGCCTGACGGTGGCTTACATGGCCAAACTGTATGTGTGTATCTTTGTGGAAAGAAATGGAGACTTGGAGAAGCAGAAAGCATACGATGCCATGAAGGGTGCATATCTGGGCCGGGTCAATGGCTGTCTGCTGGCGTTTTGTGCGCTGCTTTTGACAGCGGCGGGCCTGTTGCCAGGCGTGTTGATGAATCCGCTGGCGGATATGGGACAGAGCTTTTTTCTGGCGGCGGGGGACGCGCCGTTGGTGCGGTACTTTTCGCCGGCTAATCTGAAAGGTGCATTGATTTCTCTGTCTGTGGGTGCGGTTATCTATCTGCTGGTTGTGCGGCTGTGGATGATGCGTGCCGGCGCGGCCGGCAGGGAATACTGTAACCGGCTGAGTGAGCGGCTGGATCTGGAGATGCTTGTGTATCGGCCTCTGCTGCTGAAGATTCTGCCATTTGTGGGAGGTGTTCTGTGCAGGATTGCGGACAGTCTGGTGGATACGCTGGTGATTTTACTGCGCAAAACACTGCTGCGTGACAGTGCGTTGCCGTATGAATTGCCGGAGGGTACAATTATCACACATATGGCCGGTCTGGTGGTGGATCATTTTGTGTACTGGAGCAGGTGTCTGCGCTCTCTGGGCAAAGAGGAGAAGCCGGTGTACAGAAGACGGTTCGAGCGCAGGCTGGCGGCGATCCATTCCTCTGTCAGTGAATATAATACGGCGATTTCCCGCAGTATGTCGTTTGGGCTGTTTTTGTTTTGTGTGGGATTTTTGCTGACGGTGGTGTATCTTCTTGTGTATTATTATTTCTGATCAAAGCGATGCCGGGAGCAAGCAGCAAAACCGGCATCGCTTTTTTGGTAAGGGGTATCCTGTTTTACGTATCTGACAAGGGGCTGGACTGCCAGGTCATCAGGAATTCTTTTTCACCGGTCTGAGTATCGGTATTTTCACTCTGGATTTGAAAGTTTTCTCTCTGATAAAACCTGACGGCCCGTGTGTTTTTGCAATAGACATGTAAGTGCAGGCTGTCTTTTTGGCGTTTGACGTAGTCCAGTAATTGTTTGCCGATGCCCAGGGACTGCGCGTTGCTGCGCACAAAGATGCCTGCAATATAGTCTTTGTCCAGACCAATAAAGCCGTCTATTGTATGTGTGGTTTCATGTTCAAACACATATAGCTGCGCTTCCTGGAACATTTCTTTTACTTTTTGGAAATGTCCGTTCCAGTATCCGGCGGGGATAAAACTGTGTGCTTTTAAATTGGTATCCAGCCAGAGGTCCGCTGCTTCGTCGATTTCGTTTTTCTGTAATATTCTGATCATAGGTTTAAATGACTCCATAGTGTTTCAGTGCCAGATAAATGCCGTCGCTGTCGATGTCTTCCGTGACATAGTCGGCCTGCTCTTTTACGGCGCTGTCCGCATTTCCCATGGCGATCCCCACCCCTGCGAAGCGCAGCATGTCGATGTCATTTTCTGCGTCGCCAAAAGCCATGACCTCATCCTGGCGCAGGTGGAAATGTTCCAGAAAGTGTCGGAGGCCCACGACTTTTCCGCCCTCTTTGGAGATAACGTCCGCGCCATAGGTATTCCAGCGGGTCATTTTGCAGCCGGGCAGGTGACTCATCAGTGTGCGGAAGGCAGTATCATCTCCAAAGACAATAAGCTGATAGATATCCCCGCCTGTATAGGCACCGACTGGCGGAACCGGCGCGGTCACATCCTGATCAAAAGATTGCTTTGTAAAATTGCTGTACATCTTGTCCCGTTCGATGATGGTGGCATGAATCTCTTTGTGTGTAAAGGCGGAAACGATGTAATCGGCATCAGGTTGTCTGATGGGTGCGTGGTAAATCAGTTCTTGTTTTTGATCCAGACAAATCTGTCCGTTAAGGGTGATGTAGCCATCAAACGGCAGATCGGTGATCAGATTTAACATAGCGGACAGCGGGCGACCGGTAGCGGTGAAAAGGAGTATATCCTTTTGTTTCAGTGCATGGATGGCCGTTATGGTACTTTCGGGGATATGGTGGGTTTTATGGGAGAACAGGGTGTTGTCTATGTCAAAAAATATGGCTTTGATCATTTTTTTAATCCTTTCCGGGTACTGGCTTTTTACTGGTTACATTATGCCAAGTATAACATATGGACCAGGGGCTGGCAATGCCGCGGCTATGGATCAGATGTGATTTTAAGATTGCCAGGTACACCTTTTTCAAAAGTGGTTGCCTCACAGACTTTTTGTTTTCCGTCCTGTTGCCGATACGAGAGGTTTATGATTGAATTATGTGTTTGTCGTGTCTGTGTTCTATTTTCATGTTGTATGATCATTTGCTTTATAGTATAATAGATAGCAAAGTCATGGGGATAGAACAGGAGGGTATGTGATGCAATTAAAGGATTTTATGGACTTGAAGAAGCTGCAGGAAATACAAGATAAATTCTCTAATTCAACCGGTCTGGCTGCAGTTGCGATAGGTATTAATGGAGAATACCTGACAGAAGGCAGCAATTTTACCGATTTCTGTATGAGATACACCCGCGGATGTGCCGAGGGAAAAAGGCGCTGTATCAAATGTGACATGGAGGGAAGCGGCGCTTATTTCTGTCATGCAGGTCTGATGGATTTTGCGATAGATATCGTGGTCAATGGAGAGAAAATGGGAGCGATTGTAGGTGGACAGGTGCTGCCCAATCCGCCGGATGAAGATAAATTCCGCGATGTTGCAAGGGAACTGGGAATTGATCCCGATCAGTACATAAAAGCCCTGCAGAAGGTTCCTATTCTCTCGGAATCAAGGATACGATCTGCTGCCGATCTGCTGGGGATCGTAGTCAACCAGCTTGTTAATCTGGAATATTTCAAACATAATAATGCGGATCGTCTGGATGTCCTGCAGACGGAGATCGGCAATTCGACTAAACTGATTCAGGCGATCAATGACAATACCAGTCATCTAAAAACGATCGCAAACCGTCAGAAGATACTGTCTCTGAATGCCAGTATCGAAGCCGCCAGAAGTGGAGAGGCCGGTGTGGGATTTGCCGTTGTTGCCAAGAGTATGCAGGATCTTTCTTCTCAGTCGGCTGTTATTTATAATGATATAGAAAAATCGGTGTCAGAGATTACAAAAACCATTACTAACCTTTCAGCTCTATTCAAAGAAGAAACTGAGCAGTCATAGACAGAGACTGTAAGATAATCTTGCTGCGCAAACAGAGAGTGCGTGTATCTGACAGACAACAGGGGAGTGCCTAAGGACACTCCCCTGATTTTGTCTTTTTTCTTATCATTGTATAACAATAACGTTGCCAGTGGCCCTGCTTTCTTCGGGAAAGGCATCCGCATCCAGTGTCAGCCGCAGTACGACTCTGCGAGAGGCTTCTTTGTCTTCCTCACCGTTTTCCTTATAGAGCGGGAAACCTCCTCCATAGCCTTCTGTTTCCAGATAATCATATAATGTCGGGACATTTGATAAACAAAAGTCATCCAGCATATTCGCGCCAAACTCTGAGACGGCGGTCGCAAAATCATCGTCTTTAGAAGAATCAAGATACACTTCCATATAGATGGAGTCAAGCCAGTAACTGTATTTCTTGCATATTTCTTCCTCATAGATGGTCAGAACGGAGCGCAGGATGGATTCCCCCTCCGGTGTCAGATTTCCTTCCTCATCAAGCAGGCTGTCATAGGAAAAAGTCAGCGTACCGGCCTCTTTGTCAAGGAAAAGGGGAGAATCATTTCCGGGGTATCCGGCTGCGGCGACGACATTTTCCAGCACCAACCCGATTTCTTCTTTTTTGTTTATCATGGCAGTGAGCACATCGTCGTCCAGATCAGTCATCTCATCATTATACAGATCTGCCGCGTAGCCGGAGAGTTTTTCGCGGTAAAAAGATGCTTTTGTTTTCTGATAGAAATAATTTTTACCATCATTTTGCAGGATAAAGCCAATCTCTCCACAGGAAAGGTATTTGACCACTTTGTTGATATTTTTTTCATTCACTTTGATGGTCAGCGTATTCTCGCCGGTCAGGGACACGACAGGGGACAGTGCGGCACTTCCATCTGTAAAGCGTATTTCTGCAGTCGGTTCTGCTTCCAGTATATCCTCGATGTGGATGCAGGCTATGCCCTCCAGGGCATCTTCTTCGCTGCAGGCATAACCGCTCATACGCTGTTCTCCGTCTGCGCTGAATTCATAGGGAACCAGCGTCCGTGTAATGCCGTCGCAGGTCAGTTCCAGATTTCGCCCGGTAAAACGGATATCATATTGCTTTGTCAGTAATTGCGAATTATTACCTGTGCCCGGCGCAGGATAATAAAACTCCAGTTTGGAGCCTTCCAGGCGGTAATAACCAAAGCACTGCAGGGGCTCTTCATGATTGGTCATAAAAAACATCTGTGCCACATCCATGTTGCCCCGGATCTTTTCTTCATAGAGAGCCATGGATTCTTCAACAAACTCTTCTCCACAGGCTTTTGTGATCGCTTCATAAAACAGGGCTTCCCCGCCCAATTCAGGGTCCAGCGCAGTATAATAGCTGTCTGCGGAGTGGAACATCGTACCGTCCGGAGCAAAGCATACCAGTGCGGGCATGACCGAAGCATGACCAAACGCCCAGTCCTCATACGCCATATTGAGTGCAAACGGCGTGTCCTGATTGGCAAAATCATACACATAGACACCATAGAGCAGTTCCCGGGGCAGGGAATTTTCTGCAGATGCTGCTTCTTCTGAGGTAGTCTGCACTTCCTCATCGGTCTCAGTATCAGTAGCTTCTTCTGTCTCATCAAAGATGGAAACTGGTGTCGTATCTTCTCTGTAAGTGCTCATCTCATCAGCATACGAACTACCGCCAAGCAGGCCTTTTCCCAAGGTAACCACCAGCAAAAGCAAGAGGATAATGACGATACCGATTATGGCCGCAAGCAGGCCGGCTTTTTTCTTTTTCGGTTTTTGGGGAGCAGGGGCCGAAGCTGAAGCTGGTGGAGCGGCATCTTCAGGCGGCTGCTCTCTTTTTGGTTCCGGGAGCGGGATACTGGCAACCTCGGTTGCATCCTCATAAGTAGCGGTTTTTTCCTCTTCCTCTGTTTTAGCCGTCTGGGCTGTATCAATCTGGTCAAACATGGAGATGGTGGCCGTATCTTCAGCGATGTTTTCGGTTGCCGGCAGGTACCCTGGCGTTTCATCTGCTGTCGGTTCTGTATCATCACCCTGGCTTTCTGCTTCGATCAGTTCTGTCTGTTCAGGGGAAGTGTCTGTCATCTGCTGTCCGGACAGTTTTTGCAGTTCTTCTCTTGTCACATGGACTGCGGAGTCTGTTAACTGTTCCTGGACCTGCTGCAGCGCCAGGCGCATGTCTTCCGGTGTCGCATAGCGCTCAGCCGGTGTATAGGCACATGCTTTCAGGATCACCTCACCGAGAGCGTCCCTGGCATCGCAGGGCAGAGGAATAGGTTCTCCGCCGATTCGTCTGGCAATGGCATTTTCTCTGTCGCTGTGCATGATGGGAGCCGGATAATCAGGGAAAAAAGGCGCCCGGTTTCGATTCAGCAGCCGGTACAGGACAATGCCCAGTGAATAGATATCGACGCTGGGACCGTATTTTTCTCCTTTGTAAACTTCCGGTGCCATATACAGGTAAGTCCCTTTTCTGGAGAGCCCGCTGGTTGTTTTTTCCACGGTGCGGGCGATACCAAAGTCACCCAGTTTATAATCACCGCCTGAAGAGATAAAGATATTTTCCGGTTTGATATCGCGATGAATGACATTCATTTTGCGGCAGTATTCCAGTGCCTTACAGATGTCCATTCCCAGTCGGATCACGTCGCCGCGGCCGATAGAGCCATTGGCGGATGTATAATCCAGAAGCGGTGTCAGCAGTTCCATACGGATCAGAATATCCCAGCCCACCCCTTCTTTATGTTCGATCACCATATGGTCTTCATAGCTGACGATATTGCTGTTGCCTTTCAGATCTGCCATCAGTGCGAACTCGTCTACCACTTCTTCCACAAAGCTCTTATAATAATTGGTGGCACTATTTAGATCCATGCCGTCCGCCAGCACGCTCTTTAGTTCGCTTTGGCTCTGGGGAATGGTAATGGCCTTCATGGCCGCCAGGTAGGTCCTGCCGAAATCTTCCCGTTCGATTTCAAATACTTTACCGAAGCTGCCTTCGCCGATCAGTCGCCTGATCTTCCATACACCCCACAAAGGTTCCATATTTTTATAATGCGAAAGTTCCATTCTGCCTTCCTCTCATCTGCGCAGCCATAATCATGATAACAGCGCAAAGTAATTTCTTTCTCTATGCAATAATGACTGCTGCGGCTATCAGAAAAAACAGCAGAATCCAAACCGGAGTGGGAACCTTTCTGAGAAGGGCCGGTATTTGGTTTCCCTTGCTGCTTTTTACATGTAATACCACGACAGTTATATTATCCCTGCCACCGTTTTCCAGTGCAGTTTCTACCAGAGTATCCGCCTGCTGCATGGCCGAGCCGGTACTGCTCAGTATTTCCCCGATCGTCTCATCCATGACCATATCGGTCAGGCCATCACTGCAAAGCAGGAAGATATCGCCTGTTTCCATACGCATGGGCGCACTGATATGGGGTTCGATGATAAACTCATCCGGAGAGACCCCCAGATGCTGGGTCAGTTTGTGCCAGCTCTTACTGGATCTGGCGTTTTCAGGGGAAAGAAGCCCCATTTCCACCATGGCTCTGGCTTCACTGTCATCCACGGATATCTGCCGCAGTATGCCTTTATGCATAGTATAGCACCTGCTGTCGCCCACATTGCAGCTTATGGCTGTATTTTCATCCATATACAGAGCGGCAATGGTTGTCCCCATCCGTCCGGTGCCTCTGCGTTTTATTTCTCTGCAGACTGCCATATTAGCGGCGGATATCTGGCGGCGAATCTGTGCATCCATTTCATCAAGGGCACAGGGCATACATTCTTTTACTGCCAGATAAGAAGCCATTTCACCGGCTTCTTCGCCGCCCATGCCATCATATACCGCTGCGGCCATCTGCTGTGCCAGTACGGTCTTACTTTCTCTTTTTTGCCGGATTGCCGTATCGTACCGATAATTACCAAACAGATAGTAATTATCCTCATTTCCTGAACGCACGTTGCCCACATGGGTAACGACGGCCCCTTCTATTTTTAGACACATGTCGGAAACACACCCTCCATTCCAGTTCCGTCTCTTCTCTTCAGCGTCTCGGGGAGGAACCATTTTCATCTGTGCGTAGCACTGCTGAAAATTCTCCCGCACGCTTTTGCTCAGAGACAGTTATGATATCAATATCTGATATCCAGGATGCTGCCGTCCCAGATCCCATAATCCGCCAGTGTAGCATCCAAATGTAATTTTTTTTCTTCATAGAACAGACCGATTTCCGAAACATGATAAAATCTTTCTTCATCATGCAGTTTCAACGTTTCCAGAATCTGGACAGTCAGTTCTCTGATCTTCATTCTGGCAGGCAGTTCCATGTCTGCCTGCCAGTGCATTTTTTCCGCCCTGACTGTAACAAGTGCGTATTCCATGCTCGTACCTCTCAGCCGAAGTTATTCATGGTGGTTTTCAGCGCCTGATCTGTAGATTCCAGTTCATTTGCAGCAGTATCCATCAGTCTGGAATAGCCTTCCAGCAGTTCGGAAAAGTTGGTGAAAGTAGACTGCATACTTTCAAACTTTGCCAGAAAGGCGTCCTGGGCATCCCCTTTCCACACCTCGTTAAGCGCATATACCAGATTTTTCAGTCTTGCCATAACCTCGTCATGCTCTGATTTGTAAGTACGCACGTCCGCTGCCTTGCTTCTCAATGTTTCCGGTGTTACCTGAATCAATGCCATTTTTATTTTCCTCCTTAGATGTATTATGGTTTATGCAGATGGGTGACCCCACTACAGTTACTTTCTTTTTTAAAATAAAAAGCCTTAAATTCCTTCAGGGATAAACATACGGCCTTGTAATTACTTGCTTTTGTATTGTCCACAAAATATACGTTTCCTGCTTCATCTATTTTACTGATGAGCAGTGCGTGCCCGTCTGCTTCACTTGGTATATTGCCGCCTTTATTAAAACTGCAGACAATGTTGGTAAGGGGTAATTTCCCCTTATTGGCGGCCAGCAGTTTGTCAAGTGCATCATTTCCGGTGTATCCGGTACAGATATATCCTTTTGATGTCTTTCCCTTCTTTGCCAGTAATCTGGCATAATCTTTGGCGTGGGTTGCGTGTTCACCGGCCGTATTTTTTGATACGATACCCAGGGCGTGAAGCTGCTGGAAGGTAAGGGCGCCGCATAAGTGCACGAATCCTTTTTTACTTTTGGAATTGGGGAGATTCTGATAACGTGTATTGATCTCATCCAGCGTCTTTTTTCGCTCTTCTTTTGCTCTCTTTGCGGCCTCTTCTTTGGCAGTCTGCTGAGTGGCAGTTTCTTTTTTCTCATTTGCCGTATTGTCGGGCCGCTTGTCAGGCGCCGGTTTTACGTCAGTTACACCCGCACTACTTTCACCATCATGGCGGCCGCTTCCTCTGGCGGGGCCAAGCAGTTCGCTGATGACAGAACCGGTCAGTATACTGCCTGCAGGCAGAAAAACGCCTGCCACCTGATTATGTTTTTTGATCACGATGGACTGTATAAAATTTTTCAGGGAACCTGCCATGTCTCCCAGTGCCCTGAACAGATTGTTAAATAAATCCTCCACAATCCGTCCACTGCCCTGATCTGCCCGTGCAAATTCTTCTGCCGCCTGTACGGTAAGCGATGCCATCGTGCTGATCGCGGTTCGCTGTGCGGTCAGTTTCTGTTTGGCGCTGCTTAGTCTGCTGCTGATGGCAGACATGGATGCCACCTGCATATTGAGACTGCTCTGCGCCATGCTTACCATCATGCGCGCTTTTCCGACATGCAGATCCGCCTGTTTCATCTTTGATGACAGAGACTGCAGATCGGCAGTAACGATATTTATCTTTGCCATTTGTCCCTCCTTGCACTTTACCGGCTAGATCCGCTCAATGCTGCTGCGTAAATTATTGTCTGTTTCTTCCAGCCGCTTTGCCGTCGTCTCCAGCATACCGGCAAAGTGATCAAGTGTCTGATGGAATCTCTCAAAATCGTCTCTTCCTTTTATAAAATTGTTTACAAATGCATCCTGTGCGCTGCCTCGCCAGACCCCGCACAGAGAAGACACCAGATTGGTCATCTTATTCAATACGGCCCTGTCTTCTTCTTTAAATAATCGGATTGCTTTAGCTTTGGACCGCAGTTCCTCGGGGGTCAGCATAATCTGTTTCGCCATCTTTGCCTCCTGTTCCAGCTACGCATATACGTTCCATATCCCCTGCGCCGCATCAGGGAACGCTCTCGTTTGTGGCTGCTTTTTGATGCGGGCTCTGTTTGCTTATCTGTTGTTTTTCACATCAGTCCGGAAAGTTTTTTGTCTTTTCTGCGCAGTTCTTCCGCCACAGTGCGGATCACGGAAGCTGTCCCGCGCAGATCGCTCTGTAATGTAGTTAACTCTTTTACGGATTCGGCCATCTTTCTGCGCATGGCATTGCCGGAAGCACCCTGCCAGAACTGCTCTGAATTGCCGCTTTGGCTTTTGAGGGTTTTGGATGCTTCGCCGCACTCGTCAGCGGCAATTTCCAGTTTCTTCGCCTGTGCGATGGCATTTTCGTAGTCAATTTGTATAAAACCCATATTTGCTCCTATTAAAGTGCCGCTATTGATCTAGTTATTTTTATGTAAATTGTTCTTCGCCGGATTCGGTGGCCGGGGTGTCTGGGATCAGCAGATCAAGTCCCTGTCTGAGCAGGGCTTCCAGTTCGCCGCGGTTGGCAGCGCGCAGGGTTACACTGTCTTCGTCTTTGATTGTGTCGTATTCCATAAGTGCCAGGGTTTTGCCCTGAAGGAACTGGATGCTCAGACCCGGTGTTTCCTGCGTCTGGGAATGATAAAAATAAAGAGAGTAAAAATCCGCCTGTCTGCATATGCCATCCACAATGGCCGTGGTAATGGCCGGGCCGGCGCCGGCTTCATGCAGCAGTTCTCTGGCCTGTTCAGCAGCGCTTCTTTTTGCCAGTTTTGCGGCCTTTTCCAGATCTTTTTGTAAGATCGAAAAAGGAGGCTCCGGCGCAGAAGTGGTTTCTTTCCAGATAATATCGCTGCATATTTGGTTTCTGATCCCGGATGGGATGACTGGTTCAAAAAGGTACTGCCTCTCTTGTGGTGTCATTTTATAAGCCTGGCTGTCTTTGATAAAATAGAAGTATCCGGTCTGGATGCCGCCTGCAAGGCTGCTCTCAAAACAGATAAAACCATCCCCGTCTCCGCAGACGGAAAGCATTTGCAGCAATGACTGGTCGATCTGATTGTTGCCGTCAAAGTCCGGCTGCATATATTTCTTCTGGCACAGGGAATCCTCTAATTCCATAATGCGCAGCTGTAACATCTGCCAGGACAGGCTGGACAGGCTGTCAGGCACACCGTAGAAGGTGTCGATTCCCAGACTGGCCGCAAGGTACAGGATCTCGTCGGCAGTTAATGTATATGTTTTTTCGGTGTTCATAGCATATCACCCCCTGCGATTATTCTTTTGCCATCATGGCGCGGAAGCGTGTGGTTTTGCCCTTCTCGATCAGATAACCTTCCCATTTTCCCACAGTCTGATTTTTCTGCAGGCCTGACAGTTCTGCGTGGAAGGACGGATATGCAGTCAGACTTCCGCCCAGCAAAACAGCGCTGTTTTCTCTGGCCATCAGCATGGTTACTGCCTCACCCTGGCTGCACAGACGGCTGAAAGCATCTGTTGTCTCCGCAATATAGAGATATACGCCCAGCCCTTTTCCCAGACGGATTACGGCTTCCAGACGCTTGATAGTCTGTTGTGTCAGGGTGTCGAATGCCTGTCTGTAATCATCGACAAAAATAGCAAGCGGTTCAAAGACAGCGGTTTGATCCGTTTCATACCTGGTTTTGCGTTCCTGCAGCAGGGGAACCAGGTCTTGCATGTACAGATCAAATTCGGCGGCTTCTGTCATATAGATACATCTTTCGCAGCCGGCCGGTTCACTTGCAGACTGTTGTAAATCCAGATAAGCAATCTGCATTTCATCCTGTCTCAGAGACTGTCTGGCCAGAACTTGCATCATATTGCTTTTGCCACTGCCCGGCAGCCCTACGACAGGCAGATAATGCGTCCGCTCTTCTGGCAGGCAAAGGGGCTCTACATACTGGAGGGAAAGCCCCAGCGTGATACCCTCTGCCGCCGTCTCCTCATAAGGAATCCGCTCAGGCATCAAAGGGATCGGCGCTGCCACTTTGCCTTTCCATTCACTACGCATCTCTTCTGCCAGCGCGCGGATGCGGGCGCTGCGCTCGCCTTCGCTGCCGCCTTTTACAGGCAGTGCTGCCTGAAATTCCAGGGGAGGATTGCCCTTGATCAGACCTCTGCCTTCCAGATTCTCCGGCTCCAGGCCATCTGTCTTACCTACAATGCCCTGATAATCCGAGCGGTCTGTCATGTTCAGCGCTGCCGCCATTCTGATATTCTGGCTGATGCGGAAGCCCAGGACCATAGGATTGTTGGCTGTTACCAGCAGATAGATACCATAACTGCCGCCCTCTCTTGTCAGACGGATAAAGAAGGTGTCCAGGTCAGGGTAGAGCTGCAGTACGGGTGCAAAATTATCCACCACCAGCACAATATCCGGCAGATTTTCCCCGCTGGCCTGCCTGTAAGCCTGCAGGCTGCCTACGCCCGCCTGGGAGAATTTTTCTTTCCGCTCGTTCAGTTTCCGTTCCAGAAGCTGTACCAGCTTCTCAATTTTGACATCCTCATTGTCATTGGCCACACCGCCCACATGGGGGAAATTGCGGAACATGCCAAGGCTCCAGCCGCCAAAGTCCATCAGATACAGATTGATCCGTTCCGGCGTATACATGGCGATCATAGACATGACAGCGCTCTGAAGCAGAGTGGTCTTGCCTGTTCCCGGTGCACCAAACACAGCAATATGACCATCTTTTGCAAAGTCAAATACTAAGGGGTATTGGCGCTGGGCGCCCGGATCATCCACCATACCCACAATTGGGCAGAGCGTATTTTTCTGTTCTTGCCAGCTTCCATCCCGATAGTTCCACGGCTCTATCTCTTCCAGATAAATATGGCCGGAGAGTCTGGGCAGCCAGATCTGTTTCGCCCGTTTGACACCTGTTTCTTCTGCGACACTGCGCAGATAAGCGACAACTTCGGAAATTTCTGTGCGGCCGTCCGCAAACGCCTGTTTCCTCTCCTCGTTTTCATAGTAGGTGCGCCGTCCGTTTTCCGCCACAATGGCCACATGCTGGCCGGCTACGGACTGATTTTCCAGATCCGGCCTGTATGGTGCGCCGCTGTAATAGGACTGTACCAGTTCATAGACTTCGTCCTCACCGACCTGTACATAGGCCCGGCCCGGTACTGTGATTCTGGCCGCATCCGTATGATGCAGCATTTCCCGGCTGTCCGAAGAACTTGCCACTTTCAGACACCAGCGGAAGCGGGTATTGGCATTCATCTTATCATCCACTACGCCGGCCGGCTTTTGCGTCAGTAAAATAGCAAATACACCCAGTGTACGGCCTATGGCAAAGATACGGTCTACCACTGTCATAAAATCGGGGAACTGCACTTTAAATTCGGCAAATTCATCAATAATGACAAACAGATAGGAGAGGGGCTCCGGTGCTTTGCCTGCCTGCTGCAGTCGGAGATAGGTATTAATATTATTGACACCATATTTGTCCAGCAGCTCTTTGCGCCGGGATAGCTCATTTTCCAGTGCGATCAGGTTACGTCCGATTTTTTTATCCAGGTCTGAGATGGTGCCTGCCAGATGGGGCAGATTTGTAAAAGGCAGAATCAGCCCGGTGCCCTTGAAATCAATCAGTACAAAGGATACAGCTGCCGGAGAAAATTTCAGCGCCATGGACAGAATCCAGGACTGCACCATTTCTGACTTTCCGGAGCCGGTCATGCCGGCCACCAAACCATGTGGCCCATACTGTTTTTCGTGAATGTCAAAATAAAATGCTTCTCCGTCTGCTTTTACACCGATGGGCACGGCCATGGATTCGTATGTCGCCCCGCTTTTCCAGAGTCCATCCGCACGCAGCTCATTTGGGGTATGTACTCCATAGCCCTCCAGAAAGGTGACACAGGCCGGAAGGGCGCTTTCAGCACCGCTGCCATAGATGCGCAGGGGCGCCATCTGTCTTGCAAATTTCTCCAGATCGTTATCCTCGAAGGAATCCATGCGAAATCTCCGTTTGCGGTTCATATCTCGCTTTTCCATCAGCAGGCCCTGGCCGTGTTTGACTTCCAGTACGATATTACATTCTTTGGGAAGGTGATGCATTTCATCGTACAGAAAAAGGGCACCTGCGCCAGGATTACCGCCTTCTTTCAACAGATATTTCAATATAGGCTGTTTATCTGCCAGTTCCAGCTGTGTAAACACAAACAGATAATAGGGGAGTGGGACCTCTTCGGTACGGCCTGCCAGTTCTCTTGTTTTGAGTATTTCTTCCAGTCTTTTTAACAGTTCATCCGTCTCTCTGGCTGTGCTGCTGAGAAAGCGCCGCTCTCTGTTTTCATCGAAACAGTGAGGCAGCCATTTTGCCCACGTCCACTGGGCCGTTTCTTTTTCTGCGTGAATCAGGACTATTTTCAGATCATCATAGGAATGATGCATTGCCGCCTGTAAAATCAGATGACAGGCAAGACGGATCGCTGATGCCCGCTCACCGATCACACCCACCAGGCTTTCTTTTCTCACATCACACAATACCGGGATATCCGAAATGGTGTGGGATTTTGTCTCTATCTCTCTGGCCCGGTTTAGCAGATGATCCTCTTCCAGTGTAAAGCCTTTTTGTACCCCTCTGACGGTAAAGCTGGTATTTCCTTCTCCCACACCCAGACGCAGACACATAAAATCCGCATCTGATGGCTGTCTGCTCCAGAGTCTGGTATCTCTTGCCGCCAGCAGACTGGCACACTCTGACGGCGTGGGGTTGTCAAGCTGCATGGCCAGGAGCTGCTTTTGTTTCAGCGCCCGGATTTCCTTTTCCAGTTCGTCCAGATAAGCGCCATATTTGCGGTTGCGCAGTTCGATCATCTCTTTCTGCTTTTTCTGCTGTTTCCTGCGGCTGCTGACCGACAAAATCACCGTCAGCAGTGACATCGGTACGGTGAAGAGCAGCATGACCGGATTCATCACCGACAGTCCCACCATGACAACCATAACAATGGTCATCACCAGCGGGGAGGCAATGCTCTGCATCAGACTACCCTCCGGCATGGTGGCTTCCTGCGGGGGATTTTGGATCTCAAGCAGAGCATCCGGCAGCTCCCGGCGCAGCCTCGGTGCGCGCTGAATCCAGTGCGGATATACTATCTGGTGTTCGACGGCCTCCGCTTCCTGCGCTTCGTCTACTACCGCCAGAATCCCCTGACGGAAACGAATATTGAAATTACCGACGGCAATCAAGTCACCATCGTGTATGTATGTGGGCTGTGCGATTTTTTCGCCATTGAGAAACGTACCGTTTAAGCTGCCGTTATCTGTCAGCAGGTATGTGCCATTTTCTCTGGTAATGACCGCATGCTGGCGGGAAATATTGTTACCTGACAGCCTCAGGTCACACTGCCGCCCTCTGCCGATCACAACCCGTTCCTGATCCTTTAGATCCAGAGACTGTGCGCTGTCTGCGTCTTTGGCCAATAGATAGACAGCGATCTTTTCTTCCTGATTTAAGATAAAGATATCACCGTCTTTGATCTCGCGTTCAGCTTGCAGAACGCCCATATCCCTGCTGTCCGCAAACCATTTGCCATTCCTTTTATAAAGCAGGAGATGGGCCGCCTGTACATGTCCGCTTACGTCCTCAATCCGGAAGGTATCGTCCCTGCCACTGCCGATGGACAAATGCTCCCATCCTGTCAGAGAAATATCCTGTATCTTTTCTCCTGCATAAATCCGAACCCGGTATTCCATGTCTGTCCTCCATCTTTTTCCTTATCTGTCAGTGTGACTTATCCCAGAATCTGAAATTTCAGTTGTGTCCGGCCCAGTCTGATCACATCGTCTGATGCAAGAGATACCGGTTCCTTGGTGACATTATTTTCATTGACAAATGTGCCATTGCTCGAACCTTCATCAGACAGGAAGAATTCATTGCCTGATCTGCGTATTTTGCAGTGTTTTCTGGAAATGGTCTTGTCATAGCGAATACAGACATCACAGCAGGACTCGTCTTTTCCGAGCGTGATCTCGGAATCTATGGCTTTTTGAAATATGGTGCTGCCATCGTTTTTATCTGTGAGCGCGACAATTCCCCGGATCCCTTCCTGCTCCCACATAAAGACGGTTTTCTCATCATCCGCTCCCGCAGGCTGATCCAGAATAACAGTGCGCTCATCGTCCGCATATGCCGGGACAGTCTGCTGTGCGGGTTTCTTTTTCTTCTTTTTGCTGTTGCTGATCATTATAATAATGAAGAAAATGATACCAACCGGCACCAGAAGCATTACCGCCGGCGGAAATACAAGGATCATGATTAATGCCAAAATAACGAAAATTACAAATAAAACAGTCAGATTCATGTGTCCTCCTACACTTTTCTTAAATTTTTTTTTAAATTATTAAATTTTCATGTGTTATTTATAAAGCAATTATATATTAGGGGGGGGTGGTGTCAAATTATTATTATGTGGGAAAAGAAAAAAATACTGCCCCTGCAAAGGGCAGATTTTGCAGGGGCAGCGCGGTGCCGGAAATGTCTGTGAAACGTGTTTTATGACTGGACAAATCCAGAAGCGTTTATCGTAGGTTGTTTATATATTTTCTGCAATGCGGATATCTACCGTGACATAGTTCAGTTCCTTTTCGGGAAGTTCTCCGGTGGTCAGGTAATTGAATAGAATATCCAGGGATTTGGAGCCCTGCAGAAAGGGTTGCTGACAGATGGTGGCAGAGATAATCCCATCCCTGACAAACTCCCGGGTGGTATTTACCCTGTCATGTGTGATGATGGTAAGATCATGCTGGCGGTTCTGTGCCATCACTGCCTTGCAGCCCCCATACACGCCGGCGGCTGCAAAATACAGGGCATTGATTTGCGGATATTGCTGCAGCAGTTTTTGGGTCACATGGAAACTTTCCACCTCATCATCCTGATTCTGAATGGTGGCGGCTACCCGGATATGGGGATATTTTTTTTCGATCAGACTGCAGAAACCGGCTACCCGGTCCGTGTGGCAAAGGATCTGACTGGAACCAAGGACAATGCCGGCGTGCACCTCACCTGTTGTCATCAATCCCATCAGTCCGCCGGCTGTCTCTCCGGAAAGGAAATAATTACTCCCTACATAGGCGATCCGCCGGGAATGGTCGATATCCGTATTGACAGTGACGACAGGAATGTTTTCCTCATACAGCATATTGATTTTTGCAGCAATATCAGGTGAATTATAAGGGGCCAGAACGATACCGTGTACTTCCTGTGAGAGAAGATCTTCTATGGCGGCAAGCTGACTGGCAGCATCATAGACGATCTGCCGGACAAGGACAGAACAGTTATAACCCGCCAGCCGTTCTTCCTGATAGCGGACCCCTTTCATGACCTCATCGAAGAAGGGGTTGCTGTTGCCGAACAGGATCACCCCCAGTTTCAGGCGTTTTTTCTGGGCAGCGAGGGCGAGCCCTGCCTTATTGGGCCTGTAATCCAAAGCTCTGGCAATTTCCAGAACCTTTTCCGCAGTTTTGGCACTGACACTCCCGCGGTTATTTAAAACCCTGTCTACGGTTCCTCTGGATACACCGGAGAGCTCTGCAATTTCCTTGATGGTAGCCATGTTGTCACCCCCTTCATTTTGGTATGTAACTTCTTGTTAAAAAGGTAGCATGACACAGGCTTTCTGTCAATGAGGCAGGCACATAAATTAATGTGCGTGCACGCTTTTGTGATATTTCACAAACCAGGCAGGAAAATATAAGAAAAAAATACAGTATTTAGTGCATTATTACGAAAAAACAGGGAAATAGGCAATGACTATTGATTTTTGTAACCAACAAATGTATGATAGAGAAAACGTGCACGTGCACGTATGTGGCCGAGAAACTGAAAACAGCAGAGGCCCCTGAAGGGATTCTGCGGAACTCAAAAAACAGCAGAAACCCGGAAGGGGCCTGGAAAGGGTTGCAGACGCGAGAGCGGCTGAGAACCTTTCCGGAGAAAGAGGCGCCTGAAGGGATTCTGCGGAACTTAAAAACAGCAGAAACCCGGAAGGGGCCTGGAAAGGGTTGCAGACGCGAGAGCGGCTGAGAACCTTTCCGGAGAAAGAGGCGCCTGAAGGGATTCTGCGGAACTTAAAATCGGAGGATTACACCATGTTATATGTAGGGATTGACCTGGGGACATCGGCTGTGAAGCTGTTGTTGATGAATGAAAAAGGAGAAATACAGAAGATTGTATCAAAAGAATATCCGCTGTTTTTCCCGCATCCGGGCTGGTCGGAACAGCATCCGGAAGACTGGTATGAGCAGAGTATGGCAGGACTGCAGGAACTGCTGGCAGACTGTGACAAAGCGCAGGTGGCGGGTATCAGCTTCGGCGGACAAATGCACGGGCTGGTGATACTGGATGACAAGGATCAGGTGATCCGCCCGGCAATCCTCTGGAATGACGGCAGAACGAGTGAAGAGTGCGACTATCTTAACGATGTGATCGGAAAGGATAAACTTTCTGCCTACACAGCCAATATTTCCTTTACCGGCTTTACGGCGCCCAAGATTCTCTGGGTAAAAAATAAGGAGCCGGAAAATTTTGCCAGAATTTCCAAGATCATGCTCCCCAAAGATTATCTGGCGTACCGGCTGACCGGTGTACACTGCACTGATGTATCCGATGCATCCGGTATGTTGATTTTTGATGTGAAAAACAGATGCTGGTCAAAAGAGATGTGCGAGATCTGCGGTGTGAAAGAAGACCAGCTTGCAAAAGTATATGAAAGCTATGAAGCGGTAGGCACCCTGTTGCCGGAGATTGCGGCGCAGCTGGGCGTGAGCGCTGCTGTAAAAGTGGCGGCGGGCGCCGGAGACAATGCAGCTGCGGCTGTGGGCACAGGTACGGTTGGCGATGGCATGTGTAATATTTCTCTGGGGACGAGCGGTACCGTGTTTATTTCTTCCCGCAATTTCGGGGTGGATAAGTTCAATGCGTTACACTCCTTTGCACATGCGGACGGACATTATCATCTGATGGGCTGTATGCTCAGCGCGGCGTCCTGTAATAAATGGTGGATGGATGATATTATCGGTACAAAAGAATACGGAGAAGAGCAAAAAGAAATTACGGCGCTTGGGGAGAACAGAGTATTTTTCCTTCCTTATCTGATGGGAGAGCGTTCTCCGCATAACAACCCGAACGCAAGAGGCACCTTCATCGGCATGACGATGGATACTTCCCGGGCAGACATGACACAGGCGGTACTGGAAGGCGTGGCCTTTGCCCTTCGCGATTCTTTTGAAGTGGCAAAGGATCTGGGAATTAAGATAGAACGGACCAAGATCTGCGGCGGCGGTGCCAAAAGCCCTCTCTGGAAAAAGATCATTGCCAATGTCCTGAACATCAAGGTAGATGTACTGGAGAGTGAAGAGGGTCCGGCCATGGGCGGCGCTATGCTGGCAGCAGTTGCCTGCGGAGAATATGGCAGTGTGGAAGAAATCGCGGATAAACTGGTTAAGGTTGTGGATACGGTGGAACCGGAACCTGCACTTGCAGAAAAGTATGAAAAGCGCTATCAGCAGTTCAGAAAGATTTATCCGGCATGTAAGGAACTTTTTGATGAGATCATCGGCTGATCTGATCAAAAACAGTGGCAGATACAAAGGTATTTCAGAAAGGGGAACAACATGAAAATTTACAACGTAGCAGATCCGGATTTCAGAAAATATGGTCAGATTCTTGCGGGATATGACTTTACCGAACTTCTGGAAAAAATGGAGGAGACACCGCTTCCGGATGATGTGGTTTATGAACCTTCGGTAGAAGCACTGGAGACACTTCCTGTTTATAAGGATCTTTTCAGTCGCGGTTTCGGGGAGATGCCGATCCAGATCGGGTACTGCAACGGCAACAATCACAAATTAAATGCAGTAGAATATCACAGAAATTCTGAGTTTAATATCGCAGCTACCGATCTGATCCTGCTGCTCGGGCATCAGGATGATGTGGAGGATGATTTTACTTATGATACCTCTAAGATAGAAGCCTTTCTGCTTCCCAAAGGTATGGGCGTGGAGTTGTACGCTACTACACTGCATTACGCACCCTGTAATGCCAGCGAAGGTGGCTTCAAAGATGTGGTGGTCCTTCCCAAAGGAACCAACTATCCGCTGCCGGCTGTACATGATGGGGAAGGGGAGGATGCACTCCTGGCCGCAACGAACAAATGGCTGATCGGTCATGAAGAGGGTGGTCTGCCGGAAGGCAGCTTCATCGGACTGAAAGGTGAAAATATTACAATATAGAGCAGATACAGCCATCCGCTGCGCACATGGACAATGGCAGCTGTCTACCCCGCGCAAGTGATCAGGTATTTGAATAAGGGTGTTATGCGGGTTTCAGCGCCCGCAGTTATTAAGAATAAAGGAGGACAAAACAATGAACAACATTCCCAAGATTAAATTAGGTATCGTAGCCGTAAGCCGTGACTGCTTCCCGGAGAGCCTTTCCGTAAACAGAAGAAAAGCGCTGGTGGAAGCCTATAAGGCAAAATATGATGCGGCAGATATTTACGAATGTCCGATCTGTATCGTAGAGAGCGAAATTCACATGGTACAGGCACTGGAAGATATCAAAAAAGAAGGCTGTAACGCACTTTGCGTATACCTGGGAAACTTTGGACCTGAAATCTCCGAAACACTGCTGGCAAAGCATTTTGACGGGCCTAAGATGTTTGTTGCAGCAGCAGAAGAGAGCCAGAACGACCTTTCCGATGGCCGCGGCGATGCTTACTGCGGCATGCTGAATGCAAGCTATAACTTAAAGCTGCGCAACATTCAGGCATATATTCCGGAATATCCGGTAGGCACTGCGCAGGACTGCGCTGATATGATCCATGAATTTCTTCCTGTGGCACGTGCACTGGTAGGCCTGTCCGAACTCAAAATCATCAGCTTCGGCCCCAGACCGTTGAACTTCCTGGCATGCAACGCCCCGATCAAACAGCTTTATAACCTGGGGGTTGAGATTGAGGAAAATTCCGAACTTGATCTGTTCGAGGCATTTAACAAACATGCGGATGATCCCCGTATTCCTGCTAAAGTAGAAGAGATGGCCGCAGAACTGGGCACCGGTAATAAGAAACCGGAAGTGCTTCCGAAACTGGCGCAGTATGAACTCACCCTTCTTGACTGGGTGGAAGAGCACAGAGGTTACAGAAAATATGTGGCCATTGCAGGAAAATGCTGGCCCGCATTCCAGACACAGTTCGGTTTCGTACCCTGCTATGTAAACAGCCGCCTCACAGGTATGGGGATTCCGGTATCCTGCGAAGTGGATATCTATGGCTGTCTGAGTGAGTTCATCGGCACATGTGTCAGCGAAGATGCCGTTACCTTGCTGGATATCAACAACTCCGTACCGGCTGATATGTATCAGGAAGCGATCGAAGGCAAATTCGATTATACTCACAAAGATACCTTTATGGGCTTCCACTGCGGCAATACCTGCTCCTCCAAGCTGTCTTTCCATGAGATGAAATATCAGAAGATCATGGCAAGAAACCTGCCCGTAGAAGTGACAAACGGCACACTGGAAGGAGATATCGTACCCGGAAATATCACATTCTTCCGTCTGCAGTCCACAGCCGATGCCAAGATCCGCGCTTACGTGGCAGAAGGGGAAGTGCTTCCCGTGGCAACCAAATCCTTCGGCGCGATCGGCGTATTTGCCATCAAAGAGATGGGCAGATTCTATCGTCACGTGCTGATCGAGAAAAACTATCCGCACCACGGCGCTGTTGCGTTTGGCCACTATGGCAAGGCTCTGTTTGAAGTGTTCAAATATCTGGGTGTTCCGATGGAAGACCTCAACTATAACCAGCCTAAGAATGTTCCTTATCCTACGGAAAATCCGTTTGCATAAGAGAAATAGTCAGACATCCGGGCCCCCGTTCCTCTTTTGGGAACGGGGGTTTTGTATTTGACTTTTTGATGCCGCTATGTTATGGTACGCATTGTAATAACAGGTGTGTCTGTAAAACGGATTTAATGGGTAAAGTTTTCGTGGGTGGGAGTTTTACGTTCATACTGTGGAATCATTTTCAAAAGAAGAAGAGAAAAGGAGAAAAAGAAAATGAAAAAAGCGAGATTCTTATCTGTTTTCATGATCTCGGCCATGTTACTGGGCGGGTGCGGACAGGCGGGACCGCAGACATAGGAACCCTCCCAGACCCCCGAGACAGAAGCGGCAGAAAGCACAGAAACGCAGGCGGCAGAGACAGAACCAACAGAAGACGCGGAGAGTACAGAGACAGAAGCGGCATCCGCTGACAGCAGTGAAGGTGTGACGCTGACGGTAGGCACTTTTAACATTGATGCGAAATCACAGCCTGATATAGCGGCGCAGAGTAAACTGATGGCGGATCATAAAGTAGAGATCCTCGGTATTCAGGAAGTGGATCATAATACCATCCGCAACAATTATAATATGGCAGAAAAATTTGCCTCGGACCCTTATACGGATTACTTCTATACCAATGCCATCGGGTTCCAGGGCGGGGAATATGGCATTGCCACCATTTCCAGCTTTGAGATCAAAGAATCGGCAGCTACGGAATTATACAGTGCTGAATTTAAAGGGAAAGAACTTGCGGAAGAATTAAAGGAAGCATATCTGAATCATAATCCGGATGACCAGGCAACCGTGGATGCCCTGGATGCAGTCAGTGAGAAAGGACCGATAGAGCCGCGTTGTTTCCAGCGGGTTCTGATTGAAAAAGAAGGCAAAGAGATTGCCTTTTATAATACACATTTAAGCTGGGAAGATAAATCACTGCGGGCACAGCAGATGGAGACACTGGTTAAGGCTCTGGATGAGGACGCCTGCGAATATAAGATTATCGTCGGTGATTTCAATGCAGATCAGGAAACCGCAGAATTTGATATTTTCACAGAAAACTACAGCATTGCCAACGGCAAAGACGGACAATGGCTGGACACCTTTAACGGTGCAGACGATACCATGAAGGTATTCAGTGTGGATAATGTGATCGTATCAAAGAATATCACCATTGACAGTGTTAACATGATTGAAAACACCTTGTCAGATCATAACCCGATGGTTGTGGAACTGACTCTCCAATAACAGGCGGATGCTCCGGCATCGCAAAGGACGGTGCGGCGTACGCGGTTACTTTACATGAGGTTGATGAGAGAAATAAAAATCTTGAAAAATTTTTCAAAAACCCTCTAAAGTATTTTTTGATCAATCCGATATAAAGAATGTAAAACACAGAAACAACTCAATCGCGCAAAGAGTTGTCTCCGGAAAAGGTAATAACCGGCGGTTTTCTAGAGACCATCGGATATTATGATAAACATAACAATATGTAATCCAAAATCAGTAACAACATGGGCAAAAGGAATTGCACATGTAGATATAATCGGCACAGGGCCGAAAAACAAGGAGGTAAATTATGGTAGTACAACACAATCTGACAGCGATGAACTCTAACAGAATGTTAGGCGTTACCACAAGCCAGCAGGCTAAGGCAACCGAGAAATTATCATCCGGTTATAAGATCAACCGTGCAGCAGATGATGCAGCAGGTCTGGCAATTTCCGAAAAAATGAGAAAGCAGATCAGAGGTCTTACACAGGCATCTGCAAACGCACAGGATGGTATCTCTACTGTACAGACAGCAGAAGGTGCACTGACAGAAGTGCATGATATGCTTCAGAGAATGAACGAGCTGGCAGTAAAGGCTGCAAACGGCACGAACTCCGTATCTGACCGTGAAGCAATCCAGGCCGAGATTGATCAGCTGGTAACAGAAATTGACCGTGTTGCTGAGACAACCAAATTCAATGAGACATATCTGTTAAAGGGTGACAGAACAGCTGTTAAAGGTTATTCTTACAATTATGCTACAGTTACCGCTGGTGCTACAGTTCAGCCTGCACAGGCAGCAAGCATCTCCAATGCAACAGGTAAAGCTGGCGTTCTGAACATCGACCAGGCTACAGGCCTTTCCGCTATGGTAAGCTTCAGCAGCAAGGCAACCTCTGCAGCACAGAATGAAATCGCTAACTCTCTGAAGAATCAGGGTCTGAACATCACCGTAGAGTTGACAACAGACAATACAGACTCTCAGTCCGTTGGCAAACAGGAAGCAAAATACAGCATCTCCCTGAATGGTGCAGTGGCAGATAAGTACACAATCACAGCTACCACAAAAGCAACCGCTCCTGATCAGACATCATCCATGAAGTTCTACATCAAGGATAAGAGCGGCCAGACAATCGCTACGATCACAGCAATGGGTATTGCTGCAGCAGGCGTAACAGCTGGTGCTACAAAGGTTGACGGAAGTGCAGTAAGCAAACGTGTAGATGGTATCTACTCCGCAAACGTAATGGCAAGCAAAGCTGGCGCAGCTTACACAGAAGGCGAGCAGTATGCATTCTATGATGTGGATGGCAACAAACTTTCCGCTAACGCTCTGAACAAGTACTTCACTGCTGAAGTTGTTGACGGCGCAAATGGCAAGACGATCACTGTTGCTGCTTCACCGAACGCACCTTATGTATATGATGCAACCGGCAACAAGATCAACATCACCAAGATGGCTAGCCAGGTTAAGGCAAATCAGGACGTTACGGGTGCTCTTCAGGTAAGACTTCATGTAGGTGCTGACGCAACAAGCAACAACCAGATCACCATGAACCTGGATGCTATGACAGCTAAGGGACTCGGTGTAGTAGGCCTTCGTGTAGATGGTACTGATGATACCAATGCAAGAAATGCAATCGAGACGATCAAGGCAGCAATCACCAAAGTTTCTTCTCAGCGTTCCGCACTTGGTGCAGTTCAGAACAGACTTGAGCACACCATCAACAACCTGGATAACGTTGTTGAGAACACCACATCTGCTGAAAGCCAGATCCGTGATACAGATATGGCATCCCAGATGGTTGAGTACTCCAAGAACCAGATTCTGGCACAGGCAGGTCAGTCTATGCTTGCACAGGCTAACCAGTCCAACCAGGGCGTACTGTCCTTACTGCAGTAATCTGACGGAAGTCTCAGATATAAGAATGATGAAAGTAACCGCATAGGCGGCGAATTTCAAAAGGGAATCCGCAGGGATTACCCGCCATACAGGAAGGGGCGGCTTCAAAACCGTCCTTTTCTTTTTATCGTATAGCTGATCTGCGGGCAGGAAAGAGAAGTTTCCGCATAACAGGCTGTTGTAAAATGGGAGGAAAGCATGAATAATAACAAACCTTTATTGACAATATCAATGCTGTCATGCGGAAGGCAGAAAACACTGAGAAAATGTCTGGATTCCATTATGCCTTTGATGGAAAGAATCCCCAGTGAACTGATTATAGTGGATACCGGATGCGATGAAGAGACAAAGGCCATGATGCAGGTATATACGGACAAGATTATTCCGTTTACCTGGTGTGATGATTTTTCCAAAGCGAGAAATGCCGGGTTGGAACTGGCAAAAGGCGAATGGTTTATGTATCTGGACGATGATGAGTGGTTTCTGGATACCAAAGAGATTGAAGACTTTTTCCTTACCGGTGATTATAAAAATTATTGTTATGCCTGCTATATCCAGCGTAATTACACCACATATAACAGGCAGCTTTATACGGATGCCTGGGTATCACGTCTGGTACATCTGAAGCCGGGCATACGTTTTATCAGTACCATTCATGAATACTTTTATCCTCTTCAGGATCCCTATAAGCTGCTTCATTCCACAGTGGAGCATTTTGGTTACATTTATGCGACCAAAGAAGAAGAGCGGCAGCATATCAAGCGCAATACCGTACTGCTTCAGAAGATGATGAAGAAAGAACCCAATGTCATACGTTGGTGGATCCACCTGGAGCAGGAATACCGGGCAGCAGAAGAGTTTCAGCAAATGCAGGATCTTTGCCGGGATGGTATTCGCCATTTCCGGAACTTCAATGATAAAGTAACGAACCGCGACAGGGGCTCTTTTTACTGTGGACTGGTGGAAGCAGAACTGTTATCTGCTTACTACGAGCAGGCCGAAGAGGATATCAAGAATGGGCTCAAAGACAGACGAAACACACAGATGTGTCAGATGCGTCTCTACAATCTGGGTTCCGAGGCCTTTTTCAAACAGAAAAAATATAAAGAAGCCAGGGAATATTGTGAAAAGTACCTGGAATATTATGAAATTTTAAAAGACAATGAGAAGGAAAGGGTTGAACAGGAGGCTTTTTTTGTCAACAATGCGTTTGAACCTTCGGGCCTGTTTAGTACTTTATGTTATTACATTCTCTCGGACCTTTATCTGGGGGAAACCAATGCTTTTAAAAAGCATTTCTGGGATTTTGGCTGGGACGGCGTCCTGATGCTGAATAAAGAGTTTATCAAAGAAGTCATCGAATGTATGTCCAAGCTGCCTTTTGAGGAAGTGTTTGTGAAGGCGACCAAGACAATGATGAGCTGGAAAGGGCTGGATGAGTTCTGGGATAAGGTGCAGGAGATTGAGAAGAAATCTGTTGTTTCGCCGGAGCGGCAGGAGCAGTTCTGGCGCCTGGCACGGATTATTTCACAGGTAGACATTGCCAATTATTATGTATGGTATACGAAGATTCTGTATGATGATCATACTGACGAGGTCGAAAGTCTGGATGGATATTATCAGAAGATGTTCCAGTATGTGACGGATATCTTCCAGCTGGACGACAAGATTTTCGAAGTTGCGGAGCGGCGCCGGATTGATCTGGGGAGCAGATTTGCCGAGATACCCTTTGATCAGTGGAAACTGGGAATAGATGCTTTCTTTTCCAACAGTTCATACGAAAAGATCGTGGAACGGGCCGGTGTGGTGGAACGTACTGTTCCTGATGAGATTACCGATGAAAGAATGGCTGTCAGATATCACTATTTCTTTATGAAAACCGCGGAAGCAAAAGTGGTCTATGGTTATAGCAAGGATAACTTTGATGCCTTACAGGAATGTCTGCGGGATTTTTCTGACAAGTGCCTTACTTTTTATAGTCGCTATTTTAAAGAGAGTGCATTTGGTGGAGAGATGGAGATGCTGCCGCCGCCCTGCCGCGCCGCAGTAAGATTTCAGGATCTGCTCAAAGCCCAGGCGGCAGAAGATCGGCAGGCGGTAAGCGACTGCCTCAAAGCCTCAGTGGGTGTGTTCAAGGATTTTGATAACGCAGTAAAGGCTTACACTGCTCTGTATGCAGCGCAGGAGAAGGCAAAGCTGGAGTCCGAACAGGTATCTCCGGAGATGCGTGCACTGGCCGCGCAGATCAAAGGCAAGATACGAATGTTGCTGGCACAGGGCATGGTTGCGGAGAGTTATCAGGTATTGCAGCAGCTTAAAACATTTATCCCCGGCGATCCGGAGGTCACAGAACTGGAAAAAGAAATTTCTCTGAGATTTTCATAAAATAATACTTCCATTGGTATGCTTATCTGATAGAATGACAGAAGGCATGGCAATGGAAGTTTTTGGTATTACAGGAGGCAGATATGCTTTTCAGCTCCATGATTTTTTTATGGTTGTTCTTACCGGTTGTTTTGATTATCAGCAAATTTTTAAAGACCAGGCAGCAGAATATCTTTTTGCTGGTGGCGAGTCTGTTTTTTTATGCATGGGGAGAACCGAAATATGTACTGCTGATGCTGGTTTCCATATTTCTCAACTGGGGCTGTGGGATGCTGCTGACACATGCTGCAGCATACAAAAAAGCAATTTTGATAGCGTCTGTTGTGTTCAATCTTTCTCTGCTGGGTTATTTCAAATATCTGGGACTTCTTGTCAGGACATTAAATCATCTGCTGGGCAGAGAAGTGCTGACAGCGCCGCAGATAGCGTTGCCCATCGGTATTTCATTTTTTACGTTTCAGGCGTTGTCTTATGTGATTGATGTATATCGTGGAACATGTGCCGTTCAGAAAAATCCGCTTTCCCTTGCGCTGTATATTGCGTTTTTTCCCCAGCTTATTGCCGGGCCTATTGTCAAATATAAAGAGATCAATGAGCAGATCACCGACCGCCGGATTACCAGTCGTGGGCTGATGGTGGGAATCCGGCGCTTTTGTTACGGGCTGGCAAAAAAAGTATTGATCTCCAATGTACTGGCACAGAGCGCAGATCTGATATTTGCACTGGAGATGCCGGAAATAACGGGTATTTTGGCCTGGACGGCAGCGTTTTTATATACCTTTCAGATTTATTATGATTTTTCCGGGTATTCGGATATGGCTATCGGACTGGGAAGTATGTTTGGTTTTACGTTTCAGGAGAATTTTAACTACCCCTATATGTCCCGTTCGATCAGGGAGTTCTGGCAGAGATGGCATATTTCCCTCAGCACCTGGTTTCGGGAATATGTCTATATTCCCCTGGGTGGCAACCGCAAGGGCCAGGTACGGACATATGTCAATCTGGGGATTGTATTTTTGCTGACAGGCATCTGGCACGGAGCCAGCTATAATTTTATTTTTTGGGGATTTTACCACGGCTTTTTTTCGATCCTGGAACGGCTGGGGTTGTCCGGTTTTCTGGAGCGACATAGACGGACAGCCTTTATGTATACGTTTTTGACGGTGCATTTTGGCTGGATCTTATTCCGGATTGAGAGTATGCGTCAGATACTGGAATTTGGGAAACGCATTTTACTGCCCTGGTGTTATACGACATCTCACTATTCGGTCTGGGAGTTTGTCAGCCCTCATACAGTGTTTATTCTGCTCTGTGCAATCGGAGGAATGGGGATCTTGCAGAACATGACAAAGAAAGACGAACGGACGCTGTCATGGAAGTTTTCGATGGCGGAACTGGCATATTGTACACTGCTACTGCTACTGAGCATATCGGCGCTGGCGGGCAATACGTATAATCCGTTTATCTATTTCCGGTTTTAAGGGAGTTTAAAGGAGACAGCCATGAAAGATAAAGATAAAAGGAAAGAAAAATTGTGGATTCTGATGTTTTTTCTGATGTTGTGCGGCAGCCAGATCTGTTGGCTGTTTGCGGATCAGGAAGCAGTGGCCGGACATGAGAACCGTACTGCGGCAAAAAAGCCGGTTTTTTCTATTGCTGCGATAGAAGAGTATCCGGCTATGTATGAGGCTTATTACAATGACCGCCTGCCTTGGCGGGACGAACTGATTCGCCTCAACAGCGCACTTTCCTATTATGTGTTTCAGTCATCTTCCAATCAGAATGTGATCAGAGGCAGGGCCGGGTGGCTTTTTTACAACAGTTATACCGATGATAATCCGGTGGAAGGCTATAAGGGGATGAGGCTTTTTACAGAGGCAGAACTGGCGCAGATTGCGGATAACCTGGTGACGACACAGGCTCTGCTGGCAGAGCAGGGGACGGAATTTGTGCTGTTTATCGCGCCTAACAAGGAGCGGATTTACGCAGAGAAGATGCCGGCTTTTTACGGCGCACCTGCACAGATCTATCGCACAGGACAGCTGGTGGAATATCTGCGCGAAAACACGGATATTCGTGTCGTTTATCCATATGAGGAATTGCTGGCGGCCAAAGAGACGTATCCCTGGCAGCTTTATTATCGTCTTGACACGCACTGGAATTATATCGGTGCCTATATAGGCAGCCGTGCGCTGGCCGCGGAACTGGGAATTGAGATGCCTGCGCTGGAGGAACTTACCATCACCGAAACAGAACCTACGATTTGTGATCTTGCCGATATGCTGAATCTGCGGGAGTCACTGAATACAGACAGCGACTATGTGCTGTCCGGCTATGACAGTTACCAGCTGACGACAGACCGGCATGATCTGACCGGTGCCTACATCTATCACTGCCAGGGCGGCGATGCCAGAAAGCTGTTTATGCTGCGCGATTCTTTTGCGGATGCGATGGATAATTTTGTGGCTTCACGGTTTCAGGCAAGCTGCATGGTGCATTACAGCAGCTATTCCCATCAACTGGCGCTGCAGGAAGAAGCAGACATTTTTGTGTATGAAACAGTGGAACGACGGGTGGGAGAATTGCTGAATTTTCGCATGGAATTATAAAAAGACATAAAAAAATCGGGGTGACGTGATTCGAACACGCGGCCTCTACGTCCCGAACGTAGCGCTCTACCAAGCTGAGCCACACCCCGATTTGGAAACACGATCAATCCAGATCGCTGTTACCGAAATCTATAATACAATAAAATTCAGATAATGTCAAAACAAAAATGAAAAAAAGGACAAAAAAATGAAAAAAGATCAAAAACCGACATGGGAAAAGGAAGTTTTTATTGCAGAGGGCGCTGTTTGCCTGGGAGATGTACGGATGGGGAGCGGTAGCAGCATCTGGTATCATGCCACTGTCAGAGCCGACAGAGAGCGGATTCACATTGGCAGGATGACGAATATTCAGGATAATTGTGTTGTGCATGTGGATCAGGGGTTTCCGGTACGGATCGGCGATTATGTTACGGTGGGACATGGCGCGATCATCCACGGGTGCACCATCGGGGATGGTACAATGATCGGGATGGGAGCTGTTATACTCAACGGGGCGCAGATCGGCAAGAACTGTATCATCGGTGCGGGCGCTCTGGTCACACAAAATACCATTGTGGCAGATGATACACTGATGCTGGGCAGTCCTGCCCGGCCGGTAAGGAAAGTCACCGCAGAAGAGGCAAAGCATAACAGACGCAATGCAGAGGCATACGCGGAAGAAGCAGAACATCTTCGCGGCAGAGAAAACGGGATAAAATAAGAAGCAGCTATTTCGCTGCTTCTATCTCCCGGACCATCTCTTTATCCGCGTGTAAAATATGCTGATGAAGCCATTTTGTCAGATAGTTTAACAGTTCTCTCAGGATGGAATCCTGCGTTCCGAGAGAAACACGGGAGGCTTCTTCGTCAATATGTGTGAGGTTTTCCAGAAATTTCTGATGGAGTTCCAGATGCTCATCTAATCCGGAGTAACCTGCATTGGACATGTATGCCTCTTCATCAACAAAGTGAGACAGGGTATAAGCTCTGATTCCTTCCAGGATTTCCTTTAATTCGTCAAATTTGTATAACATATTCTGATCTTTCAGCAATGTCTGTGCCTGACTGGTTAAGAGGAAAAGCTGCTTATGCTGTTCATCCAGAACAGCAATTCCGGTAATGTATTCGGGACCCATTGTGCTCATAGAACGCTTCCTTTCTTCTTATGGATTCATATTTATTATCTTATCATTTTCAAAGTCAGGATGCAATGCTAAAATAATCTATAGTATGTGGCATAAGCCGATTGTGCAGTATGTGAAAATAAAAATTCATGTTGTTTCTGATCGTCGGATTATATGCTATGACAGGGGGAGAAACATTTTGTACCATATCGCAATCTGTGATGATGAAAAGGGCACTTGTGCCCGTCTGGAGGATATGCTCCGGGAATATGAAAAGAAGAAGGGGATTTGTCTGGACATCAGTGTCTGGTATAGCGGCGAGTATCTCTGTGATTTTTTGCGGCAGGGAGAAAGGCCGGATCTGTTGTTTCTGGATATTGAACTTGTCAGCACAGACGGTATCCAGGTGGGGCGCTACATACGGGAAGAACTGCAGGACATCGATATCATGCTTGTCTATATATCCTCCAAAAGCAGTTATGCCATGAACCTGTTCCGAGTCCAGCCGCTGGACTTTTTGATCAAGCCCATCGCATCAGAAATGATGGAAGAGTTAATGGAACGTTGGCTGCATATTTGTGAGCGGAAAAATCAGATTTTCGAGTATAGCATCAAAGGCTGTCACTTCCGGGTTCCTTACCACAATATCTTGTATTTTTATAGTCAGAATAAAAAAATTACCCTTGTCCTTCGCGATGAGGAGATCCCGTTTTACGGTAAGCTCAAAGAGATAGCGGCGGTGGTGCCACATAACTTTATCATGATACATCAGTCTTATCTGATTAATCTGGACTATGTTGCCGAATGTTCCTATGAGATGATCAAGATGATGAATGGTTCGCTGCTCAATATCAGCCAGCCCTATCGCAAAAGAGTGCGGGAGGAGATCATGCGGAATAAATGGGAGAAAATAAAATAATATGATAAAAATTTTCGCAAGTCTGAGCACGAACATGTTTGTGCTCTATCAGATCAGACGATTTATGACTTTATTTTTTGATTCCGATGTAGATCATAAAAAGAGAGAATGGCTGATCTATGGTCTGTTTCTGTTTCTTATGGAGGGGGCTTTTTTATGGTTCCGTTATCCGCCCCTGATTACACTGATCAACATCTGTATGATATATGTGGCCACGCTTCCATATGAGGGCGGTCGGAAAAAGAGAATACTGGTTACCCTGTTTATCTACAGCGCCTGTATGGTCTGTGAGACATTGGCTGTCTATCTTTGCTGGCATGGCGATGCAAGTGAATGGACATATATGCCGGAAGTCTCGTTTATCACAGCTTTGTTTATATGTATCTGTGAGTTTATCACCCAGCGTTTTCTCATCAGGCACCGGGAACTTTACGATATTCCCCACTGTAATGTGCTGATTCTTGTGCCGATTATCAGTATCGGCCTTTTACTGTACCTGGCCATGAGTCATATGAGAGATCGCAATGTCCTTATTTTGATCAGTTTTTGTATGTTATGTATCAATCTTCTGATTTTTTATCTGTACAATGTCCTGATGGAGACATTTTCGGAACTGGAAGAGAAAATCATGTATGAGCGGCTGGCGGCAGGCTATGAGAACCAGAGCAAGGTGATGATACAGTCGGACGAAAAGATGCAGTCTCTGCGCCATGATATGAAGCATCATCTTGGCGAACTGCTGCTGATGGCTGAAAGCAGCGGCAAACAGGCACTCATTGATTACATAAGGAATATGCGGACCTATCTTGACAATCCCGATGAATATATCAGCAGTGGCAACAAAGGGGTGGACAGCCTTGTGAACTATATGCTCAGAGAAGCCAAACAGACATTGAAGAAGGTTGATTACAAAATCAGCATACCACGCGAAATCGGGATCAGTTCCTTTGATCTGAATGTGATCATCGGCAACCTGCTGGACAATGCCATCCATGCGGCTTCTTCTTCCCGGGGAAAATGGCTGTCAGTTGCCTTGAACTTTGAAAAAGGGATGCTCTTCATCCGGATACAAAACAGCTATGATCATATCATCAGAAAACAAGGGACGCATTATGCCAGCACCAGAGAGAGCGGCCACGGTATAGGGCTGCAGAATGTGCGCAAAGCCGTGGACAATTACCACGGAAGTATGCAGATCAGCGATACCGACCACATATTTGATGTAAAGATTCTCTTGTACACATTACAGAAATAATAAGCAAATTGTATTTATGTGATTACAGGGCAGACCATTTTGAGGTCTGCTGCATGGATTTTCGCCAATAGTTTATGCGGATTTCGCCAATACCCGTAGAAACAGCCGATAACATGTTATACTTTCCCGATAGCTACAGATGGTAAATGGGGGATGAGACAGATGCGGAAACGGATGATAACAATTTGTATGGTGATCTGTATGACTCTGATGGTCTGCGGATCTGTCAATGCACAAAACGTACAAACGGCTGCGCCGGGTGAGCGGCCGGTGCAAAGTGGTGCAGGCGTATATGACAGGGGAAAACAGGAAACAGGAGATGATCTCATTGTCTTGCTGGACTTTGGCAGTCGCAGCGGTACCTATAAAGTGACGGTCCGTCCATTTTCCATGGATGCCGTGCGGGTTCCCGTATTGCTGCTCAAAAAAGAAGCAGGGCGTCTGTGCAGGGATATTTATAGTTATGGGCAACTCTTTGACCCATTCTTGACAGCAATGCCCATAAATCGTAAAATAAAACAGACCATTTATGAACGTATAAAACCGGATGAAAGGAATGTAAGAGAATATGAAATTCAGTTTTGCACACAATAATCTGAATGTAACAGATCTGGACAGATCTCTGAAGTTTTATGAACAGGCACTGGGACTTACCGTGGAACGAAAAAAGGAGGCTGCAGACGGCAGCTTTATCATTGTATTTCTGACAGATGGAAAGACGGCGCATCAACTGGAACTGACATGGCTTCGGGACTGGGAGAAAGATTCCTACAATCTGGGAGACAATGAATTTCATCTTGCCCTCCGGGTGGATGATATGGATGCAGCCCATGCAAAGCATAAAGAAATGGAATGCATCTGTTACGAAAATCCTTCCATGGGTATTTACTTTATCTCTGATCCGGACGGGTACTGGATTGAGATCATACCGGATAAACAGTAACGGCTCAGGGAAACAGGACGGGAGCCGGGAGGAGTGCGATGGCGGAAAGCGGAATTGAAAAAGAACGTGTCATTCTGGCGGGGGTTGATCTTGGCGATGATATGGATTTTGACCAATCCATGAAAGAACTGAGCGGTCTGGCGGACGCCTGTTATATGGAAACAGTCGGTGTCCTGACACAAAAAATGGACAGGCCGGATAAAACATTCTGCCTCGGGCGCGGCAAGGCAGAGGAATTGAAAGAATTTGCGGAGCGGATAGAAGCAGATATGATTCTCTTTGATCATACGCTTACGCCGTCCCAGCTTCGTAACCTGCAGCAGATCATCGGAAAACCGATTATGGACAGAACGGCACTGATTTTGGAGATTTTTGCCTCCAGAGCCAGGACACGGGAAGCAAGGCTGCAGGTAGAAACGGCAAGACTGCAATACCTTTTGCCACGCCTGGTAGGGATGCATGCGGCTTTGAGCCGCCAGGGCGGCGGAAGTGGTCTGGCCAATAAAGGAGCAGGTGAAAAAAAGCTGGAACTGGACAGACGCCGGATTGAGGACAGGCTGGCACGTCTGCGGAGAGAATTGGACGATGTGGCACAAGAGCGCGATACCCAGCGAAAACGGCGGCAGGCGTCTTCTCTTCCCCTTGTGGCACTGGCAGGTTATACCAATGCAGGAAAATCCACATTGATGAACTGCCTGCTGGAACAGTTCGGGCAGGAAGAGAGCCGGCCCGTGCTGGCAGAGGATAAATTGTTTGCCACGCTGGAAACCACCGTGCGCAAAATCGAATTACCGGATAACTGCCGATTTCTGTTATCTGACACGGTAGGGTTTATTCATAAACTGCCAACGGGGCTGGTGAAGGCTTTCCGGTCGACGCTGGAGGAAATCCGGCAGGCCGATCTGATCCTGCACGTGATTGATTATGCGGATGAGAATTACAGGAACCAGACAGAAGTTACCAGGCAGACGCTGGCGGAACTGGGATGTTCTCATATTCCGGTGATCTACGTGATGAACAAAGCAGATCTTTGCATGGAAGACTTTCCCAAAGTGCAGGGGGACAATCGCATTTACATGGCTGCCGGAAAAGGAATCGGTCTGCGGGAACTGACCCGGCTGATTGTAGATCAACTGTTTGGCAGCTATCGCCGGACGGATTTTCTGATCCCGTACGAACAGGGGCAGATCATGTCATATCTGCTGGAACATACGCTGTCCTGCCAGACCCAATATACGGAACAGGGAGTCCGTATAAGTGCTTTGTGCAGCAAGGCCGATTATGACCGCTATCAAAAATACAGAATTGAGTGAGATATGTATGCAGGAGGAAAGGGACTGTTTATGAGAACGATACCAGTATCGGAAATTACCCAGGCAGTTAAGGAAATGTGCATCGAGGCCAATTACAGTCTTTCGCCGGATATGGATCAGGCTTTGCAGACAGCGCGGCAAGAGGAAACGTCTTCTCTGGGAAGACAGATACTGAATCAACTGCGCGACAATCTGATAATTGCTAAAGAGAAAGATATTCCGATCTGTCAGGACACGGGAATGGCAGTGATATTTATGGAAATCGGCCAGGAAGTCCATTTTGAGGGCGGCAGTCTGGAAGAGGCGATTCACGAAGGCGTCCGGCAGGGATATACGCAGGGGTATCTGCGCAAATCGGTGGTTAATGACCCCTGCATCAGGGAAAACACCAGGGATAACACACCTGCGGTCATACATTATGAGATCAAAACAGGGGACAGAGTCAGAATCACAGTGGCGCCCAAAGGCTTTGGCAGTGAAAATATGAGCAGAGTGTTTATGCTCAAACCTGCAGATGGGATAAACGGAGTTAAGGAAGCGGTACTGACAGCCGTCAAAGATGCAGGGCCCAATGCCTGCCCGCCGCTGGTGGTAGGTGTGGGAATCGGCGGTACTTTTGAAAAATGTGCCCTGCTTGCCAAAAAAGCGCTGACCCGGCCGGTAAATGAGCGATCCCGGATTCCCTATGTAAAAGAACTGGAAGAAGAACTGCTGCAGCAAATCAATGACACTCATATCGGCCCCGGCGGACTGGGCGGGACAACAACGGCACTGGCGGTCAATATTGATACGTATCCCACGCATATTGCCGGACTGCCGGTAGGGGTAAATATTTGCTGCCATGTAAACCGACACTGCATGCGTGTCATCTGACAGGGCTGCGACAGCCGGGAGAAAACGATGGAAAAATATATCAAAGCCCCTTTAGAGGAACAGGAACTGAAAGAACTCCGTGCCGGAGATTACGTATATATTAGCGGGACAATCTATACGGCAAGAGATGCGGCACACAAACGAATGGAAGAGGCGCTGGACGCAGGAGAACAGTTACCATTTGCACTGGCGGGAAATATCATATATTATATGGGACCTTCACCGGCGAGAGAAGGACAGTGCATTGGTTCTGCCGGCCCCACCACTGCTAGCAGGATGGATAAATACACCCCCAGACTTCTAGATCTGGGACTGAAAGGAATGATTGGAAAGGGCAGACGCTCTCAGGCAGTGAAAGAGGCTGTTGCCCGTAACGGGGCGGTTTATTTCGCGGCAGTGGGCGGAGCGGGAGCACTACTGGCAGGCACCATTGTCAAAGCGGAGGTAATCGCTTATGATGATCTGGGGACAGAAGCAGTGCGCAGACTGGAAGTAAAAGATTTTCCGGCCATTGTCGTAACTGACAGAATGGGGAAAGATCTGTATGAGGAAGTGGAGCAGGGCAGATTTGGATGAGTCCTGGCTTTTGGATGTGGTTCGCTTTTGACCTTGCAGCTCTGCATCAGAAAATGAGATGTTCCAAGTGTAAGGCATGGGTTTGCGTAAATATTGCCCCGAATTATCACGATGAGTGGGCTTTGGTCCGTACATCATAACAAAAGATGTAAATATTTAGAAAAAAAGAATTGACAAACTAAAACACATCCGATATAATCATACATGCGTCACAACCAAAGGCGCACAATATTATATTGGTAGAGGATCATTCAGATTGAGGAGAAATACTCAAGAGGCTGAAGAGGCGCCCCTGCTAAGGGTGTAGGTCGTTCACGCGGCGCGAGGGTTCAAATCCCTCTTTCTCCGTTTTTCTACCATATAATCAAAAAAAGAATCTTGAGAAATTGAGATTTCTTTTTTTGCCTGATACCCGGCAAAACGGTCGTGGCAAAAGGCTTTTATGGGCCGACACGGAGAATCGACAAAAATTTAAAAAAATGGAAAATTTTTGTTGACAAATAGCTGGGGATGAGATACAATAAAATTCCACCGCGGAAAACGAGCGGCGGACAAGCCAGAAAAAAACTGGTAGAAAAA
>CANPIC010000014.1 GCA_947574055.1 uncultured bacterium
TTTTGTGTGTATTTGAAATTTAAATCTGAAAAACGGTATGTTTTTCAGCGGCCTCAGTGCCGCCATAGGGGGTGACATAAAAGGATACAAGTCCGCTGATCTGCGGATTTGCCGGATTTCCGATCACCCAGGCGACAGCTTGCGGTCTGTTGCCCTCCAGAAGTCCGGTAAAAGTTAGGCGAGGGGTTGGAGCTTGCATCTGCATCAGTTTCCTTTCGGTTATTAGTTGGTTGTTTTATGGTATGCAGGGAAGCGATAAACGGGAATATCGCAATGACCGGCGGTGAGGTGCGGTCACATAAGTATCATTTTGCAAAATATGTTTGCATTCCATCAAAAGTTATGTATAATATAGCTATTGATTGTAATAAACTTTGATATGTTTTTCGGATAGCTTCATGTACATTCGTACGACAATCCCATTGAACAACAGAGAAAAGACGGTATATGCAATTGAAAAGGGAGGAAAACTGTGTATGAGAGAAAAATATGAGTCACTGGCTTTGGCGGATTTAAAGGCGATTGCAAAGTCAAGAGGAATCAAGGGGACTTCCACGATGAAAAAGGCGGAAGTCGTGGAAGCCATGCTGGAGATGGACAGCAGGGAGGGCCGTAGCGCAGATGGGGGAAGCCCGGAAAACGGGACGGCAGCAGCAGTCCGTGGCAGAGCGGCGGATACGCCGGAGGCAGGTGGCAGCACCGATCGCGGAGAGAGAGCAGAGCAGGGAGAGCGCACAGAGAGAGCAGAACGGACAGAACGCAGCGAGAGAGCGGAGCGGGGAGAACGGGGCGAGAGAAATGAGCGTGAGCGGAATGAAAATGAAAAATCCCTGGCTGACCTGGACAGCGGGGAGATTGCCAATGGCATCCTGGAAGTGATGCCTGACGGATATGGTTTTATCCGCTGTGAGAATTATCTGCCAGGGGAGAATGATGTCTATGTGGCGCCCAGTCAGATCCGCCGTTTTGGCCTTAAGACCGGCGATATCGTGGAAGGTAACACAAGGGTTAAAACGCAGGCAGAGAAATTCAGCGCGCTGCTGTTTGTCAAAAAGATCAATGGGTATGTGCCGGAAGTGGCATGTCGGCGGCGGAATTTTGAAGATATGACCCCGGTCTTTCCGGATCAGCGTCTGCGCATGGAGACGCCCGGAGCGAGTGTGGCCATGCGCATCATGGATCTGATGAGCCCGGTGGGCAAGGGACAGAGGGGAATGATCGTATCTCCGCCCAAGGCCGGCAAAACCACTCTGTTAAAAGAAGTGGCGAAGTCCATAAAAAAAAATAATCCGGAAATGCATCTGATCATCCTTTTGATTGACGAGCGCCCGGAGGAAGTGACAGACATCAGGGAAGCGATAGAAGGGCCGAATGTGGAAGTTATTTATTCCACGTTTGATGAACTGCCGGAACATCATAAGCGGGTAGCGGAAATGGTCAATGAAAGAGCCAAACGTCTGGTGGAGCATGGCAAAGATGTGACAGTGCTGCTTGACAGCATCACCCGTCTGACAAGGGCTTATAACCTGGTGGTTCCGCCCAGCGGCAGGACACTTTCCGGCGGTCTTGACCCGGCGGCTCTGCATATGCCCAAGCGGTTTTTCGGCGCTGCCAGAAATATGCGGGAAGGCGGCAGTCTGACGATTCTGGCCACGGCACTGGTGGAAACGGGCAGTAAGATGGACGATGTGATTTATGAGGAATTTAAGGGAACCGGTAATATGGAGATGGTACTGGACCGGAAACTTTCCGAGCGACGTGTGTTCCCGGCTATTGATATTCCCAAATCCGGTACGCGGCGGGAAGATTTGCTGCTGTGTAAGGAAGAGCTGGAAGCCATCAACATTATGCGTAAGGCACTCAATTCCCTGAAACCCGAGGAAGCAGTGGATAAAATTCTGGACATGTTTTCCCGGACAAGAACCAATGTGGAATTTGTCAACATGGTAAAGAAAATTAAATTCTTTTAAAAACACTTGCCAGAGCGGGGAAATTATGCTACAATAAATTCGCTGTCCGTGTCAGGGACAGCGTCAGAAAACAGAAAAAATGAATTACAGTATTACAATAGAGAGGTGAGAGCGATGAAAGAGGGTATCCATCCGGAGTACTATCAGGCAACTGTGACTTGCAACTGTGGCAACACATTTGTAACAGGTTCCACGAAGCCTGAGATCCACGTAGAAGTTTGTTCCAAGTGCCATTCATTCTATACGGGCCAGCAGAAGGCTGCCAGAGTAGCAGGACGAATTGACAAGTTCAATAAGAAGTATGGCGTAGAAAGCAAATAGTGTGATGAAAAAGGTTGAGATTTTTAATCTCAACCTTATTTTTGATACACACGAAACGCATCGGGAAAGGGATTCCTTGTGAAAAAGAAGAACAGACGTTCCTGCGGTATCGGCGGACAGGCGGTACTGGAAGGCGTGATGATGAAAAATAAAGACAGATATGCGGTTTCCGTGCGCAGGCCGGACGGGGAGATTGAGACGGATACGGAGGAGTTCCGGGGCGTCTGGCACGATAATGGATTAAGGAAGCTGCCTTTTGTGAGGGGTGTATTTAATTTTGTGGACTCCATGGTACTGGGCATGCGGACACTGAACTGGTCAGTATCCTTTTACGAAGAGGAAGAAGCAACGGATGGGGAACGACAGTCTCTGTTTCGGAAGATTTTCGGGGAGCGGGCGGATGATGTGGCCATGGGGATTACGACTGCGGTTTCGGTGGTGATAGCGGTGGCTGTTTTTATCCTGCTGCCTTATTTTATTTCCGGATTTTTAAGCAGTTATATCAGGAATGTCTCTCTGACGGTGATCATTGAGGGGCTGATCCGTATTCTGATCTTTCTGCTGTATGTGGTGGGGATATCAGCCATGAAGGATATCCACAGACTTTATCAGTATCATGGTGCGGAACATAAGTGTATTAACTGTATTGAAAGAGGACGTCCTCTTACGGTGCGCAATGTGATGCGCAGTTCCAGGCTGCACAGGCGCTGCGGCACCAGTTTTTTGTTATTTGTTATGTTTGTCAGTGTGATTCTGTTTTTTTTCATCCGGGTAGAGCATCCGGGATACAGAGTCCTGCTGCGGATTGCACTGATCCCGGTGATTGCGGGGATTTCCTATGAAATAATCCGGCTGGCAGGTAACAGTGATACTGTTTTAGTGCGGATTCTTTCCGCGCCGGGAATGTGGCTTCAGAAACTGACGACAAAAGAACCGGATGAGTCTATGGCCGAAGTGGCTATCGCGTCTGTGGAGGCAGTGTTTGACTGGAAGGCGTATCTGAAGGAAACATTTGACTATGAGGTGGAAGAGAGTCCTGCGCAGACCGCAGAAGATGATGTGAGGGTGCCGGAAGAAAACGAAGGACAGGCAGGCAAGACTGCCAAAGCGCAAAAGAGATGAGATATCGGGAATTGTATCATGAGGGCACGGCGTGCCTGGAGCAGGCAGAAGTCGTGGAGGCATCTCTTGATGCCAGATTATTACTGGAATATGTATGTCATACGGACAGGAACAGACTGTTGGCTCACGGAGATGAGGAAGTGGAGCCACAGCAGGAACTGCTGTATCGGAAACTGCTCGCAGAGAGAGCCGTGCATGTTCCGTTACAGTATATAACAGGGTGTCAGGAGTTCATGGGGCTGCCTTTTTTAGTGAATGATCAGGTGCTTATTCCCAGACAGGATACGGAGATTCTTGTGGAAGAGGCCATGCGTGAACTGCATGACGGCATGTCTGTTCTGGATATGTGTACAGGGAGCGGCTGTATTGTACTGAGTCTGCTTCATTATTCTAATGACTGTAAGGGTGTGGGAGTTGATATTTCGTCCGGGGCGCTGGAGGTCGCGAAGCGGAATGCGGCGGCTCTTTCCGGAGAGGTGGACTTTCGGACAGGAGATTTGTTTGCGGCACTGGAGCCGGGTGTGAAATTTGATATGCTCGTTTCCAATCCGCCGTACATCCCATCGGATGTGATACCCACATTGATGGAGGAAGTCAGGGATCATGAACCGGTGTGCGCACTGGACGGACGGACGGATGGTCTGTACTTTTACAGGCGGATCAGCAAAGAGGCCATACCTTATCTGCACAGAGGTGCATGGGTATTTCTGGAGATCGGCTTTGATCAGGGAGCAGCTGTGAGCCGGATCTTCAGGGAAGCAGGATACAGGGAAATCGAGATCGTCAAAGACTTTTCAGGCCACGACAGAGTGGTGAAGTGTATGGTGTGATGAACGATGAGGAGACAACGGAGGAAATGAGATGTTTGACAGACTGGAAGATCTGGTCAGAAGATTTGAAGAGATCATGAATGAGCTGAACGAGCCTGATGTGGCAGGCGATCAGGCACGTTTCCGTATGTTGATGAAGGAACAAAGTGATCTGACGCCCATTGTGGAAGCATATAGGGAATACAGGAAATGTGGGCAGGATGTGGAAGACAGCCTTGCGATGCTGGAGGAGGAAAATGACGGGGAAATGCGGGATATGCTCAAAGAAGAGCTGTCCGCGGCCAAAAAACGTATTGAAGAACTGGAGCAGAAACTGAAGATTTTGTTGCTGCCCAGGGACCCTAACGATGATAAAAATGTGGTCGTGGAGATCCGGGCAGGTGCAGGTGGTGATGAAGCAGCACTGTTTGCGGCTGAGATCTATCGCATGTATATCCATTATGCAGAGGGCAGGCGCTGGAAGACAGAGACAGTGGAAGCGGAAGAAATTGGCATTGGCGGCATGAAAAGTGTGACCTTTATGATTACGGGAGCCGGTGCCTATTCCGTGATGAAATATGAGAGTGGTGTACACCGGGTGCAAAGAGTGCCGGAGACGGAATCCGGCGGACGCATCCATACTTCTACCATCACTGTGGCTGTTATGCCGGAGGCGGAGGAGGTAGATGTGCAGATTGATGAAAAAGATATCCGCATTGATGTAATGCGTGCCTCCGGCAATGGCGGACAGTGTGTCAATACGACAGATTCCGCAGTCCGTCTGACTCATTATCCTACCGGCATTGTGGTATACAGCCAGACCGAGAAATCTCAGCTTCAAAATAAAGCCAAGGCGTTTGCACTGCTGCGTGCCAAGCTGTATGATATGGAGTGTCAGAAAGCGCACGACGCCGAGGCAGAGGCAAGGAGAAGCCAGATTGGCACGGGGGATCGCTCCGAAAAGATACGTACCTATAATTTCCCCCAGGGCCGTGTGACAGACCATCGGATCAATCTGACATTGTATAAACTGGATAAGATCATGAACGGAGATATCCAGGAGATTATTGATGCATGTATCGCGGCCGATCAGGCGGCGAAGCTGAGCAGACTGAGCGAAGCAGGGTGAATCCATGCAGCTGCGGGATGCAGCGGATGATAATTTTAGGGTATTTGCAATCAAATCATGGTAACAGATCGGCATGGCTGAACTGTTACAGACAGTATTGAAAGAAAAGACAGTTTTGCCATCGGGCAAGCTGTCTTTTTTCTTGTTAGAGATGATGTGCATGGATCAGGCGGATAGTGGTTGACAAGCGGGAATGGTAACTTTTATAATAATTATAACATTGATAAAAGTGGCCCAAATACGGATCTGCATATCTCTATTTTGGCCAAATGAGCAGGGGGTAACGTTGAAATGAAAAGCATTCGAACCAAAATTACCTTATGTCTTATCCTGACTGTTCTGATTGGACTGTTGGCATCCGGCGTATCCAGTATCATGCTGAATTACAACAATACCATGTCCACTGTGGAGCAGATGATGAGCCAGACGGTAGTCCTGGCGGCAGGACGTGCCCAGCAGGAGCTGGAAGTGTACAAGAATGTAGTTATGGAGGTGGGGTGTATTCCGCAGTTGTCGGACCCGGAAGTGTCGGTGGAAGAAAAGCAAGCCATCATTGACGAACGTGTTTCCATGCACGGTTTCCGCAGGGGAAATATTGTCGGTGCGGGCGGTATCAGTATTTTTGACGGAAATGATTATTCCGACCGTGAATATGTAAGGCAGGCCATGCAGGGCAATGTCTTTGTATCGGAGCCTTTGATCAGCAAGATCACAGGGGAGTTGTCCATTATGGTGGCAGCGCCTCTTTATTCTGAAGAAAAATACGGGAAATCTGTTGTGGGTGTTGTGTATTTCGTCCCGCAGGAAACCTTTTTGAATGATATTGTATCGGCCATCCAGCTTGGTGAGAACAGCAGGGCTTATATGATCAATAAGACCGGTGATACGATTGCCGATATTACACTAGATACGATCACCGTCCAGAATATAGAAACGGAGGCCCAAAGTGATGCCTCTCTTCGGGAACTGGCGGCGATCCATGCCGAGATGCGGCAGGGCAAAACCGGATTTGGAAGCTACATAAATGGAGAAGATAAGATGTTTGCCGCTTATGCTCCGGTGCCGGATACAGACGGCTGGAGCCTTGCAGTGACCGTACCACAGATCAATTATCTGGCGTCCACAAGGGATGCGATGGTCATCAATATCGCGGTTATCGTTCTTTCGATACTGATTTCTGTGATCGTGGCTCTGGTTTTGGTTGTTCACATTGGCAGACCGATGAAGGCCTGTGTGAATCGTATGAAACTGCTTGTGGAGGGGGATCTGGATACACCGATGCCCAAGATCTCCAATAAGGATGAAACCGGTGTGCTTGTCAGATCAACCGAGACATTGGTGGAAGGGCTGCGTACTGTCATCAGTGACATCAGTTATCTGCTCAATGAGATGGCCAATCAGAATCTGGATGTTCATACAGAACATGAGGAGGTATATGTCGGCAGTTTTGGGGATATTTTACATTCCATGCGCAATATGAGAATGGAACTGAGCAGTGCCATGCGTCAGGTCAATCATTCTGCGGAGGAAGTGGCAAATGCCAGCAGTCAACTATCCTCCAGTGCCCAGACGCTCAGTCAGGGTACCACTGAGCAGGCCAGTTCGGTACAGGAACTGGCAGCGCGGGTCAGCATGATTTCTGAGGAGGTTAAAAGTACAGCCAGTGGAGCGCTGGATATCAGGAGTCAGACACATCAGACCGGTGAAGAAGTGTACCTTTGTAACCAGAAGATGCAGAGTCTGGTAGAGGCCATGGAAAAGATCCGGAAAAGTTCCGGGGAGATTGAAAAGATTCTTAAGACTATAGATGATATCGCGTTTCAGACCAATATACTTGCCCTCAATGCGGCAGTGGAGGCCGCCAGAGCTGGCAGCGCGGGAAAAGGATTTGCTGTTGTTGCGGAGGAAGTACGCAATCTGGCCGGCAAATCCGCACAGGCAGCCCAGAATACATCGGAACTTATTGCAAATTCTTCGGTTGCGGTACATACCGGTACGGAAATTGCCCAAAATACGGCGGATATCCTGCTCGGTGTTGTTGACAGTATTCAATCCATGGTCGATGCCATTGATCATATTGCAACAATATCCGAAGAACAGTCAGAATCGGTTGAACAGGTTTCCGTGGGTATCAATCAGATCTCGGTCGTTGTGCAGAGCAACAGCGCCACCGCAGAAGAGGGCGCAGCTGCGAGTGAACAGCTTTCCGCTGAAGCTGCCTGCCTGAAGGGATTGGTGAATCAGTTTGCACTTGCCTCTGAGTGATCTGCATCAGGAGGCTGCTTTTCCCTGGATGCAGAGAGACAGGCATGGATATTGTGCAGGATCCGGTTGTTATACCTTTTCATCAGTGCGATCTCTTCCGCTGAGAAGCCTTCCAGTAAAATAGCAAGAAACCGTTCCTGCGCGGCTCTTCCTGCGCGAATGATTTCCAGGGCCGGCCCACTGATTTTCAGGTGGGCTGTTTTTTTATTGTGGCCATAGTATTCTTTTCTGAGATAGCCCTGCTGTTCCAGCAGTTTTACGGAGGAGGATACATGGGATTTTGACAGGCATCTGATTTCGATGATATCGGTAGCGGTATCGAACCTGGGATTATTGGCCAGAAACAGAAGTATGTCCAGTTCTATCCGCGTGATCTGATACTGCTCGCAGATTTCTTCCACACATTTTCCATAAAGTGTTTTGATTACATTCTGATGTTCCCAGGGATTGAGTGGGATCATGGTATTTGTCCTTTCCTTGATCGGGATTGCCGGCAGCTGAGATTACAGTAAATATATTTTATGGCATAGAAGGAATTTGTCAAGAAAAATATGGAAATGACGGCTGTTTGCGGATAAAAGCGCCTGTGGGAAAAGCACATTTCTATTGATTTTCCGGGAGCAGATGATATACTTTTACATATATGCAGGAATGAGAAGTGTGCGGGGAAGTGCAGAACGGATAGCGGCCGCGAAGAAGGAGATAAAAAGGATATGCTAAGATACAAAATAAGAAGAACTGTCATATATACAGCAGCGATAACAGGTGTTACTTTCATGTTGTCTTCTCCCGGCAGTGTGTGTGCGGCTGAGACGGTGCCTGGTGGTATGGCGAAAGAGAGCTCCGCGGTGGAAGGTGCAGAGATGCTCCAGAGCACAGCTGCGTTACCGGCGGGGGTTATGGCGACTTTTGATGTTAATCTTTTCAGGCTGCCGCAGGAGGCCCGTATGCTGGTCGTGGTCGAAGGGCTCTCGGGCAGCGATTGCGGTGTATATGCGTATGAACTGACTGCGGAAGGATGGATGCTGCGTCTGTGCACGCCGGGGATCATGGGCCGCAACGGCATGAGCAGTCACCGGACTGTGGGAGATAAGACGACACCGGTAGGGCTGTTTCAGCTTAACACGCCTTTTGGACAGTGTGCGCCGCGGGAAGGCTTTCCTGCAGACTATATTCAGGTAAATAAGTCGCATGTATGGTCAGACAGTGCCAACCGGCTTGTGGAAGATGCCAGGGAAGGCGGGGAACATGTGGGGCGCGCGGGATATGCCGGACATTATGATTATGTTCTGGATGCGGGATTTAACCGCAATGCGGTTCCGGGACAGGGCTCAGCGCTGTTTTTGCACTGCCTGAAAGAATCGGCGGTCGATACGTCGGGTTGTGTGGCCATTCCGAAAGAATTTATGGCGCAGATTATGTGTCTGTATGGTGCTTATGGCGGCGGCGCATGTTATATTGCCCAGGCGCCGGCAGGCGGTTTTGGACCCGTGTATGACAGCTACGGAGCAAATAACGGGCTGTCACCAGATGGATGGGAGCAGACGATATGGGGGACGGACTGAAATATCCGTTGTTGCTGGTGCATGGTATGGGGTTTCGGGACAGCAGGCGGTTTAATTACTGGGGCAGGATTCCGGCCAGACTGGAAGAGATGGGGTGCCATATCTATTATGGCGGACAGGACAGTAACGGAACGATAGAAGCAAATGGCGCGTTTCTGGCAAAAAGGATCAGAGAGATCAGGAAAGAAACAGGTGCCTCCAAACTGCATGTGATAGCACATTCAAAAGGCGGGCTTGACATGAGATATGCCATTTCCACGCTGGGCATGTCAGAATCTGTTGCCTCGCTGACGACGATCAGCACGCCGCATCACGGCTCGCGGACTGTGGACAGATTATTGAAACTGCCTGATTTTCTGGTTCGGGCAGTGGCAGGTATGTGGGATGTCTTGCTGTGGATCTGCGGAGATAAGGCCCCTCGTACCTATGAGGTGATTTGCACATTTACGACAGACGCCGCAAGGAAATTTAACCGCGCTAACCCTGATCAGCCGGGGGTGTACTATCAGAGTTATGCTTTTGTAATGCGACATGTCTGGAGTGATATGTTTTTGTTTGTGCCGGGGATGGTCGTGAAAATGTTTGAAGGCCCCAATGATGGTCTGCTGCCGCCGGCGTCTGCCGTATGGACGAATTTCCGCGGTGTCATGACCGGCAATTCATGCAGAGGGATATCGCACTGTGATGAGGTGGATATGAGAAGGAGAAAACTGACATCGCGGCGCGGAGACGGGGTCAGCGATATCGTGGAATTATATGCGGGTATCGTAGCGGATTTGCAGGCCCGGGGATTGTAGACCGGGATCGGGTTACTTTGTGCCGGCAGCTTCCGGAATCAGGGGTGCAAAATGCCGGCGGCAGCAGAAGGTATCGGAGAAGGAGGGGAAGTTTGTGGAGCAGTTGGGAGAGCAATTTGCATGGCTGCAGCAGTGCCTGGTGATGGATGAATATGTGCTCTGGCGGGGCAGACCGGTGCAGGGCAGAATATTCACAGGCCGGGATGTTTTTATGATTCCTTTCAGCATCATGTGGGGCGGGTTTGCCATATTCTGGGAACTGTCCGTGACTTTATCGGGGGCGCCGGTATTTTTCAGGCTGTGGGGGATTCCTTTTGTCCTTGTGGGACTGTATATGATGGTCGGTCGTTTTTTTGTGCAGGCTTATATACTGAAACGGACTTTTTACGCCATAACCAGTCGCCGGGTCCTGCAGTGCAGATGCGGGCGGATCGTTTCGCTGAATACGGACCGGCTGCCGGAAGTCCATATGACCGTGCACAAGGATGGGTCCGGTACACTGGCCTTTGACCGTTACGGGAGAGGAAATTTCCGATATGCCTGGGGAAACGGCATCTTTGCAGACGCGTCGGGAAAAGCGGGTATGGTGGACCCTGTTCTGGAGAATATACCCGATGTTAACCGGGTTTACCGGATTTTGATGGGGCAGGAGCCGGCGTCCGGCCTTGTCACACCGGGCAATACATGGATGGAAGGAAAAAAGCAATAGCAGATATATCGTGGGAAATCGGGAGAAGGGATATGAAACAGTATGAGACATTGCGTCTGGTCAAAACGGAAGATCTGAATCACCATGGGACACTGTTCGCCGCCAGGGCGGCGGCCTGGTTTGTGGAGGCGGCATTTACAGCGGCAGGCTGCGTATGTAGGGGCAGTGAGGGTATTGTATGCAGAAATCTTCATACGATGTCGTTTCAAAAACCGGTGCAGAACGGGACCATACTCCGGTTTCTGGCACGGGTGACGGCGACCGGCAGCAGCAGCTTTCTGGTAATGGTCAGGGCAGAGGATGCGACAGACGGTGTTGTCTATATAGAAGGCGCTGTCACTTTTGTGACAATAGAGCAAGAGAGCGGAAAGAAGCGTGTCCATCATATCACGCTGGACGATACCACGGATGAGGAAGAACTGCGGCAGCGCCGGGAAGCAGTGCGCATTTTATCCGGAGGCAGGCAGGAAAGGAAGGACGAAAGATGAGTGTATTATTTTTATGGTATCCCAAATGCAGCACCTGTCAGAAGGCGAAAAAGTGGCTGGATGACAATCATATTGCCTATGAGGCCAGAGATATAAAAACAGATCGTCCGTCTGTGGAGGAACTGAAAATATGGCATGAAAAAAGCGGACTGGAGCTGAAACGTTTTTTTAATACAAGCGGGCAACTGTACCGGTCGATGAATCTGAAAGATAAGCTGCCCGAGATGGCAAAGGAACAGCAGCTGGAACTGCTGGCGACGGACGGTATGCTTGTGAAACGGCCGCTGCTGATTACGGAAGATACGGTGCTGGCGGGATTTCGCGAGCCGGCTTATGCACAGGCACTGAGGTAGAGACGGATGAGAGCCAAAAAGAGAATATGGTCAAGGTATCTTTGGCTGCCGGCTGTTCTTATGCTGCTTGCAGGCGCAGCTTCGGTTGTGGGCACTGGCCCGGGGGAAAGTGCGGTCCAGGCGGCTCCGGCAGCGGCGACTGCCGGAAAAGATGAGGATATTTCCGAGGCGGAAATCCATTTTCTGGATGTGGGACAGGGAGATGCCACCCTGATTAAGTGCGGCGATCATGCCATGCTTATCGATACCGGGGATAATGATAAGGGAACGGCAGTGCAGCTTTATCTGAGCAAACAGGGGATTCAGAAGCTGGATTATCTGGTGCTGACCCATCCTGATGCGGATCATATCGGCGGCGCCGATGTGGTGATTGGCAAGTTTACGATTGGCCGGGTATTTATGGCTGATTATGAGAAGGATAATAAGACATACAAGGAGGTCATACAGGCGCTGGCGGATAAAAAGCTGAAATGGAGCACACCGCGCCCGGGGTCGACTTATACGCTTGGTACGGCCAAATTTACCATTCTGGCACCGGTGAGGACTTATGATGATCCGAATAATTCCTCTATTGCCCTGTTGTTTCAAAACGGCGGCAATACATTTTTGTTTACCGGAGATGGGGAAGAGGAGGCTGAGAGCGACATTTTGGAGAGCGGGCGCAGTGTAAAAGCCGATGTATACAAGGCAGGACACCATGGCAGCGATACGGCTTCCAGCGAGGCCTTTTTGAAGGCAGTGGCTCCTGCTTATGCTGTGATCAGCTGTGAGGAGGGAAATTCTTATGGTCATCCTCATGCGGCAGTGCTGAACAGTCTGCGAGCCAGAGGTGTCAAAGTGTTTCGCACCGATGAGCAGGGGAGCATCATCGCCTGGTCTGACGGCAGTGAGATCACCTGGAACTGCGCGCCTTCCGATACCTGGCAGACAGGTGAGCGCATCGCCTCTGCTTCGCAGATGCTGTCTGGTGACAGCGGACAAAAAAAGCAGGCAAACGAGGCGCAGACCGGCAAGCGTGCGGCTGCTGCCGATGCGGCGGCAAAGGGACTCTATATCGGCAATAAAAATAACGGAAAACTCCATCGTGCCACCTGTAAGCAACTCCCGAAAGAGGAGAACAGAGCCGTTTTTGACACGAAGCAGGAGGGGATCAACGCCGGGTATGACGATCTTTGCAAACTTTGTAAACCATAAATAATCAGTAACATAAATTCTTACCCAGCCGGATGTCATGCCGGGAAAGGAAAGTAGGGAAATGGATGGGAATCTGCAAAGCGGACAACAAAGGTTATATGAATTTGTCACATCGCTCTGCCGGCATGCGGGAGAGGGAGAGGCTTTTTTGAGAGAATTTTGGCTGGCGCTCAGAGAGGATGAGGAGACAGCGCAGGAACTGGCGTATTATATGGACAGGGGGCAGTTTGCCTGTCAGGTATCGGTGAGAGGGTATACAGTGGTAGATATCATGGTCTGGCAAATTGACCATTTTAAAGCCAGGCTGGACCGGCGTGAGGACGGTATGGGTGATAACGGTGATAAGATGCTGCTGATGGCCTTTGACACGCTTTTAAAGATGAAGAAAGAGCCGGAAAAATATGTGCGGCTGTTACAGGGAGAGACCGGCACGGATTATGTGGATAAATATTGAACGGTTACAGGAGTGACAGAGATGATAGTGACGATTGAGGAAATATTGACGGATGCGATGAAAGCAGGCGCCTCCGATGTACATATCACGGTTGGGACTTCACCGCGGATGAGAGTGGATGGAAAACTGACATCAATGTCATATCCGGGTCTGGCTGCCTCGGACACACTCTCTATGCTGATCTCGATTATGACAGAGAGTCAGCGCAGCCGGTTCGAGGAACGGGGGGAATATGATCTGGCGTTTTCGATCCGCGATGTGGGGCGCTTCCGTGTCAATGCCTACAAACAACAGGGCAGTGTGGCGATGGCCGTACGCCTTGTAAAAGCCGATGTGCCCTCCCCCGAGGAACTGGGGATGCCTGCGTCGGTGACAGAATTATACCAAAAGCAAAAAGGGCTTATTCTTGTGACCGGGCCGTCCGGCAGCGGCAAATCCGCTACCCTCGCGGCGCTGACAGGTCTGATCAACAGCCACCGGGAAGCACACATCATCACACTGGAAGACCCGATCGAATATCACCATGAACATATGCGGTCCATCGTCAGTCAGCGGGAAATCGGCCTGGACTGTCTGGATTACGTCTCGGCTCTGGAATCCGTACTGCGGGAAGATCCCGATGTGATCCTGGTGGGTGAGATGCGTGATCTGGAGACCATTGGCGCAGTGATTACCGCTGCGGAAACCGGTCATCTGGTTCTGGCATCTCTCCATACTAATGGTGTGGTCAATTCGGTAGAACGCATGATTGACCTGTTTCCCACCTACCGCCAGCAACAGATACGTATCCGCCTGGCCGGTGTGCTGGAAGCCGTTGTATCCCAACAGCTCCTGCCGCATCCGTCCGGTGTGGGACGGGTGGCCGCCTTTGAGGTATTGCATGTGCTGCCCGCTGTCCGCAGGCTGATCCGTGAAGGACAGACTGCCCGTCTTACCGCTGTCATGAAAGCGGGACACCAGTTTGGTATGATCACCATGGAGGAAGCCGTGGCACAGCTGATGGAGCAGGTGTGAAGGATGTGCTTTTGGCGTGCCAGAGCGTGTTTGAAAAGTCATTCCTGTCATCTGCACGCTCCAGATCGCATTTCCCTCTTGCTTAATTCTTCCTATTTTATTATAATATTTTTACAGGATTTCCCTGTACTCTATTCCGGCGGCGGGTGACAGACCCCGGAGCCGGAATTCTATTCATAGTCTGTCTATCTTTTGCAGCGGTCGCTGCATATTTTCAGAGCAGTTCGAATAAAAAAGGAGAGAGCATGTTCAATACGATTATTTCAGGTGCTTTCTGCGGGATCGACAGTTATCTTGTACAGGTGGAGGTAGATGTGTCACAAGGCCTTCCCTGTATGGAGATGGTGGGGTGTCTGAGCAGGGAAGCAGGAGAGGCAAAGCAGAGGATACGGGTGGCGCTGCGCAATACCGGTGTCTGTCTGCCGCCTTGTAGAATTACCATTAATTTATCGCCGGCAGACCGTTACAAGAGCGGTACGGCTTTTGATCTGCCCGCAGCGGTGGGGCTGTTGGCTTCCATGGGCCTGGTGGAGGCGGTAAAGACAAAGGGGATTTTGTTTGTGGGCGAACTGGGACTGGGCGGGGAACTGAAAGCGGTCAGAGGGATACTTCCCATTGTGCGTGCCGCCGTCCGTGAGGGGATTGCGGTCTGTATCGTTCCCCCGGGGAATGGCAAAGAAGCAGCGGTAGCGGGTGAGATAAGAGTCTATGAGGCGGATCATATTTCGCAGGTAAGAGCGGCGCTGCAAAAGGGCCTGAAGGAGGGCGGCGCAGAGAAGGCCGGACTTAGACGGGTGCGGACGGCCAGGGAAACGGACGGGGCATGTACGATGTCCGCAGCAAAAACAGAGGGAAAAAAGAGAGAACCGATCAAAGAGTGGGAGCGGGAAGGGGCAGAAGATTTTGCGGATATTGCCGGTCAGGAGAGCGTCAGACGGGCGGCAGAGATTGCGGCGGCGGGATTTCATCATATGCTGATGATCGGGCCGCCGGGCAGCGGTAAGACGATGATAGCCAGGCGGATGCCGTCTATTCTGCCACCGCTTTCCCAGGAAGAGAGTCTGGAAGTGTCCGCTATTTACAGTGTATGCGGCAGGCTGAAAAACGGCAGTATAATGAAGGAGCGGCCTTTTCTGGCCCCTCATCATACGGCTACGGGCGCTGCCGTGATCGGCGGCGGGCGGGTTCCCATGCCGGGGGCCGTCAGTCTGGCCCATCGGGGTATTTTGTTTCTGGACGAATTACCGGAGTTTAAGAGAACGATACTGGATATGCTCCGTCAGCCGCTGGAAGAGAGGAAGGTGCAGATTGCCAGAACCTATGGCAATATTGAATACCCCGCAGATTTTATGCTGGTAGGTGCGATGAATCCCTGTCCGTGCGGCTATTATCCGGGTGAGCAGTGCAAATGCAGCCAGGCACAGACCGATCGCTACCTGAGCCATGTATCGGGGCCGGTTCTGGACCGCATGGATTTATGTGTGGAGGTGCCGGGACTGAAAAAGGAGAACCTGTTTTGCAGAAAAAGAGGAGAGAGCAGTGCCGTTATCCGCAGGCGTGTGCTGGCGGCCAGAGAGATGCAAAAGAAACGATTCCAGAGCAGTCTGCGTGTTAACGCAGAGATGGGAGTGCGGGAGATAACGAAATATTGTGTACTGGAGCAGGAGACAGAGAGAAAGCTGCGCCGTATTGCGGAAACCTGTGCGCTGAGTCTGCGGGCCTGTCATAAGATACTGCGTATGGCACGTACCATTGCCGATCTGGACGGAGAGGAATCCATCCGCATGCATCATATTAATGAAGCGGTATATTATCGCCTGTCGGCGGGTGCATACTGGGGACGGGGGCAGGGGATATGAGGAAGGAGAACCATAGCGCACCGGAGTGGCAAAAAGAGGGGCATGGACCAAAAGAGCGGTGCATTTTCCGGGAAGAAGCGGACTATCCGCGCAGGCTGCGGCAGATTCGCAGTGCGCCGCGCCGCATTTATGTCCGGGGGCCGTTGCCGGCTGCGCAGACTCCCTCGGTGGCTGTGATCGGCGCCAGGAAGTGCAGTTCCTACGGAAGAGAGATGGCCCGGCTGTATGCCTCTGCTCTTGCTGCGGCAGGTGTACAGATTGTCAGTGGTATGGCGGCGGGCATAGACGGCATTGCCCAGCGGGCGGCATTGTCAGTCGGTGGCAGCAGCGTAGCAGTACTGGGGTGCGGGACGGATGTCTGCTATCCGGCGGAAAATCGTGATCTGTATGAACAGCTTTTGCAAAAGGGCACTATTTTGTCCGAATATTCGCCGGGGACACCGCCTGCTGCCTGTTATTTCCCGGCCAGAAACAGGATCATCAGTGCGCTGGCAGATCTTATTTTGGTGATTGAGGCCAGAGAGAGAAGCGGTACGCTGATCACTGTGGACTTTGCCCTGGATCAGGGAAAGGATGTTTATGCCCTGCCCGGCCGGATCACGGACGGACAGAGTATGGGCTGTAACCGGCTGATCCGGCAGGGCGCGGGGATTGCCCTGACACCGGAGGATATTCTGGAAGCGCTGGATATATCCTGTCAGGAGATGGCACCGGCAGCAAGTAACGGTTCCCGGGGCATGGCAGACGGTAAGAAAGAGCGGGCAGGGGAAGCTGCTTTGCCGTCCGGGATGGGACCGCGTGAGAGGCTTGTATGGCAACAGGTGGGGGATCGTCCGATCACGCTTCAGGAGCTGTATGAAAAAGTGAGAGAGACAGAAGAAGGAAAGGAGTTCGGGCTGCCGGAAGTGACAGATATTTTAATGGATCTGGTGCTGCGGGAATTAATTTCACGGGAATACGGGAATAAATATGAAAGAAAAGCGGAATGAAAAACCGCTTGCCATTCCTTACATTTTGTTGTATAGTTTAGACGATTTTATGTGAAGGGGAGCGAAAAATATGGCAAAATACCTGGTTATTGTGGAATCTCCGGCCAAAGTAAAGACGATCAGAAAATTTCTCGGATCCAGTTATGAGGTGGCGGCCAGCAACGGCCACGTGAGAGATCTGCCCAAGAGCCAGCTGGGCATCGACGTGGAGCACGGTTATGAACCCAAATATATTACGATCAGAGGAAAAGGCGATATTCTTGCCAATCTGCGCAAAGAAGTCAAAAAGGCAGAAAAAATCTATCTGGCTACCGACCCTGACCGGGAAGGGGAAGCCATATCCTGGCATTTGCAGCATACATTGAAACTGGAGGGAAAAAAAGTATACCGGATCACATTTAATGAAATTACCAAAAATGCGGTCAGGGAATCTTTGAAAAATGCCCGGGAGATCAATATGGATCTGGTGGATGCGCAGCAGGCAAGGCGTATGCTGGACCGCATGGTGGGATATCGTATTTCCCCCCTGCTCTGGGCCAAGATCAAACGGGGACTGTCTGCCGGGAGGGTACAGTCGGTGGCGCTGCGTATCATTTGTGACCGGGAAGAGGAGATCAGCGCTTTTATTCCGGAAGAATACTGGAGTCTGGATGTGAAGCTGGCCGTCAAAGGGGAAAAGAAACCACTTACGGCCAAGTATTACGGCACAAAGGGCAGCAGGAGAACCATTGCCTCAGGGGAAGAACTGGGCAAGATCTTAAAGGAACTGGAAAAAGAAACCTATCATGTGGATGAGGTGAAAAAAGGGGAACGGGTTAAAAAAGCACCGCTTCCATTTACGACTTCGACGCTGCAGCAGGAAGCCAGCAAGACATTGAATTTTTCCACGCAAAAGACGATGCGGCTGGCGCAGCAACTCTATGAGGGGGTGGATATCAAAGGCAGCGGGACAGTGGGTATCATCACCTACCTGCGTACCGATTCCACCAGAGTCTCTCAGGAGGCAGCGCAGACGGCAAAAGAATATATCATACAAAACTACGGCGCTGCTTATGCAGCCGAGACTGTGGACGGAAAAAAGGGCGGGCAGAAAATACAGGATGCGCATGAGGCCATCCGCCCGACGGATATCAGCCGGACGCCGTATTCCCTCAAAGAATCACTGAGCCGGGATCAGTTCAGGCTTTATCAGCTGATTTGGAAGCGTTTTACGGCCAGTCGGATGACGCCGGCCAAATATGAAACCACGTCTGTGCGGATTGGAGCGGGAGAGCACTGCTTTACCGTTGCCGCTTCCAAGGTGGCCTTCGATGGCTTTATGAGTGTATATACCGGTGACGATGACGAGAAACAGGCAAATAATACCCTGGTACGCGGAATTGATAAGGACAGTGAACTGACTTTTCTGGAATTTGAGTCCGGTCAGCATTTTACGCAGCCGCCGGCGCATTATACGGAAGCCAGCCTGGTGCGGGCACTGGAGGAACTGGGGATCGGACGGCCCAGTACCTATGCGCCCACCATTACTACCATACTGGCCAGACGCTATGTGACCAAGGAAAATAAAAATCTGTATGTGACGGAACTGGGGGAAGTGGTCAACGGCATGATGAAACAGGCCTTTCCCAGCATCGTGGACGTAAGTTTTACGGCTAATCTGGAGGCTCTTCTGGATAAAGTGGAAGAGGGAATCATCAGCTGGAAGACGGTGGTGTCCAATTTCTACCCGGATCTGGACGAGGCGGTGAATACGGCGGAAAAGGAGCTGGCACAAGTGCGCATTGCGGATGAGGTATCGGATGAAGTTTGCGAATTGTGCGGCCGGCAGATGGTGATCAAATATGGCCCCCATGGCCGTTTCCTGGCCTGTCCCGGTTTTCCGGACTGCCGCAATACCAAACCCTATTTTGAAAAGACCGGTATTGCCTGCCCGCAGTGCGGCGGGGATATTGTGCTGAAAAAAACCAAAAAAGGCAGGAAATATTACGGATGTATCAACAATCCGGAATGTGACTTTATGGTCTGGCAGAAGCCTTCCGAGGTCCGTTGCAGCGTCTGTGGTTCCCTGATGCTGGAAAAGGGCAGCAAACTGGTCTGCATCCAGGAAACTTGCGGCAATGTGACAGAAAAACCGAAAAATACCAAAATTATCTAGAAATTAGTGACATTTTATGGTATTTTAAGATATTTTGTGATATTTGAGAAGGAAAGCATTGCGAAAAGTACAAGATTGTATTACAATGAGTACTGGAAGAGGGAGATCCTTATGAGTAGTGTACAGTTGTTGGACAAGACCAGAAAGATCGGAATGCTCCTGCACAATAACAATTCGGGCAAAGTCATATTTAATGATATCTGCAATGTGATGAGGGAGATACTGGATTCCAATGTGCTCGTAATCAGCAGGAAAGGCAAAGTGCTGGGCGTCGGAAACGGGGCAAAAGATGCACTGATCGGCGGCAGGGTAGGGGATTATATTGATCCTGAACTGAATGAGAGAATGCTGGGTGTGCTTTCCACAAAAGAAAATGTGAATCTGCAGGCTATTGGTTTTGATGAAGACGAGTCCAGACGGTATCAGGCTATTATATCTCCGATTGACATTGCGGGAGAGCGGCTGGGGACTTTATTCATTTATAAAGAGCGGTCGGCATATGAAATAGATGATATTATTCTCTGCGAATACGGCACGACAGTAGTGAGCCTGGAAATGTTGCGGGCGGTCAGCGAGGAGAGCGCGGAAGAGGCCAGGAAGCTGGCAGTGGTTAAGTCTGCGGTCAGTACCTTATCTTTCTCGGAGCTGGAGGCAATCCTTCATATTTTTGATGAACTGGGTGGTCATGAGGGGATACTGGTGGCCAGTAAGATAGCGGACAGAGCGGGGATCACGCGTTCCGTCATTGTCAATGCACTCAGGAAGTTCGAGAGTGCGGGAGTTATTGAGTCCAGGTCTTCCGGTATGAAAGGAACTTATATTAAAGTACTCAATGATGTGGTCTTTGAAGAGGTTGAAAAACTGAAACGGCAGAGGCCGGAAAAAGGCAGTTTACAGGGCGAAAAAGGCAAATAAGGTGTTTTTTGAAATACGGAAAAATAAAAGGGACTTATAGGAAATAAGTCCCGTTTTATGTCTGTTTGAGATAAAATCCTTGTCTTTTTTCACAAAAAATATATAATAAAGTAGATGGATTATTACTGAGGGGATCGTATGTGCAGAATCAGTGAGGGAGAGTGGAAGGAGAAGACTGTATGATACATGCAAGTACGTTTGATTATATCAATGTTTTGGATAAGACATTGGATGCGGCATGGACCAGGAATGAAGTGATATCCAATAATATAGCCAATGTGGATACACCGGGTTATAAACGTCAGGATATCAGTTTTGAAGATGAACTGCGTCATGCCATGGGCAGTTCCAGATATAAAACTGTGGATGCAAAAGTGGCAGGCATCAAAATCGGCCGGTTGAATCCCCGTACCTATACGGATTACTCCAATTTTTCCTACCGTACGGACAGGAATAATGTGGATATTGATACGGAAAACGTCCTGCTGGCATCGAACCAGCTGAAATATAATGCGCTTATGGCAGGCGTCAATCAGGAATTTTCGAACTTGAAAATGGTGATGCGTTAGCAGATAAGGGGGAGTAGTATATGAGTCTTTTTTCATCATTTGATATCAATGCGTCAGGACTGACGGCGGAGCGTTTCCGCATGGATATCATTTCTCAGAATGTGGCCAATGCCAATACCACCAGAACGGAAGACGGTACACCATATCGCCGCAAGGTGGTTGCCTTTGCGGAAAAGGAAACACAGACACCGTTCAGCCGTGTGCTGGATTCGGCCAGAGACAATTATTCCGGCAAGGGTGTCAAAGTCAGCACAGTGGCGGAGGATACATGGACGGATATGAAAATGGTCTATGACCCGTCTCATCCGGATGCGGACGAGAATGGTTATGTGGTGTATCCCAATGTCAATATCGTGACAGAGATGACCAACGTGATCGACGCCAGCCGTGCGTATGAGGCAAATGCAACCGCTTTCAGTGCCAGCAAGGCCATGGCAATGAAGGGGCTGGAGATGTCACAGTAAACCCCGCGCCACGTATCGCATGATGACAGGTAAAGAACGGGTTTACGTCCGGAGCCGTTGAGGCTGCGGCTGATATTGAGATAAGAAGGAGAGGAAAAATGGAGATCGGATCACTGTATCAGGTGAACTCCGGCGCTGTCAAGGAAGCGGCAAAGCAGACTGGTGCGGCGAAGAGAGCGGAGGCGGCAAAGGAAGGCAGAGATGTATTCAGTACGATGCTGAACAATGCCATAGATAATTTACATACAACAAACGGTTATATATCGGATATGGAAAATGAGGAACTGAGAATCGCACTTGGGCAGGCGGAAAATACCCATGATCTTTCCATTGCAATGCAGAAAGCATCCACAGCCTTACAGTATACGGTTGCCGTAAGGGACAAATTTATGGAAGCTTATAAAGAGATCATGCAGATGCAGGTATAGGTATGGGAGTAAAGGAGAATGACTGAAAGGTTAAAAGCGATTCCGGTCAGAATACTGGAATGGTGGAATAAATTTACTTCTAAACAGAAGACGATCATCATATGTATTGCAGCGGGTGTGGCAATTATGCTGGCCATACTGGTAACGGTGCTTACAAGGCCGCAATACGCGCTGCTTGCCAACTGCGAGAGTACCAAAGAGGCTTCTCAGATTACAGAACTGTTAGACGGCTCCGGGATTACCTATACAGTGTCGGACGACGGCTATCAGATTAAGGTATTGCAGGAACAGCTTTCGGATGCCAATCTGCTTTTGGGTGCAAATAATATTCCGGCTGCGGCCTACGGGATAGATAATGTGACGGATGGTGGCTTTTCCACTACCGAATCGGATAAACAAAAGCGGTATAAACTGTATCTGCAGGGACAGATGGAGGAAGACCTGCTTCGGTTTGAGGCTGTAAAGAAAGCGGATGTACAGCTTTCCCTGCCGGAGAATGATGGTACCTTGCTCTCTAAAAATGAAGAGTCCTTTGCCAGTATCATTCTTACACTGGACGGGGAATTTACGCCGGAAAATGCGGAAGCCATGGCACAGTTTGTCAAGACGGCGCTGGGCAATGAAAATACCAGCAATATCACTATACTGGACAGTCAGGGGAACCTTCTGTTCTCAGGTGAGGATAATTATTCCGTATCAGGCAATGCCAGCAACCAGCTCTCGGTCAAACAACAGGCGGAAAGACTGGTACGCAATGAAGTAAAGAGAGTGCTGCTGGGAACAAACCAATATGACAATGTGGAAGTGGCCAGCAATCTTTCTCTGGACTTTTCTTCGTCTGAGGTGGTAAACCATGAATTTATGCCTGCAGACGGTCAGACACAGGGTGTGCTCAGCAGTGAGCGGATCTTCAATGCCGAGAATGTAAACAGTTCCGGGGGTGTGCCGGGAACAGATACCAATGGTGAGAACCTGACCACATATGAGATGCCCGATTCTGACAATTCCAGTTCCACGCAGTCGGAAGAAGAGAGAAACTATCTTCCCAATGAACGGATCACTTCTCAGACGATTCCGCCGGGTCTGATCAACTATGCGGAATCTTCCATTTCCGTTACGGCTACTACATATAATGTACAAAGAGAAGAGGATATCAGCAATCAGGGACTGCTGGACGGCATAAGCTGGGAGGAATATAAAGCAGCCAATGGCGAGCGCGTCCTGCAGGATGTGGATGAGGATATGATCAATATCGTGGCCAAGGCTACGGGTATCTCGGCAGAGAACATCGCTATGGTGGCCTATGAAGAACCACTCTTCATCGACAAAGAAGGCATGGATATCAGAGCCACGGACGTGATACAGATCATACTGATTATTGTAATTCTGGGGCTGCTGGCATTTGTAGTATTCAGGAGTATGCGTGGCGAAAGAGGGGCAGAGGAAGAAGAGGAGCTGTCAGTGGAAGACCTGCTGCAGTCCACACCTGAACCTGAGGTAGAACGGATCGCAGTGGAAGAGTGGTCTGAAACACGTAAGATGATAGAGAAGTTTGTGGACGACAATCCGGAGGCGGCGGCAAATCTGCTGCGAAACTGGTTGAACGAAGATTGGGGGTAAGGAGATATGGCGAGTGATTCTGGCTTATCGGGACTGCAGAAGGCAGCGGTGCTGTTGATTGCGCTGGGACCGGAAAAATCATCTCATATCTTTAAACATCTGAAAGAAGATGAAATAGAAGAACTGACACTGGAGATTGCGAATACAAGAAGTATTACGCCCCAGGTAAAGGAAACGGTTATAGACGAGTTTTACCAGGTCTGCCTGGCACAGCAGTATATTGCGGAAGGTGGTATCGGCTATGCCAAGGAACTGCTGGAGAAAGCATTGGGGGAAGACCGGGCAAGGGATGTGATTGGCAAGCTGACAGCATCCTTGCAGGTGAAACCGTTTGAATTTGTGCGAAAGACGGATGCATCACAGCTTTTGAACTTTATTCAGGATGAGCATCCGCAGACGATTGCCTTGATTATGTCTTATCTTTCGCCGGGGCAATCCTCCATGATTCTTTCCGCGCTGCCCCCTGAACGGCAGGCGGACGTGGCAAAGCGTATTGCCATTATGGACAGAACGAGTCCGGATGTGATCAAGGAGGTAGAAAAGGTATTGGAATCCAAGTTGTCTTCACTTGTGAATCAGGATTATACCATTATCGGCGGCGTGGATGCCGTGGTGGAGATACTCAACTCCGTGGACCGTGGTACAGAGAAACATATTATGGAGACTTTGGAGATCGAAGAGCCGGAACTGGCAGACGAGATCAGAAAAAAGATGTTCGTGTTCGAGGATATTCTTTTGCTGGACGATCGTGCGATTCAGAGAGTGCTGCGTGATGTGGAAAATTCCGATCTGGCTATCGCTTTGAAAGGTTCCAACGAAGAGGTACAGAATGCGATTTTCAACAACCTGTCCAAACGTCTGGCTGCCATGATCAAAGAGGATATGGAATTTATGGGCCCTGTCCGTATGAAAGATGTGGAGGAAGCACAGCAGAAGATTGTAAATATCATCAGAAAACTGGAAGATGCTGCAGAAATCGTAATTTCCAGAGGTGGAGGGGATGAAATTGTTGTCTAATAACCTGCTGAAGAGTAACTGGGTGCAGGTTCAGTCCGACGACACCAGAATTATCAACAGCAACAGTATTTTGGGAAGGCGCATGCGGGAACTGGGGATCGAGCCCCTGCCGCCGCAGGAGGATGAAAAACAGGAAGGTTTTCGCAGCGGCCTGAGTGCCGAAGAGGTGAGCGGCCCGGGCGCAGAAGGAGACGGAGGCAGTGCGGTTATCAAAGCGGAACCGCCGGAACCTGTCTACGAGGGACCGAGTCCGGAAGAACTGATCGCGCAGGCGCAGGAAGAAATTGCGCAGATGAGGGAAGCTGCGCAGGCCGAAATTGCTGCTGCCAGACAACAGGCACTGGAAGAGGGAAGGCAGGAAGGCAGAATGCAGGGCTACCAGGAAGGTGCTGCTTCGGCGGACGCAGAGTTGTCCAGGGCCAGGGCAGAACTGGAAACGGCTTACAATGACAAAGTGCGGCAGCTGGAGCCTGAGTTTGTCAAACAGTTAACGGCAATTTATGAACAGGTTTTTCATATAGAATTGGGAGATTATCAGAATCTGGTGCTGCGGCTTCTGGAAGGTTGTATGCTGAAGATTGAAACCAGCAGCAATTATATCATTCATGTGGGCCCGGAAGATTACCCGTTTGTCAGTATGCAGAAGAAAGTACTGATGGAAGTAATGGGCAATAAACATGCTGCGCTGGAAGTCGTGGAAGATGCTACGATGAAGAAGAATGAGTGTATGATAGAGGCGGATGGCGGTATTTATGACTGTAGTCTGGATATGCAGCTTGCGGCGCTTCGAAGAGAACTTCTTCAACTTTCCTATGAGGGTGTGGAATAAGAATGGATTTATCCAGATATGACAAGGCAAAAGAGAAAGTTTATTACAGAAAGCTGGGAAAAGTCCTGAATGTAGTGGGACTGACTATCGAATCCGCAGGGCCGGATGCCAAATTGGCAGATATCTGTTACATACATCCCGAAGGCAGCAATGGGCCGGGGATTATGGCCGAAGTGGTAGGATTCAAAGACGGCAGGACACTTTTGATGCCTTATGAGAATACGGAAGGCATAGGCACCGGTAATATTGTGGAGAATACAGGAGAGTCTTTGCGGGTACATGTGGGAGAGTTCCTGCTGGGTAAGTCTCTGGACGGTCTGGGCAGACCGGTGAAGGATGATTTTAGGATTCCGCCGGAATCGCCTACGTATCCGGTGGAATCGCCGCCTCCGGATCCTCTTACGCGGGCTATTATTGATACGCCGCTTCCCCTTGGTGTCAAGGCGGTGGATGGGCTGATCACGGTAGGTGCGGGACAGAGAATCGGGATTTTTGCCGGTTCCGGTGTGGGAAAATCCACTTTGATGGGTATGTTTGCCAGAAATACAAAGGCAGAGGTCAATGTGATTGCATTGATCGGAGAGCGGGGAAGAGAAGTAAGGGAATTTATTGAGCGGGATCTGGGGGAAGAAGGAATGCGCCGTTCCGTTGTGGTGGTGGCGACTTCGGATAAACCTGCGTTGGAGAGGAATAAGGCTGCAAAGACGGCGACAGCCATTGCAGAGTATTTCAGAGATCAGGGCAGGGATGTACTTCTTATGATGGATTCCCTGACCCGTTTTTGTATGGCGCAAAGAGAGATTGGCCTGGCTACGGGGGAACCGCCTGTGACCAGAGGATATCCGCCCAGTGTATATTCGGAATTGCCCAAACTGCTGGAACGGGCGGGCAGGGCAGCGAGAGGTTCTATCACCGGACTTTATACCGTATTGGTAGATGGTGATGATTTCAATGAACCCATTACCGATACGGCCCGCAGTATTCTGGACGGCCATATTATGCTGAACCGCAAACTGGCGCACCGCAATCATTATCCTGCAGTGGATATTCTGCAGAGTATTTCCCGGTGCATGAGTCAGGTGACGGAAAAAGAACATAAAAAAGCGGCAGGAAAGTTAAAAAATGTTCTCGCCACTTACAATGAAGCGGAAGATTTGATCAATATCGGCGCTTATCGCAAAGGCAGCAATCCGAATATTGATTATGCCATCGAAAAGATAGATGCCTCCAACGCCTTTCTGATGCAGGATGTGGACAGCAGGTTTACCTATGAAGAGACAGTGGCGATGCTGGAAGACCTGTTTAAAGGATAAAATCGGATGTCAAAGTTTGTATACCGGATGCAGAGTATCCTGAATATCAAAGAAAAGCTGGAAGAACAGGCCAGGATGGATTTTGGTCTGGCAATGATGCGGCTGCGGGAAGAGGAAGAAAAACTGGAGCATTTGCAGGCGAGAAAGGCGGACTATGAAGAGGCGGCAAGAGCTTCCCTGAAAGCCGCGCTGCGTATCCGGACCATGCGGGAGAACAAAGAAGCCATTTTGCGGATGGATGAATACATAGAGATACAGCGCCGCGAGATCGAAAAGGCTGAAAAAAAGGTGGAGCAGGAGAGGCAGAAACTGCAGGAAGCCATTCAGGAGCGGAAGATACAGGAGAAGCTGAGGGAGAATGCTTTTGATCTCTTTATGCAGGAAGAAAAGGCAAGAGAAAGCCGGGAGATTGACGAACTGACCAGTTATACCTACGGGCAGAAAAAGACAGAAGAAGTTCTGGCGCAGGTATAGACAGTGAAAATATGATTCAGGGATGCAAAATCCTGTCGCTGCAGGCGACTTTTACCAGATTTTGCATGTAACAGAGCAGATATTCTAAACTGTTACGGATAAGGAGCGGCGGGCAATAGTATGGCAAAGAAAGATAAGATTCAGGATACGGAAACAGAAAATACAGGAGAAGCAAAAGATAAAAAGAGTCTCAAGGAAGAGAAGAAACGACTGAAGGCGGAGCAGAAAGCGCAGAAAAAAGAGGCAAAACGCCGCGCCAGAGAACTGGATGCCCAGGAAGAAGAACTGGATGAGGAATCGGAGGGCAGTTCTGCCCCTATTGTACTTGTTACTTTTATCATTGTGGTTATCTGGATCGCTATACTGGCGCTGCTGATCAAGCTGGATGTGGGCGGATTCGGTTCCACTGTTTTGCGGCCTATTCTGGGAAACGTGCCGGTGATCAACAAGATACTGCCGGCAGAAAAGATGCCGCAGTCCGGCAGTGGTGACACTGAGGGAGAAGAAGAATATTATGGCTATAAGGATCTGAAAGATGCAGTGGAGCAGATCAAGCGTCTGGAACTGGAACTGGAAAATGCCCAGTCGGGCAATTCCAGTACGGAAAAGCGGATTCAGGAACTGGAGGCAGAGATCGCACGCCTGAAGACCTTTGAAGATAATCAGATTGCCTTTGAAAATATTAAAAATGAATTTTATAATGAGGTGGTTTACGCTGACAAGGGGCCGGGGGCGGATGCCTATCTCAAATATTATGAGTCGATGAATCCGGCTACAGCGGAATTGATCTATAAACAGGTGGTGGCCCAGGAGCAGGTGGACTCCAAAGTAAAAGATTATGCCACCGCATATTCGGAGATGAAACCCAAAGAAGCAGCGGCTATCTTTGAGGCGATGCAGGATGATCTGGAACTGGCGGCCAAGATTTTAAATACGATGAGTGCCGAAGACAGGGGAAAGATACTGGGTGTGATGGATCAGGAAGTGGCAGCAAGGCTGACCAAGATCATGGACCCGGATTCCTGAGCCTTTTGCGCGATGGATGCTTTGCGGATTCTTAATTTTCCGGATCCATGTGTCGATATATGATATAGTTCCAGAAAGAGGTTTTCGGATCATTTTTTCCCGCGGACAATGCATCAGAGTGATATTTGTGTATGGTTCGTAAAGGGATTGGATGATAGATGCCGACTGTTTTGTCAGGTCAGTACTTGCCAGTGCATGTTCTGACCATGCGGGCAGGGGGCAGGTAACATTCGGTTTATCTGAACTGTTACGCAATAGTTTAAGCAGAAAGGAGGAAGAGGATGACAGGTACGAGTGTAACACAGGCGGCAGGCTTGTTTCCGGGGAATGCGGGTATGAATGTATCCGGAGTACAGAACGGAAACAGGGGAGATGGATTTTCTCAGATTATGAGCCGCACAACAAAAGACACCGCCGGCCAGATGGAGGGCTATCAGCAGAATGATAAGACAGCCGCAGCCAAAGCACCGGTCAAGGTTGACCATAGCAAGATCAGGGAGACCGGAGCACAGGAAGACGGCAAAACGGATGCGGTGGAAAATACGCAGGATGGCAAAGAGGCGGAAGTCACGGAGGAAACGCAACAGGCAGTGGAAGATGCCGTTTCGGAAGTAAAAGATGCCATAGAAGAGGAACTGGGTATCTCCGAAGAGGAACTGGAAGGGATCATGAGTGAACTGGGCCTTACCTGGATGGATCTGCTGCAACCGGAGAATATACAGGATATTGTGATTGCTGCAGCCGGTGGCGGTGACAGTTTGAGTATCCTGACAGATGAAAGTCTGTATCAGAGCGTACAAATGCTTACGGACATGGTGGAACAGACTGTGGAAGGGTTGCAGGAGGAACTGGGGCTGGATGATGGTGACTTTGCGGAATTGCTTTTGCAGATGGAAGAGATGGTACCTGAGGTGATGGAAGAGGGGATGACAGAGAATACCGATGAGATTCCTGTGATCGTTTCAACCAAAGAGTCACAGGAGACGCTTTCAGGGACAGAGGAAGAAGAGAGCACTGCTGCCGCTGATCCGAATACCACAATTACAGAAAAGGCTGACGGAGCCGGAGAACGTGTGCATGCAGAGGCAGGGACCACAGAAAAGACGTCTGACAGAAGAGAGGATACCGGAGCAGGACAGGAACAGAACAATCATTTCCTGCAGGGATTTACAAGACCCGGGGTGGATTTTCTGCGTGAGAATGAGATGATGAAGCCGGCGGAGATTCCTTTTGAAGCAGTGGATACGCAGGAAGTGATGGAACAGATCACAGAATATGTGAAGCTGGAAGCAAAGCCGGACATGACTGAAATGGAACTGCGGCTGCATCCGGAATCGCTGGGAACCCTGCATATTCATCTGACGGCCAAAGAAGGTGTGGTTACCGCACAATTTACGGCTGAGAATGAGGCAGTGAAGGCTGTTCTGGAAGCACAGGCGGTTCAGTTAAAGGAAAACCTGAATCAGCAGGGAGTCAAAGTGGAGGCGGTGGAAGTGACCATTGCGAGCCATGGTTTTGACCGGAGTTTTGCGGAGAATGGCGGTGACGATTCCCGCTATGGAGAACCCAAGAAAAGAGGAACCCGCAGGATTCAGTTAAGCGATGATGTTTCCCTGGATGAGATGGAACTTTCGGAAGAAGAACGTATTGCGGCGGAAATGATGGAACAAAACGGCAATACGGTGGACTATATGGCATAAAGGAGGGATTTTATGAGTCTGGTGGCACCGGTAAAAAACGGTCAGGTAATAGACACAAGAGCGGCAGAAGAAGAGCAGAAAAAGTCTGAGAAATCGGGCGGCAATCTTGATAAAGATGCTTTTTTGCAGCTTCTGGTGGCGCAGATGAAATATCAGGATCCGTTGGAACCTACTTCCAACACAGAGTATATTTCTCAGCTGGCTACTTTCTCCAGTCTGGAGGAAATGCAGAATATGACTTCTGCTATGAACTTGCAGAGGGCGTCCAATCTGGTAGGCCAGGAGGTATATATCAAGGTAACAGATCCCACGACAGGAAATGTGGGGTATGAGCATGGCAAGGTGAATTTTGTTTCCTATCAGAATGGTAAAGCATATGTCAATGTAAACGGCGAAGACTATCCGCTGGATAATGTACAGAGTATTTATGATCCGGAATATTCGGTGGCATATGATATGGCATATGAATGGACAGTGGGACTGAACAGACTGCCTAATCTTTCCAAAGTGACTCTTTCTGACAAGGATGATATCATGAAGCTGAAAGACACCTTTGACAAGATGACCGATTATCAGAAGAGTTTCCTGACAGAGGAAAACAAGAAGAAACTGGAGAGTTATGTCAACCAGATCGAGCTTTTGATCAAGGCCAAAGAAGAGTTGGATGATAAGCTAAACGGAGCGGACAAAGAGGACGAAGACGACAAGGTCGAGGGAGCCGACGGTGACAAGACTGAGGATACCGATAAGACCGAAGGGGATGGCAGCGACAAGACCGAGGGCACTGATAAGACCGAAGGAAGCGGCAGTGACAAAACCGAAGGGGCTGATAAGACCGAAGGAAGCGGCAGCAATAAGACAGAGGGCACTGAGAAGACGGAAGAGACTGGCAAAAACGGAGAATCTGTCACAGAACAGGCGGCCGGGACCAGTCAGGCAGAAAATGCGGCGCAGGCAGGGATGACTGCGGAAACAGACACTCCCACTGAAGCGGGCGAAGAAAACGCCGGTATTGCAGAGGAACCGTAAAGCCGCAGATAACAGCCAAAACTGAGACGAAAAGGAGTAAGAGCAGTGAAAATACAGGACAGCCAATATCTTTCCGCACTGCAGATAGCAAAACAGTTTCCGGCTCAGAAGGGTTCCGCTCAGCAGGCGGTTTCACAGGCGCAGGAGAATTCATTCCAGGATATACTGGCCAGGAAAACGGGACAGAGTCAGGGAACACTGAAATTTTCCAAGCATGCGGCAAGCAGGCTGGCAGACAGAAATATCAGGCTTACAGACGAGCAGATGGGTCGTCTGAGCGACGGAACGCAGAAAGCCGATGCGAAAGGAATCAGAGAATCGCTGGTGATCGTGGATGAACTGGCATTTATCGTCAATATACCAAACCGGACGGTGGTGACAGCCATGGATCAGACGCAGGCGCAGGAGAATATATTTACCAATATAGACGGTGCCGTGATTATGTAGCCGGACCTTACGGAGGCAAAAGTTCCCGAATGACAGAAGGAACAAGACGGTACCAGGTAAGAGTAGGAGGTCATAAAGACTATGATGAGATCAATGTTTTCTGGTGTGGCAGGACTGAAAACACACCAGGTCAAGATGGACGTAATCGGTAATAACATTGCCAATGTCAATACAACGGCATATAAATCCAGTTCCATCAATTTCAGCGAACTTCTGTATCAGACCACATCCAGGGCGTCCGGCCCCAACGCCACGACAGGGCGTGCCGGTGTTAATGCCAAGCAGATTGGTCTGGGCGTACAGTCTGCAGCCATCAGCAATGCCATTACAACGGGTGGTGCGACACAAAATACAGGCAATCCGTTTGATATCAAGATCAACGGCGACGCTTTCTTTATTGTGAACGGCGGCGGCAGCAACTATTTCACAAGAGACGGTTCCTTTTATGTAGATGCGGCGGGAAATCTGGCTATGTCTGCCAACGGCTACAATGTTATGGGCTGGGGAGTGGATGAGGCTACGCAGACGATTAAGAAAGATACCGTACAGGCGCTTCGTATTATGAATGCGGCCAATATGACGTATCCTCCGGAAGCTACCACTGAAGCATATGTGGATGGTATTCTGGATAAGAATGAACCGGATGCCTCCACGGAAGCCGGCAAGACCATGAATCTGAGTTTCTTTGATGCGCTGGGGTACGCTTACACAGCTAAATTTGCCATCAAAGAGACAACGACTAAGGGTGAGTATACAGTGGAATTGAGTGATATTCAGGACTCCACCGGGAAATCCCTGAAGGATGTGTATGGGGTGACCAGTATCCAGGACATTGCCAATTTTGGGCAGGGTGACAGCTATACCACGACGATACTGATGAATCCCATCTCGGGTGTTCACTATTCCCCTGGTGATGGTACAGCAGCCAACCCTCCCAAATATACGAAAGAGAAGCCGGCCTCGGAAATCCTGGGTGATTATAAAGACAAGGCATTGAGCGGCCTGAAATATTCGCCGGTTACGGATGCCACCGGTGCTACACCGTTGCCTGATCCGACAGAATTTAAGGCCGGAGATAAAATCTTTATGACGGCGAATGAGACGTTGTCAAAGAGTGATATGGAAAATCTCTATGGGCTGATTTATGTAGAGCAGACAACAGATGCAGCCGGCAATGTGAATCCGGCCCATTATTATACGGAAATCAAAGATCCCACGACCGGTGCCGTAACAAAGAAGTATCTGTATCCGGATGGGGTTACGCCGCCCGCCGGAATCGCTGCGACAACAGTTCAGGACTGGGCAGATGCTTTAAAAGTACCTGCAGCGGAACTGAGCAATATTACAATGGCCGCTGACGGCGCCGTGTCATTCCGGCATACGGCAGAGTTTACGGTGGCAAACGGTCAGGAAGGGGTTTATACCGGCGGCGCCTTTACGACGACCATCACGCAGAATGAAGCATATGGCCTTGATCCTGACAAGACTTATGAGTTCGTAGTGGCAGAGAACGGCCGTGCGCAGATTACGGAACGTACCGAATACACGGGTCTGCTCCTGAAGTTCAATACCGATACCGGTAAGTTTGAATCCATCGGCGGCGGGACCAATGCCAATGCCACACTGGACTTCAACGCCATGGTCACCACCCGTCTGGGAACTACCGAGTCGCTTGCCAACTTCTCCGACATCAATATCAACTGGAGCAATACCACATGGTATGACAATGGCGGGGCATCCACGATCACCTCACAGTCCGGTACGGAAGACAAAGGCCTTGGCGCAGGGCGTAAACTAGGTAATATGTCCGGTATTTCCATTCAGAATAACGGTGAAGTCTATGCCACATATGATAACGGCATGACGAAGCTGGTGGGGCAGATTGCAGTTGCCAAGTTTGCCAATGCGGCAGGTTTGGAAAAGGCCGGGGATAACCTGTATCAGGCGACGCTGAACTCCGGCGAGTTCGATGGTATCGGTGTGGATATTACGGCAGACGGTACAGGCAGCATGACAACAGGCGCTCTGGAAATGAGTAATGTGGACCTTTCTTCGGAATTTACCCATATGATCACGACCCAGAGAGGGTTCCAGGCCAACAGCCGTATCATCACAGTATCGGATACACTGCTGGAGGAACTGGTTAATCTGAAACGTTAAAGTGATAGCTTAGCCCGTATCAGATGCTTTGCAGCATGATGCAGGCAGAGACAGCCGGGCGGTAAAAAAATGAGACAGTTATATCAGGGAAAAAGTGTTAGTGTGATATAAAGAAGTCAGTGAGACAGGGAACCTTGAGCCATCTCATCGTTTCCCTGTCATTTGCTGTTTTCGTAAGGGGAGAAGGGTATGATAGAGCTGACAAAGCTAAACGGCCAGAAAGTACTGGTCAACTGTGACCTGATCGAACTGGTAGAAGAGACACCGGATACAGTTGTCTCCTTTACCACGGGGAAAAAAATAATTGTAAAAGAAAGTAGACAAGAAGTGAAAAATTTAGTAAAATCGTATAGAAAGGATATTTTTGCAGATTAGCGCAGAAATAGAAAGGTGAAGATCTTGGATATAGCATCGTTAATAGGCTTAATCTTATGCTTCGGCATGGTAATTTTCGGAATCGTAAGTAATGCCGGAGTGGGCGGCATCAAGTATTTCTTCGATGCCCCTTCCGCTATCATTACGTTCGGCGGCGCCTTTGCAGCAATTCTTGCTTCTACTACGATGGCTGATTTCGTAGGCGGCCTGAAGAGTTTTTCTCTTGCAATTAAGACTACTTCTTTTGATGTAACGGCAATTATACGTAAGATTATAGATCTATCCAACGTAGCAAGAAAGGAAGGACTGCTTTCTCTGGAAGAGGCGGCAGGCGATCTGGAAGATGAGTTTTTGAAAAAAGGGATTCTGCTTGTCGTGGACGGTACGGATCCCGAACTTGTGCGGGCCATCATGGAGACAGAGTTGATCAGCATGAATGACCGGCATAAATCCAACATCAGCTTCTGGGAAGATGTGGCGACCATGGGTCCTGCCTGGGGTATGATCGGAACGTTGATCGGTCTGGTTCTGATGCTTCAGAACATGAGTGACCCTTCCTCCATCGGGCCTTCCATGGCGGTCGCTCTGATTACTACATTGTATGGTTCCCTGCTTGCGAACTGGGTATGTACACCTGTTGCCAGCAAGTTAAAGACAAATAACAATATAGAGATGCAGGCCAAGGAGATTATGATCGAAGGTCTTTTGTCTATTCAGGCAGGAGAGAATCCTCGTGTAATCGAAGAAAAACTGAAGTCCTTCCTGGCGCCGAAAGACAGGACAGCAACAGAAGAAGGCGGAGGTGAGGCAGATGGCTAAAAAGCGGGAAGAAGAACCACCGAAAGGCTCGCCAGCATGGATGAATACGTTCAGTGATCTGATGAACCTTCTGCTTTGTTTTTTCGTGCTTTTGTTTTCCATGTCTACCGTGGATGCACAAAAGTTTGAACTGATTGCAGCGTCGTTTTCTCAGACATTCAGCATTTTCAGTGCGGGTGCTACCGCTATCGGTGACGGTATGCTAATCAGTATGGGTGTAAGCCAGTTGAATGAACTGGATGATTATACCAGCAGTATGGGTAAGACCGCGGACGGAGATAACGAAGACATGGAAGATCTGGATAAGATGACCGCGGCATTGGATGCAGAGAAACTCAAAGAGTCCGAGAAACTGGCCGAGAAGATCGAAGAAGCCATGGAGGAACAGGAACTGAACCGGGAAGTGGATATGGAAGTGACTTCTCAGTATGTACAGCTCTCTCTGAAAGGCGCGCTTTTATTTGATTCCGGGAGCAGTGAACTGAAAGCGGAAGCGCAGCCGGTGATGGATAAACTGGGCCTGATTCTGGAGCGGTATGCGGACAGCGTGATTGAGATTGAAGGGCATACGGATAATGTACCGATACATAGTGCGCGCTTTGCCAATAACAATGAACTGAGCAGTGCCAGAGCGCTTTCGGTATTTGATTACTTTATAGATACCACCAGTCTGGACCCGGCTATGATCAAACATTCGGGACGGGGTGAGTATGTCCCGGTGGCGGATAATACCAGTCCGGAAGGCAGGGCAAAGAATAGAAGAGTAGAAATCAAAATATATCATACATTAAGTTCCTATTAATAGATGGGAGACTGTGAGGGGAGATCCTATGAAAAGAAATTTGTTGTCCATTATCATACTGGCACTTCTTGTGGTGAATCTGGTGCTGACATCCATTATGATGGTGAATGTGAGCAGTGCTTCCAGGAAAACGGCGGAGTTAGTAGGAGATATTGCGGAAGTGCTGAAGCTGGAACTTTCCGACGGTACGGCAGCCGGAGCACTGCGTTCTGATGTGCCGATGGAGGATATTGAGGTATACAAGATTGCCAACCAGATGACAATTCCGCTCAAAACAGGGGAAGACGGCAAGCCCCATTATTGTCTGGTGTCAGTGGCATTGTCCATGAATACCAAGAGTGACGGCTATAAGTCTTATGGCGCGGATCTCAGTACAAAGGAGAGCCTGATCACCGGAGAGATTTATGAGGTGATTGGCAGTTATACATGGGAAGAAGCACAGTCTAATAAAGATCTGATGCGTGAGGATATATTGAAGAGAATACAGGTAATGTTTGATTCTGATTTTATTTTCCAGGTTTCTTTCAGCGATATTATCTTCCAATAGTCCTTTTCATAGTATATGATAGAAGAGGACGGAGAGGGGAGGTGAGTTGGCGTGGGAGAGGTTTTATCCCAGGCCGAGATTGATAATCTATTGTCCGCGATGGCCAGCGGCGAAGTAGATGTGAATGAGATGCAGGAAAAGGACGAACGTCAGGTCAAGAATTACGATTTTAAGCGTCCGGCCAAGTTTTCCAAAGAGCATCTGAGAACTTTGGAGTTTATATTTGAACATTATGGCAGACTCTTATCTACAAGCCTGCCGGTTTATCTGAGGAAGAGTGTTCAGGTATCTGTGATGAGTTCCGAAACCGTTACTTTTTCAGAATTTACGAATGCACTTTCCAATCCGGTGGTACTGGGTATTTCCAGTTTTGAACCATTGCCGGGTAATGTGATCATAGAACTCAGTACCAATCTGGCATTTGCCATCATAGACAGAATGTTGGGAGGTCAGGGGGTTCCTTTGGAAAAAAACAGGGATTTTTCTGAGATTGAGATGATCATTATTGAGAAGATTCTTGTTATCGCAATGCAGCATATGCGGGAGCCGTGGAAAAATGTGGTGGAGATCAATCCGGTATTGGAGAGGATTGAGACGAATTCCCAGTTCGCGCAGGTGATTTCTCCCAGTGACATGATCGCCATCGTTACGCTGAATATTAAAGTGGGCGATGTGGAGGGTCTGATGAATATCTGTCTTCCATTCTTCACATTGGAGAATATAATGGATAAACTGAATACCAAGTTCTGGTATTCCACGATCAAGGCTGCCAAGGATGAGAATTATGAGGAGTATATGGAGGCGCTGATCAAACATGTGGATGTGCCTGTCAAAGCGGTACTGGGCAGCAGCGCTATCTCTGTCAATGATTTCATTCATTTGCAGGTGGGAGATATTATTCGGTTGGATTCTAAGGTAGATAATGATTTAAACATCTATGTTGGTAATATAAGAAAATTCACGGCGTTGCCAGGCGCAAATAATGACCTGTATGCAGTACAGGTGACGTCTGTGATCAGAGAGGAGGAGTAGGGCATGGATGGGATGTTATCTCAGGATGAGATAAATGCCCTTCTGAGCGGGGTTGATATCAGCAGCACGGATGATTCGGCAGGGGCTTCCGGTTTGCCGGGGGCATCCGGAGAAAGCGGAAGTGACGGAATTGAAGAAGGCTTGCTGACTGCTACTGAGATTGATGCGATTGGAGAGATTGCAAACATTAGCATGGGGTCATCGGCTACGACTCTTTTTTCCCTGGTAAACAGGAAGGTAAATATTACAACCCCGACAGTGTCATTGGCAAACTGGAATACCATGATCGCGGATTATGAGCGGCCTTGTGTGTTTATTCAGATTAAATATACGGTGGGGCTTGACGGCAGCAATATTCTGATTCTGCGGGAAAAAGATGTGAAGATCATCACTGACCTGATGATGGGCGGTGATGGTACCAATATTGACGGCGAACTGGGAGAACTTCATTTAAGTGCAATTTCAGAAGCGATGAACCAGATGATGGGATCGTCAGCGACTTCCCTGTCAACCATGCTCGGCAAGATGATAGACATCAGTCCTCCTGAAGCCAGTCTGGTAGACTTGACAGAACTGAAAAAGCCAGAGGAGATTGCACAGTTTTTGAGTGGTACTTTCTGCAAAATTGCTTTTAATATGCAGATAGAAGATCTGGTAGAAAGTACGATTTTACAGTTGTATCCTATAGAGTTTGCAAAATCTCTTTATGATACGTTCATCAATCAGCAGATGGGAGGAGAGCCGGCACCGGCTCCTGCACCACCGCCGGCGCCTGCACCTGCACCGGAAATGCCCCAGATGAATGCTGGGATGCCGCAAATGGATATGTCCCAGATGAATATGGGCATGATGCCGCAGCAGATGGATATGTCCCAGATGAATATGGGTATGATGCCGCAGCAGATGCCAATGCCCCAGATGAACATGGGTATGATGCCGCAGCAGATGCCAATGCCCCAGATGAATATGGGCATGCCGCAGATGCCGATGCAAAATGTTCAGCAGGCACAATTCCAGAATTTTTCCGACAATTATGGAATGGCGAATGCACCGGAAAATATCGGCCTGATCATGGATGTGCCGTTGGAAGTTACGGTAGAACTGGGTAGGGCGGTCAAATCCATTTCCGAAATTCTGGATTTTTCACCGGGTACGATTATCGAATTAGATAAGATTGCCGGTGAGCCGATTGATGTATTGGTAAATGGTAAATTCGTTGCCAAAGGGGAGGTCGTTGTGATCGAAGAGAGCTTTGGTATTCGTGTTACTGAAATTATAAAGTAGAACACAGGAGTGAGAGAGATGGCGAAAAATATTTTAGTATGTGACGATGCGGCGTTTATGCGAATGATGATCAAGGACATTCTGACAAAGAATGGCTACAATGTGGCAGGTGAGGCAGAAAACGGATTAAAGGCTGTAGAGAAGTACAACGAACTGAAGCCGGATCTGGTGCTGATGGATATCACTATGCCGGAAATGGATGGAATCCAGGCACTGAAGAAGATCAAAGCAGGGGATCCGTCTGCGATGGTTATTATGTGTTCCGCTATGGGCCAGCAGGCTATGGTTATCGAATCCATTCAGGCCGGGGCAAAAGACTTTATCGTAAAACCTTTCCAGGCAGACCGTGTACTGGAAGCAGTGAAAAAGGTTGTCGGTTAATGCTGCTTACTCAGGGGAGCGGAGTGGAATCCTTCGTTCAGTTTATGACGGTGCTGATCCTGTTCTGCATTGTACTGGGAGTTACCTATGTAACGACCCGGTACATTGCGAATTTTCAGAGACTGAAGCAGGAAGGCGGTAATATTACGGTCCTGGAGACCTGCCAGGTGGCGCCGAATAAATATATTCAGATCGTGAAACTGGGAGAAACGTATGTTGCGGTGGCAATATGCAAGGATACCATGGTCAAACTGGCAAAACTTTCGCAAGAAGAACTTGTTTTTCGAGAGCCGGCTGAAAATGGTATCCCCAGTTTTATTGAGGTTCTGGAAAAAGCAAAGTTCAGAAAAGAGAAAAAGTAGGCGCAGTATATGAAAAGACATTTTTCCGGAAAACAATTATTACGTTTGATATGCCTGCTGTTCTCAGTGGGCATGTTGTTTTTAAACAGTCCGCTGGAAGTATCTGCCACAGGTTCCAGTGACTTTATCACGCAGGAGGGTGGGCAGACTGGCATCAGCGATACCCGGACCAATATCAATGAACCGGGGGTTTCGCAAAGTCCCGAAGAACTGCGTGAATTGAATGTGGCCAATAATCTGACCGTTACGTATGAAGGAGGTAATGGCAGTATTGCCGGCCCCATACGGATTCTGATCACGTTGACGATGATCGGTCTGGCGCCGTTATTGTTGCTTTTGCTGACTGCTTTTACGCGGATTATCATTGTGCTGCATTTTACACGGACAGCCCTCAATACGCAGACTGTTCCGCCCAATCAGGTGATTGTTGGTCTGGCTCTGTTTCTGACATTTTTTATTATGAGCCCGATTCTTACTGAGATCAATGAAAACGCCCTGCAGCCTTTTGACAGGGGAGAGATTACGCAGGAAGAGGCCCTGAAGGTGGGGATGGAGCCACTTCGGGAGTTTATGTACGGACAGACGCAGGTCAAGGATGTGCGAATGTTCATGGAGATTGCAGATCAGGAATGGGACGGGAGTCTTTCAGGAATTCCTTCCAGTATATTGATTCCCAGTTTTGTGATCAGTGAACTGCGGACAGCGTTTATCATAGGATTTTTGATCTATATTCCGTTTATTGTCATAGATATGGTAGTGGCGTCGGCTCTGATGAGTATGGGTATGATGATGCTGCCTCCTACGACGATTTCAATGCCATTCAAGATTCTGTTGTTTATCTTGGCAGATGGGTGGAATTTGATTATCGGAAGTCTTGTTAAGACATTTTATTAAGGTAAGGGGGAGGGGATGATATGACTGTCGATGCCGTAACTGCCATTGCGAGGGATGCGCTCTTTCTGATTATAAAGACGTCGGCGCCTGTGCTTCTGATCTCACTTATAATCGGTTTAACTGTCAGTATATTTCAGACAGCCACTTCCATACAGGAACAGACGCTTACGTTTGTGCCCAAGGTTGTGTGTGTGTTTCTGGGGCTGATGGTCTTTGGACATTGGATGCTGAATTCCATGGTTTCCTATATGATAGAGTTGTGGTCAAATTTCAGCGTTTACATCAGGTAGTGCTATGATAGATCATGTATTCTCTCTGGTAGAGTTGGAATATTTCCTGCTCATTCTCTCCAGGATTATGGGATTCATTACCGCAGCTCCTTTTTTTGGTATGAACAATGTGCCAAGAAGGGTAAAAACCGGACTGGGAGTTTTTATTGCGATGCTTTTGTATCATATTTCCCTGCCTCACGGCGCCGTATCTTATCAGACGGTATGGGGATATGCAATTATTGTCATGAAGGAAGCGGTAACGGGAATCCTGATTGGCTTCGGTGCGCAGATCTGTACGACCGTGGTCACTTTTGCCGGGATGATTATTGATATGAATATCGGTTTGTCCATGGTCAGTATGATGGATCCGACTACCAAGCAAAATTCCAGTATTTCCGGTATGTATCTGCAATATACGACGACATTGATGCTTCTGGTGGGTGGCATGTATCAGTTTCTGCTGGGTGCGCTGGCGGATTCTTTTGAACTGATTCCCATAAATGGCGCTATATTTCATACGGACCGGCTGACTGCAGATATGATACGGTTTCTCTCGGAGTATATTATCATGGGCTTTCGGATCTGTTTGCCGGTATTTGCGGTGATTATGATATTGAATGCGGTGCTTGGAATTCTTGCCAAGGCAGCGCCTCAGCTGAACATGTTTACCGTCGGTATCCAGCTTAAGATACTGGTGGGGCTGATGGTGTTGTTTCTGACTTATTCGATGCTGCCTGGTGTGGCCGACTTTATTTTCCGTGAGATGAAAGTGATGGTCACACGTTTTGTGGAGGGGATGCTTTGATCCTGGTTTATGACCTTCAGTATTTTGCAAAAGATGGTCCCGGCGGGGAGAAGACAGAGCCCGCAACGCAAAAGAAACTTTCGGATGCAAGAAGTGAAGGAAAGGTGGCAAAATCAAAAGAGGTAGGTCTGGCATTATCATTGCTGACCCTCTTTCTGGTGCTGAAATTTTCGATTGGCTGGATCGGAGGCAAACTACTGGGATGCTTTTCGATTGTCTATGGCAGGATACCGGAGATGGTACTGATGGCAGACGGAGCAGTGCCGGCGACCAGTTTTCATATGATTGTGAAAAACATGATGATCCGGTTACTGGCGATGCTATCGCCGTTTATGATCATCGGTTTTCTGGTAGCTTTTCTGGGAGATCTGGTACAGGTAAAATGGAAAGTTACGTTCAAGCCGTTTAAACCGAAATTCAGCAAAATGAATCCCATTTCGGGTATTAAGAAAATATTTTCACCCCGTTCGCTTTTGGAATTGTTCAAAGCAGTGGTGAAGATTTTGCTGATTTCTTTTATTGTTTATGATACACTGAAAGACAAGGCAGATCTGGTGTTTAAAATGTATGATATGCCGATGATGCAGGCTATTTCGATCATGGGTAATATTGTCATTGATGTGGGCCTGAAAGTGGCCATGTTATATATGGTGATCGCTGCCCTGGATTATATTTATCAGAAGTGGAAATTTGCCGAAGATATGAAGATGACCAAGCAGGAAGTTAAGGATGAGATGAAAAATGCGGAAGGTGATCCTCAGATTAAGGGCAAAATCAGACAGAAGATGCGGGAGGTTTCCCGCAGGCGTATGATGCAGGCAGTGCCCCAGGCGGACGTGGTTATTACAAACCCGACGCATTATGCTGTGGCTGTCAAGTATGACGCAGATGCACAGGCGGCGCCGATGGTGACGGCAAAGGGCGAGGACTATCTGGCACAGAAGATCAAGGAGATTGCCAGGGAAAATCATGTGGAAATTGTGGAAGATAAGCCGTTGGCGCGTATGCTCTATGCCAACGTGGAGATAGGCGAACTGATACCGCCGGAATTGTATCAGGCGGTGGCGGAAGTACTGGCCATGGTATATCATGCCCAGGGGAAGGTATGATATACGGATAGATTAATATATAAGTGAGTATGATAAGGAGGGGACAGATGAAGAAAGCGGATATAGGTGTTGCACTATACGTACTGGCGGCCTTTGTCATGCTGATTGTTCCGATTCCTTCGTGGCTTTTGGACATTTTGCTGGCATTGAATATATCCATTGCCTTTACGATCATGTTTGGCTGTATGTTCGCGACAGAAGTACTGGAAATGTCTTTTTATCCTACCGTACTTTTGTTCACGACGATTTTTCGTATTGCGCTGAACGTCTCTTCCACGCGTCTGATTCTTAAGACGGGTAATCCGGGAAATGTAGTGCAGGTTTTTGGTAATTTCGTAGGCGGCGGTGATCTGACCATTGGTATCATCGTATTTTTGATCCTCATAATTGTGCAGTTTATGGTAATCAATAAAGGTTCGGAGCGAGTTGCCGAGGTTACGGCCAGATTCACCCTGGACGCCATGCCCGGTAAGCAGATGGCCATTGATGCGGATCTGAATACGGGAGCGATCGATGATGAGGAGGCCAAAAAGCGCAGGGATAAAATACAGGATGAGTCCAGTTTCTTTGGTTCCATGGATGGTGCCGTAAAATATGTAAAGGGAGACGCAACGGCAGGTCTGCTGATTTCAGCGGTTAATATTATCGGCGGTCTGGCGATGGGGATGCTGCGAAATGGCATGGAGTTTCAGGCAGCTTTGGATAAATATGTGATTCTTACCATTGGCGACGGGCTGGTAAGCCAGATTCCTTCCCTGCTGATCTCTCTTTCCACGGGTATTTTGGTGACGAAGGGATCAAAAGACGCAGACTTTGGTACCGTGTTGGTGAGCCAGTTGTTCGGTGTGCCGAAGGTATTGTATTTTGTGGGAAGTACGGTCATTGCACTTGGTATCTTGACACCGTTGAACACGATTCTCTTTCTGATTCTGGGATTTTCCTTTATCATTACGGCCAGAATTATGTCCGGTACGCTGGAGACTGCGGGGATTGATTCTCAGATCGAAGCGGAGGAAGCGGCGGCAGAGGAAATCAGACAGCCGGAAAATGTTACTTCTCTTTTGCAGGTTGATCCGATCGAACTGGAGTTTGGATATGGTATTATACCGCTTGCAGATGTGAATCAGGGCGGTGATCTGCTGGATCGTGTGGTTATGATCAGACGTCAGGTGGCGCTGGAACTGGGTACTGTTGTGCCGATTATTCGTCTGCGGGATAACATTCAGCTTAATCCTAACCAGTATATTATCAAAATCAAGGGGATTCAGGTCAGTGAAGGAGAGATCCTTTTTGACCATTATATGGCCATGAACCCCGGTTATGTGGAAGAAGAGATCACGGGTATTCCCACATTTGAACCGTCCTTCCATCTGCCGGCGATCTGGATTACGGAGAATCAGAGAGAGCGGGCCGAGAGTATGGGCTATACGGTAGTGGACCCTCCGTCCATTATTGCGACGCATCTGACGGAGATCATCAGACAGCATATTGCAGAATTGCTTTCCAGACAGGATGTACAGGGACTGGTGGACAATATCAAAGAGAGCAATCCGGTCTTGGTGGAAGAACTGGTGCCGAAGCTGCTTGGTCTTGGTGAGATACAGAAAGTATTGCAGAATCTCTTAAAAGAGGGGATATCCATCCGCGATCTGCAAACTGTATTTGAGACACTGGCGGACTATGCCGCTACAACAAGAGATACCGATATCCTGACAGAGTATACCAGGCAGGCACTGAAGCGGGCGATTTCCAGCAGATTTTTCCCGGCCAACGAAACAACCAGTGTCCTGACACTGGACCCGAAAATCGAGCAGGAGATCATGGGGAGTGTAAAGCAGACAGAGCAGGGTGCGTACCTGACGTTGGATCCGGATCGGACCAGAAAGATTATCGCCTCAGCGGAGGCGGAGATCAAAAAGCTGGAAGAACTGGGCAAAAATCCGATTATCATCACTTCCCCGATTGTCCGTATGTATTTTAAACGGCTGACCGAAGATTATTTTAAAGATTTGATTGTAATTTCCTATAATGAGATAGAAGCCAATATTGAATTGCAATCTGTGGGGATGGTGACGGCGTAATGATAATAAAAAAATATCAGGCGAAAACGGAAACGGAAGCCATAAATCGAGCGAAAAAAGAACTGGGGCCGGGCGTGGTCATAATGAATGTGAGAAAACTCAAGAAAAAAGGCCTCTTTTCTTTTTTAAAATCGCAGATGGTGGAGGTCACTGTGGCCATGGAGGAGGATGGAAACAGAGCAGAGGCGCCTGTTTCCAGGCCTGTCGCAAAACCTTTGACAGAGCCGGGATATAAAGAAGATCCGGGGCAGTTTGCGGCGGCAACGGAACGGGAGAGTCTTTTGCCCGACGAGCTTTTAAAAAGCACGATGGAGAGGCCGTCCGTATACAGGGAGCCGGGGGTGCAGGGCGGTAGCAGGATTGAGGAGAGGCTGGAAAATCTGCAGACTCTGCTGGAAAAGCAATTAAAACCTGCAGAAGAAGAGAAAATTGACAAGGAAGCAGAAAAGGAAAAGGATGAACTGGCGGCTTTTGTTCAGCTCCTTTACAATATGATGCTGGAAAATGAAGTCAATGAAAAGTATGCCAATGAGATCATAGACGAAATTGAAAAAAACAGCAGTGCCAATCTGCCGATTGATGCGGTCCTGTCCAATGTATATCAGAAGATGATTTTGAAATTCGGACGCCCTATGAATATTCAGCAGGCTAAGGCAGGCCCCAAAGTGGTCTTTTTCATCGGACCTACCGGTGTGGGTAAGACTACTACCATAGCCAAGATAGCTTCCAGATTCCGTGTGGATGAGAAGAAAAATATCGTACTTCTTACAGCGGATACTTATCGGATTGCAGCGGCGGAACAGCTTCGAACATATGCGAATATACTGGAAGTACCGTTTCGTGTCATCTATTCAGAGGATGATATGCGCCAGGCACTGCGGGATTTTGGAGCTTATGATTACATCATGGTGGATACGGCCGGTCATTCGCACCAAAATGACAGCCAGCGGGAAAATATGTCCAGTCTGATCCACTGTGTGGACGGGAGCGCGGAAAGAGAAGTATTTCTGGTGCTCAGCGCCACGACCAAATATAAGGATCTCGTGGGTATTGCGGATTCATACAGGAGTATTGCGGATTACAAACTGATTTTCACAAAACTGGACGAGACCAGTACGCTGGGAAATCTGCTGAACCTGAAACTCCATACCGGAGCGGCTCTGTCCTATGTGACATGTGGGCAGAATGTACCGGATGATATTGAAAATTTTAATCCGCAAAAGACAGTAAAACAGTTGCTGGGCGGAAAAAAGTAAAGCATGAAGGAGACAGCCATGGATCAGGCGGAACAATTACGCAATATCATAAAAGCGTCTTTGCAGAGAAATAAGCCGCTGGCGAGGGTTATTACGGTAACAAGCGGAAAAGGCGGGGTGGGAAAATCCAATACGGCGGTAAATCTTGCAATTCAGCTTAAAAAATTGGGGCAGCGTGTCATTATCTTGGATGCGGACTTTGGCCTTGCCAATATTGAGATTATGTTCGGAGCGATACCCAAGCATAACCTGAGTGATCTGATCTATCAGGGAAAAAATATCAAAGAGATCATAACCTGGGGACCGGGCAATGTGGGATTTATTTCGGGAGGAAGCGGGATCGCAGGACTTTCAAATCTGAGCAAAGATTATCTTGCTTACATTATTCAGAATCTGGAAGAGTTGGATACCATAGCGGACATTATTATTATCGATACCGGAGCGGGCATATCAGATGCTGTTTTGGAATTTCTGGTGGCCAGTGGGGAGATTCTGCTTGTCACGACCCCGGAACCTACCTCGATTACCGATTCGTATTCGCTGGTCAAAGCCCTGAATCGTCATCCCAGGTATTCCAGGGAAAATTCTCAAATCAAAGTAATTGCCAATCGGGTGGACAGTACAGATGAGGGAAAGGATCTGTTCAATAAGCTGAATTCTGTTGTTTCCAGATATCTGAAATTACCAATCGAATATATGGGTGCAGTGCCTTATGACAGTCAGCTTTCCAAAGCGGTGATGCAGCAGATGCCCGTATCTTTGCAGACTCCCTCCGCAAAGTCGGCACAGGCATATGAACGTATTGCCGGCGCACTTATGAAGCAGGACGAAAACAGGAAACTGGTCAAGCGTGGCATGGCTGCCTTTTTCTCTCATATTGTGAATGGGAAGAAAATGGGGTAACGTCTGTTATGAAATGGTGGTTTCGCAGCGGAGGGAAAAGACAGAGAAGGGAATATTATCGTTATAATTGTTGCCTGCCCATGGAAGAGCGGCTGATGGAAGATGAGGAACAGTCGTGGATGAGAGAGCAGGGCATGCTTGTTGTGGATGATGCGATTCCCATGCACACGAGTATGATGCGCAATATCAGCGGCGGTGGTATGATGTTTACCGGGACACATAGATACAGGACTGGTGATCTGGTATATGGGAGGTTTCATTTCGGGAGAGATTACCGGTTATGTATGAGGATACTGGAAAGCAGCAATGCTGATCAGGAGGGGACGGGAGGATATCGAAACAGGGCCGAATTCGTGGGCATGGAATGGCGGGAGCGGGAACGACTGATCCGTTATATTTTCGCCAGAGAGCGTACAGACAGAAAACAGGAGCTGGAATAGAAGAAAAGGGGTATATTATGAAAAAAATTCTTATAGTTGATGACTCAGCACTTATGAGAAGGGTATTTTGTGATATAATCAATCAGGATAAACGATTCCAGGTAGTGGACAAAGCTACCAACGGTGTGGAAGCACTGGAACTTCTGACCAGAAATACATATGATGCGGTTGTACTGGATGTCAATATGCCCAAGATGAGCGGTCTGGAACTGTTAAAAGAGTTAAAGACCCGCAAAATCGGTGCCAGAGTCATGATGGCGAGTACCGATACCCGTGAGGGTGCCAAGACGACAATGGATGCACTGGAACTGGGTGCTCTGGACTTTGTTCATAAGCCGGTGCGTCCCGGTGAATGTAGAGGGGATACATTCCGCGACGAGTTTCTCCGTACGTTGGAAGTGGTGGCAGAGAGTCGTCTGGTCATTGCCGAAAAGACGTTCACGGTGGATAATCTTAAAAGAACAAAGCAGATCGTGGAACTGGCCAAGAAACACTCATCTGTCATATCTGCCAACAAGATCGTGGCGATCGCCAGTTCGACAGGAGGACCGAAGGCATTACATTCTGTCATAACCAAACTGCCAAAAGATCTGCGTACACCGGTCGTAGTGGTGCAGCATATGCCGGTGGGCTTTACCCAGTCCCTGGCAGAGCGGCTCAATTCCCTCAGTGAAATTGCGGTTTCAGAAGGCAGGGAAGGCGAAGTTCTGGAAAAAGGGCATGTGTATATCGCCAAGGGCGGCAAACATCTGAATATTGATATGAAGGCCGGAAACCGATATGTGCTTCGTTATTCGGATGAACCACCCCGGGAAGGGGTAAAACCATGTGCCAATTACATGTATGAATCATTGATAAAAAGTGGGTTTGATGAAATTTTGTGCGTGGTCATGACCGGTATGGGAGCAGATGGTACGAAAGGAATCGTCAATCTGAAAAACAAAAGAAAGATACATGTGCTTGCTCAGGAGCAGAGTACCTGCGCGGTATACGGGATGCCTAAAAGCATTGTCCAGGCAGGGCTTGCGGATGAGGTCGTTCCTCTGGACCAGCTTGCACAGGAGATTATTTTAAACGTGGGGGTAATGTGATATGGATGTAAGCCAGTATCTGGAGATTTTCATCGACGAGACCAAAGAGCATTTACAGAGTCTGAATACGCAGATCCTGAATCTGGAGCAGGATTCCGAAAATACGGATACCATTAATGAGATTTTCCGTGCGGCCCATTCACTGAAAGGGATGGCAGGTACCATGGGGTATAAGAGGATGCAGAATCTTACCCATGATATGGAAAACGTATTTTCCGAAGTAAGAACCGGTAATATCAAGGTAAAAGCGAATATGATCGATATTTTGTTCCAGTGCCTGGATGCATTGGAAGAATATCTGGACAATATTCAGTCCACTGCCGATGAAGGGAGCAATGACAATGAACCCTTGATCAAAGCGCTGAATCAGATTCTGAGCGGAGAAGTGGAAAGCGAAGAAGTGGCAGAGGAGAAGGTGGCGGAAGTACCAAAGAGCACCGGGAGAAAAGTACATAGAAAAGAAGACGGTAAATGGGAAGCTATCATATTAAGTGAGAGTGAACGGACCGTGATCGGCAAGGCTCTGGAACAGGGCAAGAAGGTATATGGTCTTACTGTCTATATCCAGGAAAGTTGTATTTTAAAGGCGGCCAGGGCGTTTCTGGTATTCAAAGCCATGGAGAGTCTGGGAGAAATTATTGTTTCCAGTCCTTCTGCACAGGAAATCGAAGACGAGCATTTTGAAACTGATTTCAGTATCTTTGTCCTTTCTGACAGTTCTCTGGATGTGGTGATCGAGGCAGCGCAGTCGGTTTCGGAAATCGAGAAGGTTGCCGGGGGAGAATGGGACGCATCTTCCGGGCAGACAGCGGCAGCAAACGAAACCGTAAAAGAGGAAGTGACACCTGCTTCAGTAGCGAAGGAAGCCGAAGAAAAGAGAGCGGCAGCAAGAGAGAATGGACCGGTGGCAGTAACTGAGACTGTGCAGGATAATCCGGCGCTGGCTCCGGCAGTCCATGAAATTCGTGAAGTTCGTGAGGAAGCACAGGATGCACCTGTAGCGGCGCCTCCCAAGAATGATAAAAAGCCTGCGGTGAATAAGCCGGTAGTAAATCGTACAGTCCGGGTAGATATCGAAAAACTTGATTCACTGATGAATCTGGTCAGCGAACTTATTATCGCCAAAAATTCTCTTGTATCAATCAGTGCTTCCGGGAGCAGCGATGCTTCCAGCAGTTCGGCTTTCAATGAACAGATCGAATATCTGGAAAGCGTCACAACCAATCTTCATGAATCGGTGATGAAAGTGAGGATGGTTCCCATTGAGAGCGTGGTACAGAAATTCCCGCGTATGATCCGTGATCTGCAAAAGAAACTGGGCAAGAAAATGGAACTGTATATGTCTGGTGAAGAGACAGAACTTGACCGTACCGTGGTGGATGAGATTGGCGATCCGCTGATGCACCTGCTTCGCAATGCGGCCGACCATGGCCTGGAAAGTGCGGAACTGCGGAAAGAAAGAGGGAAACCGGCAACCGGTTCCATTCATCTGGATGCGTATCAGGACGGTAATAATGTCATTATCGAAGTCAGTGATGACGGCGGCGGGATTAATGTGATCGGTGTCAAAGAAAGGGCGATTGACAGAGGTGTGATCACACCTGATCAGGCGGAGAACATGAGCGATAAGGATATTGTCAACCTGTTGTTCCTGCCCAGCTTTTCCACTGCGGAAAAGGTAACCGATGTATCCGGCAGAGGCGTGGGTCTGGATGTGGTGAAGTCCAAGATCGAGGCGCTGAGCGGTGAAGTGGATGTCAAAACCAAATACGGTGAAGGCAGTACCTGGACGATCCGTCTGCCTCTGACACTTGCTATTATCCAGGCTCTTATGGTTGTCGTGGGTGATGAAAAATATGCCATCTCTCTGGGGTCTATTGAAACGATAGAGAACATTACGGGAGAGGATATCAAATATGTACAGGCAAAAGAAGTGATCAACCTGCGCGGCGCGGTCATTCCGTTGATCCGTCTGGATGATATGCTCGATATTCCGAAGGAACAGAGAAATGATGATAATCTGGTTGTCGTGATCGTGAGAAAAGGCGACAAACAGGCGGGACTGGTGGTAGATGAACTGATCGGTCAGCAGGAGATTGTCATCAAGTCACTGGGGAAATATATCAACAAGTGCAAATTCATCAGCGGAGCCACGATTCTGGGTGACGGTGAAGTGGCATTGATTCTTGATGCCAATGCAATGTTCTGAGAAAAACGGGTAAGGAGGATCCTGTCATGGATGAATTAAAGACAAAAGCGGCTTATGTGGCAAGTGAGGATGAGGATGGTTATGTGCCGCCTCAGATTACCCAGTTTATCGTTGTGAAATTTGGGGAAGAACAATATGGGATCGACATTAAATATGTAGATAATATTGTTCGGATGCAGCATATTACAAGAGTACCGAAAGTATCCAATTATATCAAAGGTGTGATCAATCTCCGCGGTGAAGTTGTTCCTGTGATGAGTGTGCGGCTGAAAATGGATCTGGAAGATGATGTGGAAACAAAAGCTACAAGGATCATCATTTTGAAGCTGGAGCAGCACTGCAATATAGGTATTTTGGTGGATGAAGTAAAAGAAGTGGTTAACCTGGAGGAAAACCAGATTGAAAGAGTCTCCTATGAAACAAAGGATGACAAATCCAATTTTATCTACGGGATTGGAAAATATGACGGCGGCCTGATCTCACTTTTGGATCTCAATTCGGTCACGCTTGATAAGGAAGCGCTGTCATAATTTTAGCAGGAAGTAGGAAGGTGAAACATGGGTAAAGAAATAACTGTGGAAGCAATGTCGGACCAGTATGTTGATGTGTTGAAGGAACTGGGTAATATCGGCGCCGGAAACGCGATGACAGCGCTGGCACAGATGCTGAACTGTAAAGTGGATATGAAGGTTCCTCAGGTCAGACTGCTGGAGTTTCGTGATGTAGGGGCACTGATTGGCGGGGAAGAACAGATCATGGCCGGTATTTATCTGGCTGTGGAGGGAGATATTACCGGCAGTATTATGTTCCTGTTGGGAAAAGATTCGGCAAAACATCTGGTTGCAAAGCTGATGGGGATGGATATGGGCGGAGATGAGTTCGGGGAAATGGAAATGTCCGCTTTGATGGAGATTGGCAATATCATTACGGGCGCATATCTCAATTCGCTTGCCACGATCACCAATCTGAAAATTTTCCCGTCGCCGCCGGCACTCTGTGTTGATATGGCAGGTGCTATTCTGAGTGTTCCGGCGATTGAATTCGGAACGATGGGTGACAAGATTTTGCTGATACAGTCACAGTTTATGGATGAAGTTGAACTGGACGGCTATTTTATCATGGTTCCGGATATAGAATCTTACGGGAAGATATTGTCATCTCTGGGGATGGCGTAAAATAATAAGTGGGAAGAAGTAGGGGAAATGAGTGAAATTATTAAAGTTGGAATGGCCGATTTAAAAGTGTGCAAAAGTCCCAATGGAGTCACAACATTGGGACTGGGTTCCTGTGTCGGAATCGCGATACGCGATCCGGCCAGTAAGGTAGGGGGACTGGCACATATCATGCTGCCTGACAGTACAGTGATCCGCAATAACAGCAATATCCCCAAATTTGCAGACACGGGGATTGAAGCATTGGTAAAACAGGTGGTTGCTGCCGGCGCCAACAGAGGCAGGCTTGTAGCCAAGATCGCTGGCGGGGCAAAGATGTTTGCTTTTTCCACCAATTCGGAGATGATGGGTGTGGGTGACCGCAATGTGGAAGCAGTGAGGAGAAAGCTGCAACAGCTGAAGATTCCGATCCTGGCATCTGATACAGGAAAGAATTATGGGCGGACTGTTATCTTCTATCCTGAAACGGGTGATTTTATCATTCGAAGTGTGGGAAAGAGTGAATATGTGATTTGACTGGGGAATGAGATGAAAACAAAACAAATACCGCTTATTTTAATGCTTCTGGCAGGAGCCATGACGAGTATCTGCCTGAGAATTATGCGTTATGAGATGGAAACTTTTCTGTGGATATTGCTGATGGTTCTGATCGTTTTTTATATAATCGGCGGCGTGATCAGGCATGTCATGGACTCATTCGAGGCAGAGCGGAAGAAGGCAGAGGAAGAACAAGCGGAAAAAGAAGTGTCCGATGAAGGCGAAGTTATTAGGAAAGAAGAAGCATCGGATGCTGCGGGGAAAGATACGGAAGGGGTACAGACATAATATTATAAGGAAGTAAGAGAGCATTGGAGCAGATTTATGGATGAAACAGCCAGGAAAAAAATGTGGGCTGACTATGCAAAGACCAGACAGGCGGACATCAGAGAAAAAATCATTTTGGAATATGCCCCCCTGGTCAAGGTCGTGGCAGGCAGACTCAGCATGTATCTTGGATATAATGTGGAATATGAAGATCTGGTCAGTTATGGGATATTTGGCCTGATTGATGCGATTGACAAATTTGATTCTCTGAAGGAAGTAAAATTTGAGACTTATGCCAGCCTGCGTATCCGGGGCGCAATTCTGGACCAGATACGCAAGATGGACTGGATTCCCAGAACGATTCGTCAGAAGCAGAAAAAGATTGATGGTGTGATACGGGAAATTGAAACACAAAAGGGCAGGCCGGCAACGGATGAGGAGATTGCGGCAGGCCTGGGTATCAGCGACAGTGAGTATACCGAGTGGCAGTCGCAGATGAAGATCACAGGTGTGATTTCTCTGAATGAATATCTGGAACAGGGCAGTGAAATTCCCAGTGACAGGCATATTTCAGGGCAGTTTGACAGTCCGGAGAAAGCAATCGAACAGAGTGAACTGGCAAAGGTACTGAAGGATTCTCTGACACTTCTGACGGAGAAAGAAAGAAAAGTAATAGAGTTATACTATTATGAAGAACTGACATTAAAGGAAATCAGTCATATTCTGGAGGTGACCGAATCCAGAGTATCACAACTCCATACAAAAGCATTACAGAAGATGAAGACCAAAATGGGAAACTATATGGGGATTTTATCTGATTAAACAGGTGAAAAGTGCAGGTGAATGGATGAACGGATATTTTCAGATATTGAACGAAGAGATGCAGACGAGTGTCATGCTGTATCCTGCAAAAGACGGAGGCCTGGAGCTGGATATTACAGAAGTGGCAGATTATTTAACGTTTCATGAGATCGAATATAATCTGTCTTCTCTCTATGCGGCCGCAAAGAACCTGAAGAATGAGCCGGCAAAAGTTTTTTTGAATCTGAAAAAAGGGCTGCCGGAAGAAGAGATGCTGAAAGTACGAATCGCCGGCGATGATATGTCGGCGAGTGTGCGTTTTTATGCGCCTTCCAATGACGGTAAGGTGATGGATCGGGAAGAGATTCTCAATGATTTGAGAAACCGTGGTGTTGTATTTGGTGTATGTGATGATGTTCTGACAGAATTTCTCGGAAATCGGGAGTATTGTAAAGATTATGAAATGGCACTGGGGCAGGAAAGAACCCGGGGAGAAGATGCCAGGGTAGAATATCTTTTCAATACGGATACGAAAGCAAGGCCTACACTTCAAGAAGACGGAAGTGTGGATTTCTTTCATTTGAATACGATTAATAATTGTGAAAGCGGTGAAGTATTGGCGAGGCTGATACCTGCCGTTGCGTCTGAGCCGGGCAGGACAGTGCGTGGGGAGATAATCCCCGGCAGAGAGCCGAAAAAGGCATTCCTGCGATTTGGAAAAAATGTAGAGTTGTCAGAGGATGGCAATGAACTGCGGTCTAAGGTGAGTGGCCATGTGACGCTGGAGGGGGATCGGGTTTCGGTATCTGATGTACTGTCTTTAAAGGCAGTGGACAGTTCTACAGGAAATATTGAGTATTCTGGCAGTATACAGATTTCAGGAAATGTATGTGAAAATTATACGGTTCGTGCCGGCGGTAATGTGGTAGTACAGGGTGTGGTGGAAGGCGCAGTGATTCATGCAGAAGGAGATGTCATCATTGCCCGTGGTATGAATGGCATGGGAAAGGGTAAGATTACAGCCGGTGGAAATGTAATCGCTAAATTTTTTGAAAACGCGCAGGTCACTGCCGGCGGATATGTAGACAGCGATTCTATCCTGCACAGCAGGATAAATGCCATGGATGCGGTACATGTGGGCGGAAAAAGGGGATTTATCACCGGTGGTCATATCTGTGCGTCCAATGGCGTGGCTGTCAGAAACTTGGGTTCCAATATGGGTGCAGACACGGTGGTGGAAGTAGGTGCCAGCCCGACTCTGAAAAATCAGATACAGGAACTGGAAAATGAACTGCTGGAAAATAATAAGCTGATCCGTCAACTCCACCCGGTACTTTCTTCTGCGACCGATAAGATAAAAAACGGAGGCCGGCTTCCGGAAGGGCAGTTTGACTATGTAAAAGAACTCTATATCCTGTACCGTGTTACCAAGAAAGATATCAAAAAGGCCGGTCAGAAACTGAATGAATTGCAGGAGATACTGGAAAACAGCCGGCATGCGGCAGTGACAGTCAGTGGAAATGTATATGCAGGTACAAGGATCGCAATCGGTGATGTATCGCTGATGGTCAAAGGAAATGTGAGTTATTGCCGTTTCGTCAGGGAGCGGGGCGAAGTAAAGATGAAGGGTATGTAGGGATCAGACGGAGAGAAACGAGGTAAGAACATGGGACTTGGGCCGATTGAACTCAATGGTGTGATTTCCAGGACACAGGACTATTCGACGATTAAGCATAATGAAGACAATAAAGGGATGATTGATCAGCAGGCGTTCCAGAATACTTTTGAGAAATCCTTGGATGTGAAGCATACACAGGTCATCAAGCAGGACGATATCAGAAAAGAAGACAGAAAGTTCGATGCCAGGGAAAAAGGGGACAATGAGTATCGCGGGGATGGCGGCAGACAGAAGAAAAAAGAAAAAAATCTGGGCGGAAAGGTGATCGTGAAGGGACGACAGTCCTTTGACATTAAGATATAAGAGATGGGAATAACGGAAATCTTATTGTTGGTTGTGGGGCTGAGTGTCTTTGTGCTTAGTTTTGTGCTTCCGGAAAAAAGGGCAAAGCTAAAGGAATCTGACAAAAAATTTATGGAGACACAGATCCGCAAGCTGTTGGAAATACAGATGCAGGATGTGAAAAGCCGTGTTTCGGATATCGTGGATGAGACAGTTACCTATGCAGTGGACAAGACAGAACGTTCCATGGAACGGGTCACCAATGAAAAAATCATGGCTGTCAGCGAATATTCGGATACCGTGTTGGAAGCAATTCATAAAAATCATGAAGAAGTTGTCTTTCTTTACGACATGCTCAATGATAAGCAGCAGAGTCTCAAAGATACTGTCATTGAGGTAGAGAAGCGCAGCCGGGAGGCTCTGCAGCAGTTTCAGGACGCGGAAGCGGATCTGCAGGTAAGGGCAGATGGATTGCCAGGGTCAGATGGAGTGCAGGTTTTGCCTGCAGTGGAAGAATCGCAGCTGGTACCGCTTTCGCAGATTACGGGGATTGATGTAATCCGGGGCGGGGCAGAAAAAATGACAGCGCAGCTTCCTGAGGAGGGAACAGGAAGAAAGAACGCAGATACAGGGAAGGAACTGCTTTTATCTGTGGAAACAAAACCGTTGGAACTGCCGGGGAATGTCGTTTCCTATTCCAGTTCCGGTGAGGACGGACAAAATAATAATGAGCAGATACTGACATTGCACAGAGCAGGGAAATCCAATGTAGCTATCGCGAAGGAACTGGGACTGGGAGTGGGAGAAGTCAGGCTGGTTATTGATCTGTTCAAAGGGGTATAGAACAGTATGAGGTTAAAATATTATCTGCGGGGATTGGGTCTTGGCATTGCAGTGACAGCGACGATTATGAGTATATCTGCAACAAGAAATAAGGGAACGATGACAGACGCCCAGATTATGGCCAGAGCCAGGGAACTGGGGATGGTGGACGGTGTATTGACAGAGATCCCTGATACGGATGCGGATAGCGGAGAAGCGGTGCCCACTGATGAGGATATGCCAAAAGGCGAAGGGGAGGGAGCACCGGAGGAAACTACGGAGTTGTCTTCCGATGAGAGTCCTTTGGTACCGGAAGGAGAAGCAGAAGAGAGGACGGACAGTTCTGAAAGTGGCGAAGCGTCAGGCAACAGCGCCGGAGAAAACAGTCCCGGCCAGGCGGAGAACGGAGACGGGCAGTCCGGACGTCAGGAAGAGAAAAAGACGGATGATGCGCCTGGTGACATATCTTCGGCAGGGACATCAGGCGGGAAAGTGTCTTCCTCTTCTGTAATCGTGGCCATTTATCCGGGAGAGAGTTCTTACATGGTGAGCCGGAAACTGGCGACACTGGGACTGGTGGAATCTGCTGACATCTATGATGGATTTCTTTGTCAGAACGGATATGACAAAAAGTTGTGTACCGGTAATTATGAAATCAAAGCAGGAGCAACTGCGGAGGAAATTGCCCGTATCATTACAAAAAATCAATAGCCGCAGAGATATGATCTTGGCGGATCGTTTTTCTTTTCGGTTTTTCCTTTCTTGATGTTTACAGTATATGTATTCACGAATTTGGTGTGGTAGTCTGCAAAATCCCTCTTGTCAGAGGGATTTTCCTGTGATAGAATAACAGTGTTGTGTATAAAACACGTCCATTGATTTGTCGCCGGTGCTTTTATGACGCGGAAGTGGCTGATAAAGATGAGGTGGGCGGAAGAAGCAAACCAAACGGAGGTATAAAAATGAGCGTTATTTCAATGAAACAGTTGTTGGAAGCAGGTGTTCATTTCGGACATCAGACCAGAAGATGGAATCCCAAAATGGCACCCTATATCTTTACAGAGAGAAACAGTATTCATATCATTGATCTGCAGAAATCTGTGGGTAAGGTGGATGAAGCCTACAGAGCAGTAGCCGATATTGTGGCACAGGGTGGTACGATTCTGTTTGTGGGTACAAAGAAGCAGGCACAGGATGCGGTTAAGGCAGAAGCAGAGCGCTGTGGTATGTTCTATGTAAATGAGAGATGGCTTGGAGGTATGCTGACCAATTTCAAGACGATCAAAAGCAGAATCGAAAGACTGAAAGCCATCGAACTGATGTCTCAGGATGGTACATTTGATGTGCTGCCCAAAAAAGAAGTGATTAAATTAAAGAAAGAATGGGAAAAACTGGAAAAGAATCTGGGTGGTATCAAAGAGATGAACGGAATCCCGGATGCTATTTTTGTAGTAGACCCCAAGAAGGAAAAGATCTGTGTTCAGGAAGCACATACTCTGGGTATAACACTGATCGGTATCGGAGATACGAACTGTGATCCGGAAGAACTGGATTATATTATTCCCGGCAATGATGATGCCATCAGAGCGGTAAAACTGATTGTCTCCAAAATGGCGGATGCTGTGATTGAAGCAAATCAGGGAGAAACGGCAGATGTGGAAGAAGCTGCTGCAGAAGAGACTGTGGAGGCATAAACAACAGGAAAGAATTGCCTGAGTTTAACCCGCAGCCTATTGGTGTTACAGAGTTTATTTCCAGATACAAGAATCCGGATCAGCGTATATTGACACGATTGGATACTGTACGGGTCTGTTGTCCCGTGTTATGTGTCTTTGTTGTGTTATAATCCGACGAAAGATCTGACTGACTTGTTATGACGGGAGTGTCTGTAGCGCCGCCCGCTGCGGGATATTTGATTTGTATATAAAAAAGTAGAAAAGCGTACTAGTGTGCTAACACATTTACTTTCAGATAAATGACGCAGAATGGATTTTCAGACTGCAAGGCGGCTGAACGAGGCGATGCGGTGGCATCGTTGAGTGAAGCCAACGCTGCAGATGGAAATCCAGGCAAGTCATTTGGCGAAATGTAAATGTGTCAGTACACTAGGGTACGCGCAGAGCGCCGGCGTTTTGGCTGGCGACAGAGTATGGAGGGATGAAGATTATGGCTATTTCAGCTACTATGGTAAAAGAACTGCGGGAAATGACTGGCGCAGGTATGATGGATTGTAAGAAGGCACTGACAGAGACAAATGGTGACATGGAAGCCGCAGTAGAAGTATTGAGGAAAAAAGGACAGGCAAAGGCGGAGAAAAAAGCCGACAGAATTGCAGCGGAAGGTCTGTGCAGAGTTATCATAAAGGATGAGAAAGTTGCTGCTGTCGTAGAAGTAAATTCCGAGACTGATTTTGTGGCAAAAAATGAAGAATTCCAGAATTTTGTTGCTGCTGTGGCGGAGCAGGCGGTTAATTCCGATGCTGCAGATATGGAAGCATTTTTGGCTGAAAACTGGAATCAGGATACATCCAAGACTGTAAAGGAAGCACTTTTGGCAAAGATTGCCGTGATCGGTGAAAACCTGAGCATCAGAAGATTTGAAAAAATCGTGGCTGAGAATGGCTGCGTGGTTTCCTATACACATGGCGGCGGCAGAATCGGTGTTATTGTAGAGGCTGATACCGATGTGGTCAATGATGCGATAAAAGAGGCACTGACCAATATTGCAATGCAGATCGCAGCTCTTGCTCCCAAGTATGTGTCTACAGCGGATGTTTCGGAAGAATACAAAGCACATGAAAAAGAGATTCTCATGGCGCAGATCAGCAACGATCCCAAGATGGCAGGTAAGCCTGAAAAAGTAATCGAAGGTGCAGTAACAGGACGTCTGAACAAAGAACTGAAAGAAATATGTCTTCTGGAGCAGATCTATGTTAAGGCAGAAGAAGGCAAACAGACAGTGGCACAGTATATCGGCCAGGTTGCCAAAGAAAATAATGCGAAATTATCTGTCAAGAGATTTGTGCGCTTTGAAACCGGCGAAGGACTGGAGAAAAAAGAAGAAAACTTTGCTGAGGAAGTGGCAAAGCAGATGGGGGCTATGTAAGATAGTCGATATAAATTTAATTATAAGAATCAAAGGGCTTCAGAGAAATCTGAGGCTCTTTTTTATGAAATTGGAATTTGGATTGTAGCATAAGAATTTATTTGTGAAAAATAGTTTAAAATCAAACTGTTTTGATTAATTTTTAAACTTGACAGAAAGAAAAAATTATTATAGTATAAATTAAGAATGTAGCTA
>CANPIC010000015.1 GCA_947574055.1 uncultured bacterium
ATACCATCTGATTTCATTTGCCTCCAGATGTAACTTGAAACTGCTTTCGTCTCCACGGTAAATAACGGTATCCTGCGGCTCATATGTATTGTTCACCACGCAGTACTTTCCGTTCTTTACATACGCATGGACTTCTACATTAAAATTCGTACTGAACCATCTTGTCAGTTCCTCTTCCGCGCGGGCGCTCCATAGAATGCTTCTGTACAAAATTCTGCTGTTCTCAAAACTGTACGGCAGGCCGCTGATATACACAGCGCGCCCGTTTCCAAATTCATTTACCGCCATCTGTACTTCTTTTTCACGCTGTACCAAAATCTGGGTGTTCTCATATGCGTAGATGTTCTTTTTGCCTTCTCCAAAATCTACCGGTTTTGTAATGTCCGCCAGGATAAAGTGATCCGGATGTTCTGCCCAGTTATATTTATCATAATTCAAGGTAAAACCATTCTCTTTTTCCACGCCCAGTACATTTGCCAACTGCAGATAATGTCCCTGGTACTGATGCCCGGAGGGTTCTCCAACACCAATCAGGCCGCCTCCATGGTATACAAAAGCACGGACGGTTGCCGCTATCTGCGGATTTTCCCAAATATCCCCGCCGGTATGCGCAGTATCCCCATCCCCGACATTGATCAGAACATCTATATCTTCTAAGACATCTGCATCCGTTAAAAGATCGTCAAAGGAAAGAAATTTTACATCAAAAGGAGCGCCGCTCAGCGCTTCGATCACTCCCGCATAACTGTAATTCTGCTTTTGATACAATGCATGGTGCACCATATGGCAGCCCCAACTGCGGATCTTCCCCCAACTGTTGAGCACAGCGACTGTTTTGACACAGTGGGGCGTCGTACCTTTTGCATTTTCATAAAGTTCCCGGAACTCATTGCATACGCTTTGTACATAATCGACAAATTCCGGAAAATCCAGCGCCAGCTTTAAATAACCGCCATAACCTATACGGTCAATTGGTTTGCGTAAGATTGCCCTTCTTGCCGTCACCCAGTTTTCCTTTGCCTCTTTTACCGGATCCCCGCCTTCATGAAAAGTATCCGGGAAGAAATAAGGCAAAAACCTTCCTTCTGTATATTTTACACCCGGAATATCAGAAATCAGACGCAGCGTACTCCCATTTCCCACACTCCCAACAACCGCATCCAGGCCGATTGCAGCAAATTCAGGCATAAAAGGTTCTGTCCCAATCCAGTGGTCGCCTAAAAACATCATCGCTTCTTTCCCGCATTCATGTGTAATATCCACCATTTCTTTTGCCAGCTTTGCCACCTCCCGGCGCTGGAAAGCCTGGAAATCCTTAAATTCTTTACTTGGCACGCGGTACTGGTTGTTGTAATAGCCCTGGTCTATAATATATTCCGGCCGAAACGGATAACCCACTTCTTTTTCAAACTGTTCTAATATATACGGACTTACGGATGCGGAATACCCATACCAGTCCACATATTTTTCCCGTTTCAGTTCATCAAAAATTAATGTAAACTGATGGAAAAATGTCGTATAACGGATGACATTCACATACGGGTGCTCCCTGCAAAACCTGCGCAGACGCTCCATAGAATATTTGTGTGTCTTTGGCTGTCTGACATCAAACGTAATCTGATGCTCAAAATCTTTCCAGTCATTTGTCACGGCATTATACATATGCACCGGATCCCAAATCAGATAGGCTAAAAAGCTGACCGTATACTCATGAAAACAAACCGCATTGCGGATTACTACGCATCCTGTTTCTTTGTTGTATTCCCACTGTTGGGCCGGCAGCGCCTCCCCGCAGGACCGATCCATAACTTCCCACCAGCGCTTGATGTCGTCCCTTGTATTCACCTGCATCAATTCCCCGGATATTCCCTTCATAAGCGGAATCGAAAGTTCCTTGTCTGTTGCCGTATAAAATCCGGTCATAATATAACACTGCTGTACTTCATCAGGATTGGCCTTTGCCCATTCATTATCTTTACGCGTTGTATAATATGTAACATATATTTTTGCTCCGACATTTGTCAGTTCTTCCGGAAACTCCGTACCGTCACAATCACGGATTGCATCTGCTCCCCAGCGATTTAAAATTTCGACAGTCTGCGGGACTACGTCCAGGTTGGTAGGAATCGTTACACGTCCCCGGTCTTTTTTTTCTGTTTCATTCATTATCTGCTCCTTTGCGATTTCTTTCTTATGATTCTTTTATGATTCGTTTTATCATTTCTTTTTATAGTTTCTTTCTATGACTTCTTTTTATTTTTCCGTTATTTCTTACTATCATTTCTTTCTATGCGTTCTTTCAAAAGGTTTGTTATAAATCCAAAGCGCGGCAACCAAAAAGCCTGTGCCTGCAACCATAATGCCAAGGCCTCCAAGTTTGCCTGTCATACGCCAGCCGCTGTACACGGCGGCAAGCCCCACAACAAACAAAACCGCAATGAGAACCATTCTTACTATTGTATGCTCTTTCCAAAATCCCATACTTTGCACTCCTTTCCCTCCGTGTCCGTTCTGCAATAACTTTTGTCTGTCAGCCTTTTAAACCGCCTGCCGCCATGCCTTGCGTCAGCTTGTTCTGTACACAGATATATAAAATCAGAGTAGGCAGCATGATAACGACAAGGCCCGCATACATAATGCCATACTGAGCCGCCGACTGTTGTGCCTGCATCAGGTTCAATAATCCTACTGGCAGCGTTTTGGGCCCTTTTGCAGAACTCATTAACGTCATGGAGATAATATATTCATTCCAAAACGACAGGAAATTAAATAAAATCACAGTAATAATCGAAGGCCTTGCCATAGGAAAAATAATTTTCCACATCGTCGTATTATAGCCGGCCCCATCGATATAAGCTGCTTCTTCATAGTCATGTGCCAGCGTCTGGAAATATCCTGACAGCAAATAGATCGTAAATGGCAACGCAGTCGAGGCGTAAACAACGGCAAGCACTACAATATTGTTCAAAAGGAATCCCTGCCCTGCTATTTTTTTCAGCCACACGTCTCCGTCTTTTAACATTAAAAAAATAGGAACAACGATATAGTTTACATTAATAAACAGTCCCGCCATAAACAGCGTATTCAAAAATTTACTGCCTCTGAATTGAAATCTGGCCAGACAGTATGCAGCAGGTAAAGCGACTAACAGCAATAACGCAAGTGCCAGTGCGGTAACGATAACGGAATTTATCATATAATCGCCCATCTTTGCCATATTCCAGGCATCCACAAAGTTTTGCCAGTAAAACCCTTTTGGCATAGTCCATGGATTCCCATAAAATTCACTGTTTTCCTTAATGGATGCCAAAAACACCCATGCTACTGGTACAAGAATCGTAATCGCGAGCATAATCAGCACAAAGTATATAAAAAACTTATAGAGCCTCTCTGTAGAGTCGGTATGTTTTTCTTTTTTCATATCTGTTCCTCCTAAAATTCCAATGGCTCACGGTCTGTAACTTTATTTACCATTGCAGAAAGTGCAAAGGAGAATAAAAAGATGATAACGCCGATTGCCATACTGTAGCCGTACAAACCGGCATCTTTCTGGCCGTACATATAACTAAGCGCTACTTCTGACGCACCGTTTGGGCCGCCTGATGTCATCGCTTTTACAAAAAGGAACGTCATGTTGATTGTTGAGATAATAAAAAATGTCAATGTGGTACGGATATTTGTCCATATGAGGGGAATTGTAATCTGAAAAAACTGTGACAGCCTTCCTGCACCGTCCAGATTCGAACTTTCATAAAGACTCTCCGGCACGCTTGACATAGAAGCCATATACATAACCATATAATATCCAATCGCCTGCCAAACCATGGCGATGATAAGACTGACCATTACTAAAGATTCGCTTTTCCACAAGATTGGATCCGTCATATCGCGAAACAGGCCGATGATACTGTTGAGCATACCGTTTTCCGGTTTATAAATCGCAGAGAAAATACCGGCTATCACTACAATGGACAAAATATTCGGAATATAGAACACAATCCGGAAGAAGTTCTGCCCTTTAATCTTTTCCCTTGTCAAAATCCCGGCAAATATAAGGGCAAATGCAAACGTGATAATTGTAACTGTCACAATTAATAAAATCATGTTTTGCATCGATCGGATAAAATTGCTGTCGTTTAGCAAAACCTGAAAATTTTTCAATCCTACAAACGTTTCTGTTGGCGAATACGCACCTTTTTCATACAAGGACATACGGAATACATTCAAAGTTGGCAGTATCATAAAAATAAAAAATAAAATGACTGCCGGCGCGATGCATACAGCTAAAAATCCACTGCGTCTTTTGGAATTTTTCATACTTTTCTTTCCTTTCCCAGATGAAAAAAACGGCAGACAGAGTCCTGCCCGCCGTTTATGAAAAAACTCTATCTCATTTCCAAACTAATGTTAATACAATCATTTCCGGCTACTGTTTATTTTAAGTTCTCACGCATCTGGTCACTTGCGGAAATCACATCTTTGATCCAGTCATCTTCCGTAATACCACCGGATACAAGCGAATTGACCGGTTCCAAAAATACTGTACGGACTTCAACGCCGGGAATTGCATTAAATGCTGCGAAATTGCCCATCGCCGGTTTTACACCGTTGTCATAAATAGAGTAAAACATCACATTGTCGCCTTCCAGCTTATCAGCTATATCTACGATCGGCTGAATTGCCCCGCTTTTTGCGAAAATTTCACAAGCCGTGTCGCTGTATAAGAATGACATAAATAACTTCGCTGCATCCTGGTTCTCAGCGCCGGCCGGAATCCATGACTGCTCAAACCATGTGTAGCTGTAGCAGTCTTCACCGCTCTTTACTGCCGGAAGAGCCATCATGCCCCACTCAAAACCATCTGCACGCGGTGCTTCTGCCATTTCGCCAACAATCCATGTACCGTTTGGCATGAAAATAGCTTTGTTGTCAAGAACTAACTGCTGGTTCTGTGTAAAGTCCTGATCATTTGCCTGTGCCGGTGTTATAGGATTTGTATAGGTAGCTAATTTGGCAATAATATCAAAGCAAGCCGTTGCTTCCGGCGTTTCCCAGATACCTTCTTCATAATGGGTTGCTTTATCAAAAAATTCCGGGCCGCCTGCAGAATACATCAATGCATAAAGGAATGTATCAAAGTAGCCTGCGGTCGGATATGTAAATAAATAGATATCCTCTTCTTTTGCTTTATCGCCAAGTTCCCACATTTCATCCCATGTAGTCGGAACTTCCCAGCCTTTTTCTTTCAGCAGGCCTGCGTTATAGAATAATCCGCAGGGAGAATAAAACATTGGCGCCAGATAGGTCTTGCCATCGCCGTAGGGGTTTGTAAGAGAAGTATCCGTAAAACCTTTTGCAATTTTATCAGATACCACCACCGTCTCGCCCGGTATTGTCATAGACAAAACATCGGTAACTTCTGAAATCATGTTGCCTTTAATAAACTGCTCTGTGAGTCCCGCTTCACGTCCTGTTGCCAGATGAATGAAATCCGGATACTCGCCGCCCTGCATGGATGGCCCGATGACATCTTCCAGATTCTTGTCTGTCGTAAGCTCTACTTCAACGCCAGTTTCCGCGGTAAATGCCTCCGCCACTTCCTGCCACATTTCGGAGCCATACGCAGTCTCGATTGCTGCTACATGAATCGTCGTTCCTGCATATTGTTCATAAGAATTGCCGGAATCTGCTTCACTGTCTGCCGGAGTCTCTGCCCCTGTGTCCTGGGACGCTTCCTGATCAGCAGCCGTCCCTTCCTCTGCCGTACCGCTGCCGCTGTCTGTTGAATCAGATTTTGCTCCGCATCCGACAAGCATAGAAGCCGCCATGCTGATACATAAAATTGTGCACAAAAATTTCTTTTTCATATTTTACCTCCCATTTCATTTTGGTGATTTTGACCATAAAATTATGTGTCAATCTCTTTATACTCACTATTATATCTGTTTTTACTATTCTTTGTACCCATATATTGCTGTTATTTTTATATATCTTGCTTTTTTTATAAAAATATTGCCATATATCCTCTTTTTTTATATACTTAGACTATAAAAAGGACTTTTCGCTTCAAAATTTATACATTTTATCCAAAAGACGCAAAGGAGAATCCATGAGTAACAGAAAATTAAATTTGGAAAACAAAGACCTTCCGGAACTCTCGTTCAGGCTTCTGTCCATTTCTTCCTCTAAGTTTGAGAATGACTGGACCAGTTTCCCGCACAGCCATCAGTTTACGGAAATTTTTTTCATCACAAGCGGCAGCGGACAGATTCAAATTGAAAATGAGACGATCCCGGTTCATGCCGGCAGCCTGATCCTAATTGGCACCCAGGTTTTGCATACAGAATTTTCCAATCCCTCAGACCCTTTAAATTACTATGTTCTGGGCGTAGAAGGTCTGAAAATCAATACACACCGACCGGTTGAGTACAGTGTTATAAACTCCTCTGCAAGCGACTCCTCCATCCGTCTTTGTTTTGAAAACATTTTAACGGAGATGCATAACAAAAAAAAGTGCTATGAAGAAATATGCCAGCATTATCTGGCTATCCTTATCCTGCTCATATACCGCAAAGAACAAATATCCTGTGAACTTGCACAACCACAAAACAGCAGTCATGAATGCCACAAGGCCAAACGCTATATTGAGGAAAATTACAGGAACAAAATCACACTGAACTCCCTCGCTGACAACTGCAATATTACAAAATACTATCTGGCCCACCAGTTTACGGAACTTTACGGACAATCCCCCATCGCCTATCTGACAACTGTCCGTATTTCTGCTGCCAAAGATCTTCTGACAACTACCAGCTACAGCATTGAACAAATCGCCGGCAGCACCGGCTTTTCTTCCAGCAGTTATTTTTCCCAGACATTTCAGAGAATCTGCCATATATCTCCGCAGCAGTACCGTAAGGCACACGCCGAGATATAAGCAAAAGCCTTCCTTATATGCTGTTCCCTGTCTGACAAATCCTCTGCCTCCGGCGTTTTGATGGTTCCATTATACTATGGATGGCGGGCTCTTCGGAGGCTGCTTTTCCGTTTTCAGACATAAAAACGGAGCCGTTGCTCCAGTAGCGATTATTCTTCTACTTTTGCAACAGCTCCTTTGTTATCTTCCATATGCCACAAGTAGCAGTTCCACACTCATCACATCATTCATTTTCCCCGTTTTCACCCGTTCCTCTGCCTCCACGCAGGCCTGCAGTGCTTCCCGCAATTTCTCTGCCTCAAAGCGGGCCGCCTGAGAAGCATATTTTCCTACCAGAAAATCTCTCAGCCCTGTCTTTTCCGCGATCGAACGGGTGTCATATCCTTTTTTCTTACACTCTTTTACCTGCAGCAGCAGATTAAACTGCCGGGCAATCAGAAACAGAATCCGCATGGGTGGTTCCTTCAGCGCCAAAAGGTCATAATACAGTTCCAGTGCCCGTTCCTGCTTCCTTTCCCCGATGGCATTGATCATATCAAAGATCTGATTCGACACCCGGCGGATACAGACAGCATCCATATCCTCTGCCGTAATCCTGTCCCTTCCCTGTGTATAACAAAACAGCTTTTCCAGTTCCATCCTGATATTTTCCATATCCGTGCCGGTCTTATCCAGAAAATAGCGGATATCCGCATCCGCAATCTCTTTTTTTTCTCTGGCAGCCAGTCCGGCAATCCAGCGGCGCAGTGTCCCCATATCCTGCAGCGGAAATTCCGTAACACGCCCTGCTGTCTTCACGGCCTTATATATCCTGCTCCTTTTGTCCACTTCCGTCTCCACAAAGACAAAATAAGCCGTTTCTGACATATCTGTCATATATTCCGCAAGCCTTTCTCCGCCCTTTTTGAACAGACCGCTGTTTTCCACCACCAGCACACGCCGCGGAGCAAGAAACGGCAATGTCTCCGCCAGGTCAATGACCTCGCCCGGATTGATGCCCTTTCCCTCAAAATAATGGCAGTTCATCGTATCTCCCTGCGCCAGCGCATCACGCAGCCTGTCTCTGTACTGCCTGCGCAGATATGCTTCTTCCCCATAGAGCAGATATACCTGCTTCAGATTTCCGCTTTTGATATCTTCATTGATCAGTTTCATATATGTCAACCACTCCGTGTCATACTCTCCTGCCACATCCCTGCGCGTCCGCCCTGCCGGGCACGGCCGTTATCATAACGTAACTATATCATAAGGAGAAAGGGAAGTCTATCTTCAAAATCCGCTAAACACGGCAAACACAGGAAAGCACGAACTGTGTACCTGTCATACAGGAACATCACAGAAACTGAAAGAGTCGGTGATATAAGCGCTTCTGGCAGAGACGGGCCATCCCGGTAACTGCTACGGCAGCCACGTCTTTACTTTTACCCGTCCGTTTTGCACAAGAATCTCGACCGCACCGGTATCTTTTGTCACAAAAACATGACTGCCACACCGGCGCAGACGCTCCAGTGTATCTTCGTCCGGGTGTCCGTAGCGATTCTCTGCCCCGCATGAGATCACTGTAATCCGCGGGCCTGTCAGGGAAAGAAACGCCTCGCTGCAGGAAGCGGCAGAGCCATGATGGCCTGCTTTCAGTACTGTCACGTGTCCCGGTAAAAGATCCGCATACACCTGCGCGCGCCTGTCCGCACGTTGTCCGATACGCTCCGCGAACAGTTCTTCCGCCTCTCCGTCCAAGTCACCGGTCAGAAGAACGGAAAAGGTATCCTTTTGCAGGTAAAGGACAAGCGAAGCCGCATTTTTGTCCTCATAGATGCCTCCCTTTTGCGGATGGAGGCAGAGAAAGGAAAATCCCCCCACAGACAGTCTGTCTCCATCCCCCATCGTGCAGACACGGACGCCGGCCGCGCCGGCCAGAGAGACGATACGTGCATATGCTTGATCCGGATTGCCGATGGCAGGCAGTACCAATGTCTCTATGCCCACTTCTTCCCGGGAGGTCCCCATCTCTTCCAGTATCTGTTCCACACCACTTATATGATCGGCATCCATATGCGTGAGAAAGACATAATCCAGTCTTTTGATGCCCCTGGATTTCAGACAGGGCAGCAGCGTATATGTCGCCAGCTGCTGCCGGGAAGTACTGCCGCCGTCTATCAGGACAGCGCAGCCTCCCTCACTTTGCAGTAAAATACTGTCTCCCTGCCCCACATCCAATACGGTCATACGATCTCCGATCCGGACTGTACCGGTCAGAAGCCACAGGCCACCGACCAGCAGCAGCACTGCCAGCGGCTTTGTCATATAGCGTCCCACCAGGCAAAATACCAGCAGGCAGACACAGTACATGATAATCTGCAGCGGCTCCGGCTTCCCTGTACGCCACATATGGCCGGGCATTCTTTCTGCCAGAGAGCAGCAGGCCGAAAAAAACGCCAGCAGTATAGAGACCGGCCGGAACATAAGCCGTCCCAGCGGCGGCAATACCAGTGCGGCCAGAAAAGCCGCTATGCCAAGCACCATCACCACTCCCATCAGTGGAATGACAAGCAGATTCAACAAAAGGGAATACAGGGGAAATTCATAAAAAGAGGACAAAAGAACGGGAAGTGTAACGACCGAGACCGAGAGACCGGCCAGAAACAGCCTTGCAGCTTTTCCTCTCCAGAGCCCAGAGAGAACCGGCGCAATCCGTTCCAATCCCAAAATGGCTCCATACGAAAGCAAAAAACCGCTCTGTGTCAGCAGCAATGGCTGCCCCAAAACAGATATCAGCGCAGAAACTGACAGCGCTGTCATTCTATGATAGCTTCGCCCTGACGCCTCTGCCAGCAGACTGATCAGAAACATCAAACCGGCCCGCCAGGCGGAAGGACTGCCTCCTGTCAGAATCACATAAGAGATAAGGACTGCTGCTGTCGTCATACCGGCTACCATAAGGGGCAGGATTTTTTTCAGTCCCTGATAAAGACCCACACCAAGGAATGAGATATGCAGTCCCGAAATAGCCAGAATATGCGAGATCCCGCCGTTTTGATACGATTTTTGCACCTCCTTCGCAAGATCCGCCTTATCGCCCAGCAGCATAGCCTGCATGATACCGGCATCTTCCCCGCAGATCTCTGTCAGCACTGCCGAAGCATACCGCCGGCAGAGATACAGTCCCTGCCGGTATCTGTCATACGATTTACTTCTCTTTATGATACTTGTTTCTCTGAGGGAAAACAGATTGCCACGGGCATGATAATAAGCAGCCGCGTCAAAACAGCCCGGATTGCGGCAACTCTCAAACGGCTCCGCCTGCCCGGAGACGATAACCGATTCCCCGCAGCGGGGTATCTCTTCTCCCGGGGCCAGATAACATAAAATGCCCGCAGCCTTTTGGGGTTCTGTTTTTAGATTGTCTGAATTTTGATGGGGAAAGGTTCCGCTGCAGAACGTAACGGAACGGAGTGACAGGATGATCTGTCGCTGATGGTTGTCCTTTGCTTTTTCTTCGATCCGGCTCACCGTGCCTGCCGCAGTCACAGGCCCGCTGCAGCCATCCCATGGCCCGGGCGGGTCTCCTGTCCTGATCAGAAGAAAAAGCAAAGCCAGCACAGCGAAACAGCATTTACAGAGTGTATACCGTCTCAATATGGCCTCCTTACCGCCCCTGCGGCGACGCCTCAACGCTGCCGCCGCAGGAATACAATCACTCGATCAGTTCCAGATTTCGCTCAAATATAGTGGAGAGCGGAAACTTTTCCCGGAATGTCCCTTCCGTGTCCCCGTTGATGGAAATCTGGACCTTGTTTACATTGGGCAATTCCACCAGGGAATTGGTAATGGAATATATGGTCACTTCCGCAGTAGCGTTGGTCAGTGGTGTCAGAAAACTTTCATTTAAGTTCACATAGCAGATACCATCTTTTACTGTCACATTGATGACCTTTGTCTCTGCATTGATCGTGGGAAACATCTCTTCATTGTTGGGACCCTTAATCAACTGTTCCACGACCAGTTTTTCCATGGAGATATTGGTATTATACACCACCGACCTGGTAGCTTCCACCAGTTTCGTACCACTCTCGTCTGCAAAATACAGTGTCAGACGCACTTTCTCGTAAGCATTGATCTCATCGCCCGCATTGTCGATAAACATGGATGCCTCCATAATACCGATGGGATTGCCGGAGCGGTCGGTCAGCGGATCATTGCGCACCTTCATGGAAACAAAATCAACCCCGTCTATCTGGGTCAGAGTACGCACCAGCGCCGCTCTGGTCAGTACCTCCGTGGCAGGGTTCAGATTCCGGTATCCCTCATCCATAGTCAGGATGACCTGCGCTTCCTCCCGGCTCACTTCCAGGACCGTCGCCGCTGCGCCCAGAACCACCTTGCTGTCCGCATCTTCCGGCGCATGTGCCATTACCTCCAGCAATTCCTCGATCTGCCGGTCCGCACCTTCCTCCTGCAGCATATAAGGTTCCCTTTCAATCCCGTTTTCGTCCTTGCTCAGATAATACACATCCACGATCCGACCGTCGCCTGTACCGCCGGTCCGGCCGCAGCCATACAGACACAGGCCTAACAGACACAAAAGAAAGAGCAGGATATTCCTTTTTCTCTTCACTTTGCCTCTCCTCCTTTACGCCAGATGGATCAGTGGGATCTTCACGGTAAACGTCGTCCCCTGCCCTTCCGCACTCATCACTTTGATAGAACCGCGATGCATCAGAATCGCACTCCGCGTAATGGCCAGTCCCAGTCCCGTACCACCGATCTCTCTGGAATGGGACTTATCAACGCGATAAAACCGTTCATAAATATGTTCCTGCGCCTCCTCCGGAATCCCGATCCCCGAATCCGATATCTGCACTGTAAAGAACTGATGGTCCGCATCCAGCCTCACCCTGACCCAGCCCTCGGGCCTGTTATATTTGATGGCGTTTTCCACCAGATTGGACAGCGCCAGTGTCAGCTTGACCTCGTCCACTTCCGCTGTCACCGGACGAATACTCTCAAAAATCACTTCCACATTTTTTTTACGGGCGATCGGCCGCAGGCGCTTGAGAATCAGTTCCAGCAATTCATTGATATCCATGGAAACAATACTCAGATCAGCCGCTTTTTTATCCATTTTGACAAGCGAAAGCAGATTGTTGATAATCTTGTTTTCCCTTTCGATCTCGTTGGCAATATCTGTCATAAACTCTTTATACAGTTCTGCCGGCACTTCCTCCTGAGCCATCAGAGAGTCTGCCAGTACCTTCATCGACGTCAGCGGCGTCTTCAGTTCATGACTCACATTGGATACAAACTCCTGCCGCGAATCATCCAGTACTTTCATCCTGCCCAGGAGCTGATTAAAGGCATCTACAATATGCTCTGTCTCCACATAGTCATTGACAGATATTTCGTCATCCGTAAAACCCGCCTTCACCTCATTGATGGCCTGCGTCACCCGCTCGAATGGGGCGATCAGCAGCCGGGAGAGGATAAAGGCAATCGCCACCATAAATACAAGCGCAATGACTTCCACTATGATTGCCCGGCGATTGAGAATATCCAGCGTGGTCATAATCGTACTGGTGGAAGCGCTGGAGAGAATCACCCCTTCCGCCAGGCCTTCTTCTGCTGCCTGATCGACACCGGCCTGGGAATCCGGCGTGCTCACAACCGAATTTACGATCGGTGTGGTGATCTCTATATAGCCGTTCTTACTGTCATAATTGGTCGTACCGCTCCCTTTGAAGCAGCGGATCACCTCTTCGGAAATAATAGTACGTCCCTCGCTGATGCCGTATGTGTCTTTGATCACCTTAAAATTACGGTCAATGATTAACACCCGTCCGTCATACAGATTGGAGAGCTGATCCAACTCTGTATTGACCACCTCAGAAGCCGTATCATGAAAATATCCATAGATCAACAGATGATTGGCCAGAATCTTAAACTGATTCTGTACATCCGCAATCCGTACATTTACCGCCCGTTCCTCATACCCCCGCAAAATGGCATAACGCATCCCCGCGCTGGGTATGATACCGGACAGCAGAATGATAAAAAAAAGACGTGCTTTCAGACTTCTCAGAATTTTAATTTTTCCCAGGTATTTCCTGCATTTTTTAAACATCCGCCCAAACTCCGTTCACGCCCGCCCCATTCAGTGTTTAAAGTAATATCCCACACCCCACTTGGTATGGACATAACCAGGCTCGCTGGGATTGGTTTCGATCTTTTCCCGCAGCCGCCGGATATGCACATCCACGGTACGCACATCTCCCGGATAATCCGCACCCCAGACAAGTTTCAGGAGACTTTCCCGGCTGTATACCTTACCCGGATGCAGCACCAGCAATTCCAGGACATCAAATTCCCGGGCCGTCAGATTGATCTCCCTGCCGGAAATAGATACCCTTCTGTTATCCCGTTCTATCCGCATATCCCCTGCTTCCAGGAAGCTGTTCTCCACCGTCTCCGTCCTGGTATGGGCCGATGTACGCCGTATGATAGCCTTGATCCTGGCCTTGACTTCAAGAATGTTAAAGGGTTTGGTGATATAGTCATCCGCACCGTACTCCAGGCCCAGTATCTTATCCATATCCTCTCCCTTGGCTGTAAGCATCACAATGGGCACCGCAGAAAATTCCCGAATCTGCTGACATACCTCCAGCCCGGTCAGTTTCGGCAGCATAATATCCAGTAAAATAATGTCATAGACGCCGGCTTTTGCCTTTTCCACCGCCTCTTCTCCGTCGTATGCGCAGTCCACTTCCATACCGTCCTGCTCCAGACTAAAGCGTATCCCTTTTACGATCAGCTTTTCGTCATCTACCACCAATACCCTGTTTGCCATCTGTTTCTACTCCTGTTTCACTGTGATCTGATCTTTGAGCTTATCGTAGCCGCTTTGTTTGATTCCGGCCACTTTCATGATATCTTCTTTTTTGCTAAAATCGCCATGACCGCTGCGATACTCCAGGATCGCCCGGGCTTTTGCCTCACCGATCCCCGGCAGGCCCATAAGCTGCTCCACCGAAGCCGTATTGATATTGACCGGACTGCCCGCCGCCCCGGACGACGCCGGCGCTGTTTTGGCCGTATCTTCCTGCGGATATTCCAGTCCCCTGTCTTCTGCCATGACTGCCTGCTGCCCGGCCTGTCTCTCCTCTTCCGCTTCCTCTGTGGTGGGAATCCATATCCGCAGTCCGTCAGCCACCGGTTTGGCAAGGTTCACATAATCCTCACAGGCCCCGGGGGCAAACCCGCCCGCTTTCTGCACAACGGCAAAAATGCGATCGTCCGCCTCCATCCGGTAAACGCCCGCATCCTGCACCGCACCACAAATATGCACATAACATTCCTTTGTTACCTGCTGCACATGATCCGTGGCTTCTCCATCCCCATTCCCTGCCGCCTCTGTCTCCTGTATCTCACCGGCATCCACTGCCTCAGATATATCTGACATTTCCCGGCTCCCGGTGTCATATCCTTCCGGCAACAAAATCTCATCCAGCACATCCGGTCCTTTTCTGGCACAACTACATAGCAGTACGGACATACCAAGCAAAACCACAAACACTGCGCACTTTTTTATTCTCTTCTCCATTTGCAGACTCCTTTTCCATCCAGGAGCCTCTGACGCTGACTGGTTCTATTGTATACAAAAAAAACCGTAAATGCAAGGATTAGTTTTTCTCCAAAATTGTAACTTTCACACAATCCTGTTATAATAAACAACAAACTAGGAAAACAGGGAGGCAGAACATGGAACAGCTTACAATACTGGTTGTAGACGACGAAAGCCGGATGCGGAAACTGGTGAGGGATTTCCTGACCAAGAGCGGCTATCATGTAATAGAAGCCGAGGACGGCAGCCGGGCGCTGGAGATTTTCTGGGAGCAGAAAGATATCGCCCTCATTCTGCTGGATGTGATGATGCCTGGCACGGATGGCTGGCAGGTTTGCCGGGAAATACGGGAATATTCCAAAGTGCCCATCATCATGCTGACGGCCAGGTCCGACGAGCGGGACGAACTGACAGGCTTTGAACTCGGCGTGGACGAATACATTACCAAACCGTTCAGTCCCCGGATACTGGTGGCAAGAGTGGAGGCCATTTTGCGCCGTGCCGGACAGATGAATCAAAACGAGCTTCTCTCCTGCGGCGGCATTACCCTGGATAAAAATGCCCATCAGGTTACCATTGACGGCAGTCCCGTGGAACTCAGTTACAAAGAATTTGAATTGTTGACTTATTTTATGGAAAACCGCGGCGTAGCCCTTTCCCGCGAAAAGATACTCAATCATGTATGGAATTATGATTACTTTGGTGACGCCCGCACGATCGACACACATGTCAAAAAGTTGCGGAGCAAGATGGGCGACAAAGGGGACAGCATTAAGACGATCTGGGGCATGGGATATAAATTCGAAGGATAATATGGCCGTCCTTTTGGGGGACGGCACCTTATTCCTCCATCCGCAGCGCCCGTTCCTTTTCCCGGACAGCCGCCTCCCGCTCTGTCAGTTCCTGTTCCCAGCCCGCATACCGGTCTGTCAGGACCCTTTCATAATTAAGAATATTGGCATTTTTTCCGGTCAGGGTAATGGCAAACATGAGGATGACCAGCAGTACAAGTATAATATTCAGCCAGACGGAACGCCTGAGTTTCGAACGCAGTGCCCGGTATTGGCTGGGCTGTATGCGTACCCTTGCCACATGCTGCTTATCCTCTTCCTGCCTGTGCGCCTGCTCCTGCCCACTGCCGCTGTGCTGCTGCAGCGGTATGTTTCTTGCCCGGCTGGCCAGATTGTTCTCTTCCAGAAAATTCTTCAGCTTCTGCAGATACTGGAATCCCACCGGTGTCTGAAAAATACCATTCTCGATCGCTTTATTATAAATCGTAAGGATACTTTCCGGATCGTCATACCGCAGCCGTTTTTCCAGAAATGTGATCTTATCCAGCTCTGTCCTGGCCAGCTTTGCCTCTTCCTGCGTGCGGAACTGAAATCCTTCCACTTCCCATGTTTCTTTTCTTTCCATAAAAACCTCTGACTATGTATTCCCTGCAATTGCCACCTGATCCAGAATACCGCTCAGCCATGCGAGGGCCACACCATAATTGGTCATCGGCACCCCCTGCTCTTTGGCACGCTCTGTCCGCGACAGAATATATCTGCGGTTAAACATACAGCCGCCACACTGAATGATCAGATCATACCCCCTGAGATCCTGCGGAAAATCCATGCCGCTTACCATATCCACCTGCAGACTCGCTCCGCACCGCTCTCGCAGCATACGCGGCAGCTTCACCCGGCCGATATCTTCGGCCAGCGGCGCATGTGTACAACATTCTGCAATCAGCACCCGGGAGTCCGCTCCCAGGTCAGCGATCCTTCCGGCGCTCCGGATATAATAGGTTACATCTCCTTTATATGCCGCAAACAAAACGGAAAAAGAGGTAAGCAGACTGCCTTCCGGCTTTTTTTCATATACGGCCGGGAACGCCTGGGAATCCGTTATGATCAGCTGCGGCGGCTCCCGCAACTTTTCAAGCGCCGCTGGCAGTCCGTCGACCGTCGCACAGACCGTGATACACTTCTTATCCAGAAGTTCCCGGATGGTCTGCACCTGAGGCAGGATCAGCCGGCCCTTCGGCGCCTGGATATCCTGAGGCATTACAAGCAGCACCGTATCTCCCTCTCTGACCAGAGAGCCGGTGATGTCCGCCGGTGCCCAGGCCTCCGGCAGCGCCCGCAGCAGCCGTTCGCGCAGCGTATCCAGCCCGGCCCGGTCCCATGCACTGACAATAAGCGCCCCTTCTCCCAGATATTCCTCTGCCCGCTGCGCCAGCGCCCGGGCCTCTTCCCCATGATCCCCTTTACTCACCACCGGGATCACGGGAACCTGTCTTTCCCGGAAATACTGATACCAGCACTTTTCCCCTTCCAGATCCCCTTCTGCACAGAGCAACACGGCAATATCGGCTTTCTCTGCCGTCTGCCTGGTTTTCTCCACCCGCAGTTCTCCCAGCCGGCCCTCGTCATCAAATCCCGCCGTATCCATCAGGACACAGGGCCCCAGACCGGGAATCTCCATCGGTTTGCTGACCGGATCAGTGGTTGTGCCTGCCTCGGAGGAGACAATCGAGACTTCCTGCCCGGCAAAGGCGTTAAGCAGGGATGATTTGCCACTGTTACGTCTGCCGAAAAAGCCGATATGAATCCGGTTTGCCGCCGGTGTCTGCTGTAAAGTTGATGCCATGGTATCGCCTCTCAAAATCTGAAATCCCTCCGGCCCTGTTCCATCTGTTCCATGTACTGCGCACACGTTTGTCTGACTACGGGATTGGGAATATTCGCCAGTTCCCTGCGGATCAGTTCTTCTCCCTTGCATCTTGTCTCTGCAGATGCATAGTCAATCAGGTATTCTTGCAGCGTCATCAGCGCATTGGGATGGCAGCAGTTGGCAATCTGGCCGGATTTAAGCAGCGTCATAAAGCGATCACCGGTGCGCCCCTCGCGGTAGCAGGCGGTACAGAAACTGGGTACATGCCCCAGACCGATCAGCCAGTTTACCACTTCATCCAGAGAGCGCGTGTCACTGATATCAAACTGCGCAGAATTCTCATGCGCCTCTTCCTTTTCCACATAACCGCCCACACTGGTGCGGGAACCGCCGCTGATCTGGGATATGCCAAGCTGCAATACCTTTTCCCGGGAAGTTCTGGATTCTCTGGTGGAAATAATCATGCCCGTATAGGGAACGGCAATCCGGATCAGAGCCACAATCTTCTCAAAAATTTCATCCGATACTGCATTGGCAAAGTCTGCCTTGCTGATGCCATCTGCCGGACAGACCCTGGGGACGCTGATGGTATGCGGCCCCACGCCTCTGCAGGCCTCCAGATGCTCCGCATGCATCAAAAGACCGATCAGATCGTAGCGGTACCTTTCCAGACCGAACAATACGCCGATGCCCACATCATCGATCCCGCCTTCCATCGCTCTGTCCATAGCCTCTGTGTGATATGCATAATCATGCTTGGGGCCGGTGGGATGGAGTGCTTCATAAGTCTCTTTATGATAGGTCTCCTGAAACAGGATATAAGTTCCGATACCGGCCTCTTTCAGTTTTCTGTAATCTTCCACCGAAGTGGCCGCAATATTTACATTGACCCGTCTGATTGCCCCGTTTTTATGATGGATGTCATAAATGGTCCGGATACTCTCCAGAATATAGTCCAGCGGATTATGCACCGGATCTTCTCCTGCCTCCAGTGCCAGCCTTTTATGCCCCATATCCTGCAGCGCCGTCACTTCCCTGCGTATCTCCTCCTGGGTCAGCTTCTTCCTTCTGATGTGCCCGTTGCCATGGTGATAGGGACAATAGGTGCAGCCGTTGACACAATAGTTAGACAGATAAAGAGGCGCAAACATCACGATACGATTCCCATACAGTTTTTGCTTAATCTGGCGCGCAAGCGCCTTCATCGCCTCATTGGCCTCCGGAATCTCACACTCCAGCAGGACCGCCGCCTCTCTGTGGCTCAGCCCGCGGCAGTCCGCGGCGCGTTCCAGCAGGCAAAACACCAGTTCCCTGTTTGACTTATTCTCCCTGGCATACGCAATCGTCTCCCGGATTTCTCTGTCATTGATAAATTCCTCCGCCTTTGAAGACATCTTATCATATCCGTACTCCACGTCCTGTTACCTCGCTTCCCAGTCTCCCCTGACAGAGACTATTTCATAGCCGATCTTTTTCATACCTTCCCGCAGTTTTTCAAGACCTTCCGCAGCTTCCTCCCCTGTATGCTTTTTGTTGTCATACAGGCTGTATTTATCTCTGACGCTGATCGGAGATAAGTTTGGCATGACCACATTGGCACCTGCCAGTATGCCCTGCTGTCTGCCGTCCTCCTGCAGCGTAGCCAGCGCGGTAGTGGCCGGCAGCAGCACCTGTTTCTCCATGATCCGCAGCAGGCTCAGCAAAAACAGCGTCAGCTGCAGGCTGCCCGCTGCCTTTTCCCCCAGCGGGGTATCCCTGTGCGGGAGAAAGGGACCGATGCCGATCATATGGGGACGCAGCCGGTGAATAAAAGCCATGTCCGCCGCCAGTGTCTCTGCCGTCTGTCCCGGAGAACCCACCATAAAACCGCATCCCGTCTGATAACCGATATCCCGCAACTGCTGCAGGCATCTCTTACGATGCGCCAGTGACATCTCCTGCGGATGCAGCATGGCATAATGCGCTTCATCCGCAGTCTCATGACGCAGCAGATAGCGGTCTGCCCCTGCCTCATACAGTCTGCGGTATGACCGCTCCTCCCGCTCTCCCAGAGAAAGCGTCAGGGCACAATCCGGATAGGCAGACTTGATCCGCCTGACCATATGCGACAGGCGGTCATCTGTATCATAAACATCCTCACCGCCCTGCAGGACAAAGGTGCGAAATCCCAGATCGTACCCCTTCCGGCAGCAGTCCAGCACCTCTTCCTCCGTCAGCCGGTAACGCCTGGCTTTTGCATTGTCCCGGCGCAGCCCACAGTACAGACAATTATTTCTGCAATAGGACGTATATTCAATCAGCCCTCTGATATAAATCCGCTTCCCGAAATACTGCCTGGCAACCTCTCTTGCCCTTTCGGCAGCATACCTGCGATCCGCTTCCCCGAAATCCGAAAGCAGAAAAATCCACTCATCTCTCTCCAGGTACCCTGTGCGCTCCAGGGTATCTATCCGCGTCCTGTGTTTTATCATGGTCTGCCAGCCTCCGCGCAGTGACAAAGTACGCCGTCATCAACAGGCGCTTTACTCAGACCAGCCGGCCCATGTTTTCCTGCAGATCGGTAGCGATCACGGAAATCATATCGTTTTGCGCGGAAATCTCCTGCGCTGTCGCCGCTATGGTCATGATCTTCTCATTAAACTCTCTCACAGTCTTCACGATCCGGTTGATATCCTCAATACACTGATTGATTGCCGGAATCAGTTCATTGCCATTGGCCGTGTTGCGCTCGATCAGCTGTTTGGTGTTGTCCGAAAGCGTCCTTACCTCTTCCGCAATCACGGCAAAGCCCCGTCCCGCCTCTCCTGCACGGGCAGCCTCTATGGAAGCGTTCAGTGCCAGCAGATTGGTCTGGGAAGACACCTCTATGATCTCTTCGTTGCTTTCTTTATATTCATCCAGGAACTGAGACACTTTGCCGATCTCTTCCTTCACCGCCTGACAGACATTGTTCAGACCACTCACTGCCGTCGCCATGGCCGTAGCCTCATTTGCCGACTGCTGATTACCGGAGGCAAGATCCGAAAGTGACATCTGCATCTGCCTGAACTGTTCCAGAATATTTTTCAGTTCCTTATCCTTGCGCTGCTGTTCCTTTTTTTCTTCTTCGTTTTTCTGCAGGATGACTTCCTTCTCCTGCTGCACCACATCTTTTATGTAATGGATACAATTTTCCTTGACATTGACCCCATTGTAAATGGCAATCACCATTTCCTCACAGGTGGCATACCCACAGGCAGAACAGTTCATAGTCCGCTGAACCTCTGTACTCTTATTCATGGACAGAAAAATCCGGTTTATTTCCGCTTCGGAAGGCTTCCTGAGACTTAAGTGTCTGTCCGTGTAGGAACGCATAAAATCTTCCAGCCTCAGATCGCGGAACTGCGCATAAAAATTAGCCAGCCGTTCCTGCGGCGAAAGATCCCTGGCCCAGGGACTGTGTTCTTTTTTCTTCAGGCCTTTCACCCGCCGGTCACTCTTATAGGCGTTGCGCAGTCTGTTGACTTCAAAGAGTACATCTTCCGTTCCCCTCAAAGGCTCTGTGCCCGTACCGTAGATACAGCCCTTTTCACAGTTCAGGGCATCCACCATAAAAGGCAGACGCTTTCCGCCTTGCACCCGTTCCAGATAGGTGTGAAGAAATTCATAGGCACGCTTCTCTCCCTCCACCTGTCGGATCATATTTTCTTTGCCAAGAAAATGTTCGACGTTTTCCCTGAGACCACCCGGCGTGGGGTAGATGGAACCAAATCCATATTCGATCTCATCTCCTGCCTCTGCACAAGACTCATATTCTCTGCCGATCACTTTCATCATATGATCATAGGTCACATTATATTTGACATAACCATAAGTATTGGGATCCATGATCTCTGTTTTCTTCGCGATACAGGGACTTAAAAAAGCCAATTCATCATTCAGCTTCAGATATTTCCTGATGTAAATGGCCATACACATCATCGGGCTGTGCACCGGAACCAGTTTGGGTATCAGCTCGGGTATATACTTCTCAACATAGCTTACAATCGCAGGACAGGGCTGCGAAATCCCACCGGTAAAATTATGTTCCGTAATATAACGCAGATATCCCCAGGTCGTAATATCAGCACCGAAACTGACACTGTAAATATGGTTGATACCTTTCTTTTTCAGGTAACCGAGCACCCGCCCGTATTCTCTGGGATAATTAGCCAGAAATGCCGGTGCCACAATCACAGATATCCGCTTTCCCTGTGCCAGCGCCCCAAAAAACTCGTTTGTATCATCTATATACTCTCTTGCCTTATGTCCACAGGAGTCAAAACAACTGCCACACTGTACACACGCTTCCTGATCCACTTCAATCCTGGACATCTCGCCGTCCATCGCCGCTCTGTTCGCCAAAATGGCCGGACAGGCAGAAATACATTTGTTGCATCCCACACAGTTCTCATTCGTAAAAATAATCGACTGTTCCATTGTCTCCCCCTTTTCATCTGTATTCTTATGCCTGAATATTCCGTACCATTTCTTATTATACTTTACAAACGACAAAATGAAAAGGATTCTTATGAAATTTCCCATAAGAATCCTTCTATTGCGATATCATGCAACAAGTACATAACACGATTTACACTGTAATAATGATCCATTCATAAAGTACCGACTGTCATCTTCTGAGCAAAACAGCCCGCAACCGGCACCTTTTATCCACAACAGTCTGTACCGGCCTGTTACTCTTATCCCTGATATTCCTGGCCTTCCTGATATTCCTGACCTTCCTGATTCTGCAGATATCCCTTAATCACGTCCGCTGCGTCCGCTGCGCTCATATTTGCCTCTGCCAGTACTTCATGCAGCATCTTTAAATCCACATCACGCTTCTCTTTATACAGTTCATCCAGTTCGCGCTGCTCAGATTTAAGTCTGGCTTTTAAGGAATCGATCACTTCTTCTTTTTCGGCGATCTTTACCTCAATCGTTTTCCGTTGTCCTCTTGCCATGTTTTGTCCCTCCTGAAAATTATAAATCAGTATATACTTAGTTATATTATATGGACAACCTTACCATTATATTCCTTTTTTGGCAAGTATTTTTTTCTTTCTTTTGCAGAAAATGCTTTTCATCTGTATAAAATGAAGAGCCATTATAAAAATTAACTCTGCATGTTAAATCAAAGGCGCCCATATGGGACTGGATGCACCAAGGACGTTGATCAGAAATGTAATAACGGAAACAATCCATTCAAATGTATTGCGGGATATTCGGTCCTGACATACTCTTTCAATCTGCGCACAAACTCTTTCCACCCCTTCTTCGTTGCCGGCCTCTTCCGCCCTGTATAACAATTCCTGCAGGGAACGCAAAGAGCTCATTTTCCATTTGGTATGAATTCTGCGCAAATACGTTTTCAGCACAAATGAAATTCCCACCCAGCTCAGCAGACCAAATCCGCCCAGAAAAGAAGCAGTGTAGCCAAACATAAAAGGATCAAGACCTGCGCCGCTCCTTGGCATATACAAATACAGAAGTATCAAATAAAACACTGTACACAAAGACGAATCCAGAAGGAAAAACATATAGATCGTATTGGCCGCCTTTTCCAGCGCCTGAAATCCATAGGTAGCCGAAGGCTGTATCCTGTTATATCTCAGTTCCAGCTTCTCCGTACGCATGATAAAATAGACAAGTGCCACACAATTATAATAACTGGAAAAGTTCAGTATAATGGGAATCACCATCAGACAACCATAAGCATAACCTGCCTTGCCAGGCGGCACCAGACCCATCCGGAACAAAAAAATAACCAAAAACGTGCAACCTGCAGTCCATAAAAAAAAGAAAACCATCTTTACCGCTGATGAGGCACTTTGCGGCGTAATCATAAACTGCCGGGTCCAGACAATATAGGAATCATACAGCTTCCCATATTCCGCATTCCCGTCAAATGCCTCTTTTAATTCACTCACATTACTGCAAAATACCGGCGCAAAATAAAGCCAGATATAGGCAATCAGCACCAACCCCAGCGGTGATAAATAATAACAAAAATAACCAAACTTAACGCCCACACTCCCCTGTGGAACGGTTTCCCATATATAATATAAAAACAAAATCCCAGGTATAACCAGAAAGATATAAAACGCAAAGTTCTTCCGGTTGACACTGGTTGCTATGTACTTCATAATTTCCATTTCGTACACTCCTTTATACAAACAAAAGCGCCGGAACAGATTCCTGACGCTTTTATCTTATTTTTCTTTTGTTCTTACACTCCTCCCGCTGCGCGGGTCCCTCCTTACCTCGGGTAGGTGATAAGGAATCCTCCCGCTGCGCGGGTCCCTCCTTACCTCGGGTAGGTGATAAGGAATCCTCCCGCTACGCGGGTCCCTCCTTACCACAATACATGGAGTAGATGGGAGTCGAACCCATGTCCAAAAGTCTATTCCCTGTCCTTCTACTATCATAGTCAGTTATTTACATTCCCTTCGGTATCCGAAAGCTGACATCCTGATACCGTCAGTAGCTTCATCATACGCCCGTATACGCAAAGCTTGATATACGTCGTTTCCTACATAGTCGGTGCCTGAATCTTAAAGTGTAGGTGCCCTAAGTCAGACAGCTGCCATTAGGCAGCGTAAGCTAAATTGTCGTTAGCGTTTATATTTAGGTTTGTGATTTGACGCATCACCTGCGGATAGCTTCTCCAGCTGCAAAACCCCTGTCGAAACCTTTACTACCCCGGACTTTTTTCCTGTCTCTATTATATGCAAAACTACCTCTGTGGTCAACTATAAATTACGGATTTTAAATTCTTTTTCCGCTTCTCTGCGCTGATCTTTTTTAGCAATGTCCTGCCGCTTGTCATAGAGTTTTTTCCCCTTGGCCAGCCCGATCTCTATCTTGGCCAGTCCGTCTTTGAAATAAACCTGCAGCGGCACAAGTGTGTAGCCTTTTTCTGCAATTCTGCCCTCCAGTCTGCGTATCTCCTGACGATGCAGTAACAACTTTCTGACACGCAGCGGATCTTTGTTAAAGATATTGCCTTTTTCATAAGGGCTGATATGCATCCCATAGACAAAAACCTCTCCCTTTTCAATCCGCACAAAGGCTTCTTTCACCGAGCATTTTCCCATGCGCAGAGATTTCACTTCCGTGCCGTGCAGTTCCAGACCGGCTTCGTACTTCTCCTCGATAAAATAATCATGATATGCTTTTTTATTGTTGGCTACCAGTTTAAACCCTTCCTTTGCCATCTTCCATGCCTCCCCTGTATCACTGCAGTTCTCTCAGACTGCTCTCTTCCCCTGTCTCCTCATACGGAATACAGAAATCTATGGTGCGGCGCATCCGGTCTGTCTCCTTTACCTGTACCCGCTGCCGCTGCCCCAGTCTGTAGCGCTTTCCGGTTTTCTCTCCCACCATTTCATAACTCTCTTCTTCATAATAAAAGAAATCGCCCGGCAGGTCACTCACTCTTATCATTCCTTCGATAGTATTTTCCAGCTCCACATACATCCCCCAGGCCGTAATTCCGCAAACCACACCTTCAAAGATTTCTCCGACTCTTGCTTCCATATATTGTACCTTTTTCAGTTTTTCCGTCTCACGCTCCGCCTCGTCGGCCCGGCGCTCCATACGGGAAGCATGCGCGGCCACCTGCGGCAAAATTGCTTCATAATGACCGATCCGCGTTTCCCCGAGTCTGCCCCGGAGCTGTTCTTTGATAATCCGGTGAATCTGCAGATCCGGATACCTGCGTATAGGGGAAGTAAAGTGGCAATAGTGGGGACTGGCCAGCCCGAAATGCCCTGTATTTTCTGTGGTATACCTGGCCTGCTTCATACTGCGCAGCGCCAGACGGCTGATCAGTGCCTCCTCGGGTGTATCCTCGATCCTGCAAAGCAGCTTCTGCAGTTCTTTGGGATGCAATTCATCCCGGTTCAGTTTCATGGAGTAACCAAAATTGTGAATGAACGCGGTCAGTTTTTCTATTTTTTCCGGATCAGGATTGTCATGTGTCCGGTAGACAAAAGGCAGTTCCTGCCAGTGAAAATGCTGGGCTACTGTCTCATTGGCGATCAACATAAAATCTTCGATCAGTTTTGTGGCCGTATTTCGTTCATAAGGGCGTATTTCCACCGGTTCTCCCTGCGGTGAAAGGATGATCTTTGTCTCCGGAAAGTCAAAATCAATAGAGCCTCTCTGTTTCCTTTTGTCCCTGAGAATGGCCGCAAGCTGCGCCATCCGTTCAAACATGGGCACCAGTTCCCGGTATGTCTCACAAAGGGCGGGATCTTTCTCCTCCAGTATCTTCCTTACATCAGTATAGCTCATACGCCGGTTCACATGAATAACGGTTTCCGCCAGCCGATAATCCAGCATCTGGCCGTTTTGATCAATCTTCATCATACAACTCAGAGCCAGTCTGTCTTCCCCTTCATTCAGAGAACAGATGCCATTGGAAAGCGCATGCGGAAGCATGGGAATCACCCGGTCCACCAGATAGACGCTCGTCCCCCGTTTGGCTGCCTCCCGGTCCAGCGCGGAATTTTCCTGCACGTAATTGGTCACATCTGCAATGTGCACACCCAGACAGTAAACTTCTCCTTCCATGGAAAGGCTGACCGCATCGTCCAGATCCTTCGCATCTTCTCCGTCAATTGTCACCATATCCACATCCCGCAGATCCGTGCGCCCCGCCAGATCGGCCTCCGATACCGGACGACTGACACGCCCCGCCTGGCTGAGCACCCGTTCCGGAAATTCTAGCGGCAGATCATAGCCTTTCACAATGGACAAAATATCCACCCCGGGGTCATTGACATGCCCCAGTATCTCCGTCACATTGCCTTCCGGACTCTTACCCTCTCCGCCATAGTCCGTGATCTCCGCCACCACCTTATGCCCGTTCACCGCGCCCATGGAACGTTCCGATGCAATAAATATATCTGTGGCAATGCGGGTATCATCCGGCAGCACAAAACCGAACGAACCATGATTTTGATAGGTTCCCACAACCCGGCTCATATTTCGTTCCAGTACCCTGACCACTTCCGCTTCCTGCCGCCGTCCGGGGCTGCCGCCCTGCAAAAGTCGTACCTGTACCGTGTCTCCCGGAAAAGCACCATTTACACCGGACTGCGGAATAAACAGATCCTGTGCCAGTCCTTCCACTTCCACAAAGCCAAACCCCTTCTGATTCCCGATAAAGATGCCGCTCATGAACTTTTCTTCCGGCTTTCTGTAGCGCCCTCTTTTGGTCACTTCCGCTTTTGCTTCTCTCACCAGTTCATCCAGGACTTCCTTCAGTTCTTCCCTGTCCGCTTTTTCCACCTGCAAAAAAACGGCCAGTTCCTTTTCCTTCATCGGCACATAAAGCGGGTCATGCAATAATTCGCAGATCATTTTCTTTCTGCTTTCTTTTCTGTTTTCTCTTCTATCTCTCATATGATATCCTCTCAATCAATATCGCACAAAAAGTCACAAAAAACCTCCTATACGACAAAAAACACCCTTTTGCAAGAGTGTTTTCCAGTCTTAGATGAAACGTGTGTTCAAAACTGCCGCCAGGATAAAGAACAGGACGGCCAGAACCTTAGTCAGTTTTACCAGTGTTCCCTCCATGGAACGCCCCTTATTCTTGCCCCAATACGTCTCCGCTGCCCCGCTGATAGCGCCCAGCCCTGCGGATTTTCCTTCCTGCATCAGTACAAGTGCTGCCAATATAAGCGAAATAATAATAAACGCAATCAAAAGAATGGTTCTTACAACATTCATTCTTACACCTCCTAATGTCAAACAAGCATGAGTATAGCATAAAAAGAGAAAAATTGCAAGGCTTTTTCCAAATCTTTACAGGCAGCAAAGCAGCATGTCCATTGTCACAGGCCCTAATCCTGTGTTTTCTGAAAAGGCCCGGTATAACGGGCGTCCGGTCCGATCTCCTCTTCTATGCGTAAAAGCTGATTGTATTTTGACACTCGATCACTCCGGCAGGGGGCACCGGTCTTGATCTGCCCTGCATTGACAGCCACAGCCAGATCGGCGATAAAGGTATCTGATGTCTCACCGGAGCGATGGGAAATCACGGCCCGATATGCATTTTTATGGGCCATTTCAATGGCTTCCATCGCTTCTGATACTGTACCGATCTGATTGACCTTGACCAGAATCGCATTGGCCACTCCCAGCTTAATACCGGCTTCCAGGCGCTTGGTATTGGTTACAAACAGATCGTCGCCCACAAGCTGTACCCGTTTGCCAATCCGTCTGGTCATCTCCTGCCAGCCGTCCCAGTCATCTTCGGCCAGACCATCTTCAATCGACGCAATCGGAAACCGGTCCAGAAGATCTTCGTAATAGGAGATCATCTCCTGCGTATCTCTCACCACTTCACTGCCTGTTAGCCTGCTTTCTCCAGGGAAATGATACATCCCTGTCTTTTCATTATATAATTCACTGCTGGCCACATCCAGTGCAATCTTAATTTCATCACCGGGACGGTAACCTGCCGCTTCAATCGCCTCCACGATCAGGGAAAGAACTGCCGCCGCATCCGGCAGATCGGGCGCAAATCCGCCTTCGTCTCCCACCCCTGTCGACAATCCCTGCCTGTTGAGAATCTTTTTCAGATTATGGTAAATCTCCGCACAGATCCGCAGCGCTTCGCGGAAGCTGTCGGCGCTCACCGGCATAATCATAAATTCCTGAAAGTCCACCGTATTGGCCGCATGTTTGCCGCCGTTTAAAATATTCATCATCGGCACGGGCATCAGTTTCGTATGGACACCGCCCAAATACTGATAGAGCGGAATCCGCAGGGAAGCCGCCGCTGCTCTCGCCACTGCCATGGAGACAGCAAGAATCGCATTGGCCCCCAGATGGCCCTTGTTATCCGTACCATCCGCCTCCAGCATCAGATGATCAATCTCCAGCTGATTTAAGCCATTGCGGCCCAGTATTTTTTCCTTGATCTCTGTATTGACATGATGCACTGCTTTCATCGTGCCAAGACCAAAATATCTCACTTCTCCGTCCCGCAGTTCCACTGCCTCAAATCTGCCCGTACTTGCCCCGGACGGCACTGCTGCACTGCCACCAAAACGCTCCTTTGTGATCGTATCCGTCAGCGTTACCTCCGCCTCCACAGTAGGATTGCCTCTGGAATCCAGGATTTCTCTGCCATGTACATCTGTAATTTCCATATACCGCTTCATCAACATACCTCCAAAATTGTATTTGATAGCAGTATGTCCGGTACAGGAAATTTTATCCGGTCAAAGACGGGGATGAGCTTGTTTTGCCTGCATGGAAAAAAGAATTTTGCCCGAGAACCGGTGCCGAGATAGGGCATTGCTGCATTGAAAGTCAGACCAGATATTCCTGGTTTACAATATAAGATTCATAACTGTCTATGATATAAGTGCACAATTCGTCAATGCTGCCACGCCTTTTTTCCAGATCTGCCACAGTATAGTTTCTCCCGATTTCCTGTGGAAGCATATCACCATGCGCAATGTAATTTCTATAGCGGACCAGCTCATCCAGATATCCCTGTATTTCCGGACGTGGAAATACAGGGTTACTGTTCCCAAAACTTTTATAGATACTCTCCAACTGATCTTTTTTTATATTCCTGCCATCTGTTGGTATCAGATTTTCAACAATATCCAGTTTTTCGTTATCTATCAGTTTCCGACTGATGTCCCAGCGTCTGGGCCATTTTTTGTTCTCACCTACCCCGTGAAGTGCATCATATTCAGGACTCAGTATTAAAGACAACAATTCCCGTTTACATTCACTTATCCTAACATCAGCACTGTTTAATTCATCAATCGTACGTCTGATTGTTTTGATAACTGTCATCTCAAATATACCATACAAATACACAAAAAAGAGGCCTTTTAACGAATTCTGAAATTCATCGGAAACCAATGCCAGACGGGAAATACCAGAGTCTATCCCACTCAAATATAGTTTCACTTTTATTAATTTTTCTGTTGCTTCTTGCTTAATGTCATCAAACACAACTATCTTTCAAACCTCTCTCTGCAATATCCGATACGTCCTGAAACCTTTTTCCGCGTATTTGTAGCGCCTGTTGTAAACTTCACCAACTCCGGGTCTTTGATCCAGTCCGCTACCCCATCCGTATTTATGTACCCTTTGTTTAAATAGGCCAGCGCAGCCCCAACCGTAATCGCCTCAAATAGATTTTGGGGTGTTACACCATGTTTTACAATTCCTTTTGGAAACACCTGTGCAAGTGCAGCAAAGACTGCCCGAAATGTTTTCTCTCCCTTTTCATAGTTAAACCTTTTACTTGATGCCTCCATATAATCATTGAGAAATTCCACCACACTGTGATCAAAATTTTCATAATTATTCAGATATGCAAAAAAACGCAGTACCATCTCTTCCTTTGTACCATCAGCTTGTTGTAACTTGGTCAATTTTATGCAAGAGACAAAATCATCACATCTGGCCAGTTCCCGAATAAATTCATTAAATTCCCCCCGGTACACACAACCGCGGATTTCCTGATCCGATAATGTCACACCACCTCTGTTCAAACGTTCAAACAAATCAAATCTGACACTTTTATCACTTTTATCGGTAAGCGAGATCACCTTAATGATAGCCATTTTGAAAGACAACTGGACCTGCAGGGGCAGATCCTCAAAAGTCAGACCATTAAACTCCGTTAATTTTTTTAACCCTGCAAGTATAAGTCGATTCTTACATCCAATTACTTGCTGCTGCTCCTTGGTTCCTGCGAAATGAACGATCGTACTGATGCGCTGCACGCCATCAATCAATTCCCAGTTTCCCTCTGCCCCATTGGTAGCCATAAACAGACTGGGAATAGGAAGTCCCAAAAAGATGGATTCAATCAAACCGGACTGCCGTTCACTATCCCATCTGAACTGCCGTTGATATTCCGGCGCTATATCTATGACTTTATCTGCCACAACCAATGAAATCAACTCTTTTACGGAAAAATCATAAGAATTGAAATCCACCTTTTTCTTCTGTTCCATTAACTGCGCATACAGATCCTTTTTTCCCATGCAACTACTCCTCTTTCATAATTTCCGACTATTAGATATAGTATAACATGTTCCTTTCCACATAACATCCATTTTTGAAATTTTTTCAGTCTGAGAGAAAGAACCAGGAAGCGGTCCTTATCCCTCACCGCTTTCTGGTTCTTGTTTTGTCTTTTTATAAAACACTACCTGTCAGTAGTATGCCGGCACCTGTACCGCATTGCTGATAGGTGCAGAACCGGTCGGACTCCCATCCCCTTTGTATGTAGTCTTTTCTTTTACAAAGTCAGGGATCTCATCCGCCAGCATCATAAAACTGCTGGAATAACTCTCCGCATTTTCCTGTTTCTTCGTATAAATAACTGTCACATAATAGTCTCCGTCCACCACGTTATCCGGCATCCAGTACTCCCGGAAGCTGTCAGGATAGAGGGCTTTGGCAATCTCTTCCATCTCCGCGCTGTCTGAAAAGGCCTCCTCTATTCCAAAACTGGAATAGCTATAACGGGCATCCGTAGCAAGATCAGCATCCCGCATATATGCATCATATGCATCGGAATTGCTGTTTCTGATCACAATCTGCTCCACATCTGCAGGATTCAGATAGCCATCCCTGCCATAACCGTTTTGCTCCAGCAGTGCCATGGTGCCCGAGAAGGAAGGATAGACCGGCAAAGAGGCAGAAACATAAACCCCATCATCAATACATTCCAGAACAAATCTCCCTTTCACCAGTTCTTCCAGCATCGTCGAATAGGAGAAATTCTTCAAATCCTCTGCATAAACCTCCTGAATCTCTGATAAGCGCAGATCAGTGGAAATCTTGCTGCCACTGCCATCGTCGTAATAGATCTGCATCTTATCCCCAAGCTCCATCAGCGGCTCATCATACACCAGATAAGCCCCCTTTTGATATTCCTCGTCTTTGAGAATGGTATCCAGCAGTGAAACCTGCTGCCAGTAAGCCACCGGGAACTGCCGGTAAACATCTTTGCCATTTTTGAGATGATACCGCACTGCCACATAGCGATAAGTCTGGCCATTCTCTTCCTTCTGCATCACTTCCCAGTTATCCATACTCAGCTTTGCCAGTTCCAGTACCGGGAGTACATTGGTTATATGCATCCGTTCAAATACATAAGTTTCCTCATTGACCGAATCCAGGTTTTCTAAATAAAAATTACCATAACTGTCCGTAAATTTGAAGGCAATATCTTCCACCGCATCCGGATCAGGGACATAATCATCATATCCAAACACATCAAAGTGGAAAAGACAAAAAACCACGGTCACGCACACACCCGACACGATCAGAGACTTCCAGCCGTTTTTCACACTGCGAATATCAAAGTCATAGATCACTTCCATCACTCCGTGACAAAGCAGCGTACCAGCCAACATCCCAAACACGAGGAACAACAGACTGCTGCCAGAAAATCCGTAAAAAATAATGCCCCCGCCCAGACCTGCCGCCATGGTGACCAGCACTTTGATTACAGCTTTTGTCTGCGGAAATGCCATAGCCTTGCCACATACTTCCGCTGGCTTCTTTGTGTAGCACCAGTAAGCCAGTGCAAACGTAACCACTGCCACGAGCAGAATCGGCCAGATAGCCGGGAAAAACAGTTCCCAGTGCAGTGTCCGGTCCATACTGTACCCCATCCCGTCATAAACAATGTCCAAAAAACGGAAAAAACGCACGATGGGGGAAATGATAAATCTGGCGTACTGCTCTGTCGTCCAATAATAAAAACTGTGGAAAAAGGTTTCCATATATGCGATCGAGAGCAGATAAAGGATACCGTCATAAAAAAGTAATACAGCCGTTCCCATCACGGTAACAATCAGATTGCCGGTCAGCATCACGGCCAGGATGGCAATATGATAAACGGCCAGATACAGCACCGTATTGGCCAGCAGAGCACAAGCGGCCTCCCCGGCAGCCACGGAAATATTGGCCCCCATGGCCTGCGCCACAAAGAAACTCAGCAGCATATTGATCAGATAAGACAGAAAATATGCCAGAAACCCATTCAGATAAATAGCGGCGAACCGTCTGCCTTTGGCCACCGGCATACTCATGTACATATCCAGCTTCCTGCGCTGATACATATAAGAAAAACCCTGTATCGCCGCAATGATCGCCAGCAGCGAAATAAAGAGGGTCTTACCGCCGCCCGGGCCTATAGCCCTGGCAAATACCCCGCCCAAATACAGGTCCACCTGCCGCCATGAGCCCATATACATCTTTTCCATGCTCAGTGACATTGCCGTATACACCGGCATGGCAAAAAAGAAACCGAGAAACATAATCACGATCAGCCAGATCCTTCTTCTGACATTTGTCTTTATATTAACCAAGAATGATTTTTTTGATGTCATAGCCCACTACCTCCGTCTCACTGATAAAAATCTCCTCAAGGGAAAGCGGAAGCGCCTCGAAGAATATGGTCCTGATACTTCCGAAATAATTGATGACCTCCTCACGGCTGCCTCTGACTGTAAGTGTATACAGAGAACCTCTTCTCTCGGATTTTACAATATCAAGGCCTTTAAATGCCTCTTCCTCCTGCATCCCTTCCTCCAATACACATTGTATCTTCTGAATGTTGCACTTCATCTCCTCCAGATCTCTGGAGAGCAGTACCCCGCCCCTGTGGAGCAGTCCCACATGATCACAAATATCTTCCAGTTCCCGCAGGTTATGTGATGCAATAATCGGCGTCATTCCCCGCTCATCCATCTCTTTCGCCATCAGACTTTTGATCCCCTGCCGCATCACCGGGTCCAGACCGTCAAAGGTCTCGTCGCAGAACAGATACTTCGTTTTGGAACAGATCCCACACAAAATGGCCAGCTGCTTTTTCATGCCTTTGGAAAATGTCCCTACCTTCCGTCTCCTCCCCAGACCGAAACTGTCCAGATACTCATGATAATGCAGCAAATCAAACTGCGGAAACACACTGCCGTAATACCGTCCCATATCCTCCGGTGTGGCATTGGCAAAAAAATACGGTTCATCGGCAATAAAAAACAGCTTCTCCTTGGCCTCCACATGATCAAAAGACGGTATGCCATCGATCAGAATCTCTCCTTCGTCCGGCTTAATCACACCACTGATCATACGCAGCACTGTACTCTTTCCTGCGCCGTTCGTTCCGATCAGACCAAACACACTGTCCTCGCGGATATCAATATTGACATGATCCACGGCCCGGATATCTTCAAAACACTTGCTCACATCACGAACTTCAATCATTCCCCTGCTCCCCTTTCTGCAATTCTTCCAGCATACTTTCTCTGGAGATCCCGATTTCTTCCGCCTCCCGCAGCAGCTTCTCCATCTTGTCTTTATACTCCTTTTTCTTCAGCAGATACAGATCTTCATTATACGTAACAAAATTACCCCTGCCCTTAATCGTATATAAAAAACCGGTCCGTTCCAGCTGCGTATAGGCCTTCTGTATCGTATTGGGATTGATACAAAGCTCCATGGCCAGACTCCTTACCGACGGCATCCTGCTGTCCGGTTCCAATACGCCATTGATAATCAGCTTCTGCAGTTTATCCACGACCTGCTCATAGATCGGCCTGGTATCCTTATAATCCAGAATGATCATACCCCTCTCCTTTCTTTCCAAACTATGGATGACACCCATGTCAACCATGTGCACTATGTATGTTAATACACTCATTATATAATAAATTCCAGAAATGTCAAGATTTATTTCTGGTCACACATGGCAGGCACGGGAATACACAAACCGGAAGCAGTTATGCACGGGAAAGAAATCGAAAAGGGAAACAAAAAAAGACGTTCCAAAAGTGCTTTCTCACTTTCATCCCGTCTTTTTCATATCCGGATATCCATCATAAACTCTGCGAAAATCAATAGGGATTCTCAAACAGTCTGCGGTAAACGCAGGCGCCCAGCAGCGCATGCCCTGTAGCGTTTGGATGGAGTCCATCCACCAGATACGTTGCCTGCCGACTGGAAAAATCCAGTTCCGGCTCATTAAACAGGTCAATGACCCGTATGCCCCAGAATGAGGCCATATCCTGTATGGCAAACGCATACTGATTCAAGTAATAACCATTCTGATTTCTGCGCATGTATCCCACACGGCGCAGAGGTGTCATAAACACAATTTCTCCGTCCGGATACATCTGCTGCAGACCGCACATCAGAAGATTCAGACTGCCATAAAAAGTATCCGGTGTCAGATCCCCCATGGCTCCCACAGGCGTCCCTGCCTTATTGAATTCACCATAATCATTGGTGCCTCCCAGTACAAGGATCAGATTGGCATCCGGATCCATGGTCGGATACCTGTCTATAAACCGGTCAGGATGTGGCCCCGCCATACTGGAACCATTCCAGCCGTAATTGTTCAGTTTCACGGCTCCGGCCATATTACTGAACACATAGGGATAGGCCTGTTCCCTGTTTTTCAGTTTATCCCCATAGGTGATGCTGTCACCCAGTGCATTGATCTTAATATCCCCTTCGATGGCTATATTGCCCCAGATGGTAGGCTCCGGAATCGTATACGCCCCGGTACTGTCCCCCGGCACATACCCTGTCATCCCGATATAATAAATCTGAATCCAGCCATTGTCTGTCTTACCGGTGGCAATGGCAGGCTGTCCTTGCCGCAACCTGCCAATCACCGCCCAGGATGTTCCCGGCATGATATACACATCCGTATCACCTGTCATGGACAGATACGCCGTATAAGGGGTCACATTTACTGCGCCTGGCGTCTCCTGTGCCGCTGCCCTGCTTCCTGTTCCCAGGAAGCAGACAAGCCCCAGCACAATGCCTGCCATCAGCGCTGCCGCCTTTTTTTTCATGCTCGCGCTTATCTCCTATCTGGGGATCAGTACCTGACCCCAGTCAGAAATTCCCATCACAGCCTTTGCCTGCTCGGTGTAAGGAGCCGCATTGGGTGTGTCTATGTATTTATAGAAGTCATAAATCATCTTAGGGCTGCCATCGACATTGGTCAGACCAAATGCAAGGCCCTGCCCGATCTCTGCCATATCATCAGACTCTCTGGAGAGAATGAACGCATCAATATGCTGGTTGTTCTCTGCCTGCAGATACCCATGTACAAAAGCTGCTGCCTGTACATTCTCTCCCTGAGAAGAGGTGTAACCAACTTCGGTAGCGATAATGGAACGAACCTGGCCGGTAGGCGCAAGCAGTTCCGGTCTGCACATATAATCTGTCAGTACTTCGATGTTCTCCATGGTAACATATGCGGAATTTTCATTATGTTTGATCAGATTCCTGTAGTATGCGCCCTTATTCCAGTAAGATGCCCAGGTAAGAGGCAGCGGCATGGGATGACATGCAAGACCCCAGTCAATGTTGCCGCCTGCTGCGATATTGGTATTGAAGGAATTGATCAGATCCTTGCTGTCATATTTTACGCCGGCATCTGCCGCTCTGTTTCTGTCCCACTGCTGGTCGATGCAGATATAGACATTGGCATTGGCATTTCTGCTCTTGATACCGTTATAGAACAGACGGAATGCTTCTGCATATTCATTGACATAGGCATTCAGATCACGGATATTGATATAGTTCCATTCCACTCTTGCCGTCACTTCATTTCCCACTACCCAGTTGTCCACTTTGCCGTGTCCCTGGTTGGAATAACGCTCTGCAAGGAAGGAAGCTGCTGCCGTAATATAAGCCACGCCTTCTGCATCTGCATTGTTAAATGCATAGTAAGGACATGCAGCACCATCTCTGGAAAGCGGATGGATCAGCTGCGGCCAGTTACCCATATTATTCAGAAGGCATGCCGTGATGCTGATGCCCCTGTCGGACATGGTCTTGAAAATATTGTCATATTCTGCCACCACAAGTCCATTGAACTGGAATGTCTTGCCATTGTAATTGTAATTGATGGTCGGATAGCTTGCATTGCTGGTAGGTCCCATGATATTGGACAGCGGGATATTGTAGATTGCCTGCTTTACCCCCAGATCCACCATCTCGTTACTTGCCAGCTTGACAGGGTCAATCAAAAGTCCCTTCTTACCGGTGTTTGTTCTGCCTACTGTGTGATCGGCAATCGCTTCCGGATTGACGATGTAAGCGCCCGGGTTAAGCGGTACATACTGTCCGCCCTGCAGAGCAGCTACGATAAATTTGGAGTACAGACGGGAATCTGCACTGTTTGCATTAAGCGGTGTGGTAAATGTCGCATTGCCTGCCGCCGGTGCGCTGGCCAGTGCATTGGTCGTGATTGCATCGGACCAGATCGGTTCTGCAAACAGATACAGCATACCGTCATCGCTGGCTGGTGCGCTGGTTGCGCTGGCAGTCACATTCACATCCTTGCCACTGATGGACGCCAGTACATTCATCCCACTGCCGGCAGCTTCCACTACCGCCAGATCGTTTCCTGCCCCACCGGTCACTACCAGCACAAGAGCAGAGAGAATTCCTGCGGCAAGAATTCTCAGAGTTCTTTTGAATCTCATAAATACTTTCCCCTTTCGTTTACAGATTCTGTGAACAGTTACACATCCGTCCTTCTTTTCCTTCTGATAATATGAGACGGAGTCATCTTGATTGTATCAGAATACCGAATAATTAGCAACAGATATTGTGTATTTCATCCGTTTTCTGCTATACTATAAAAGCAGTTTAAAAGGTACGATCACCCTGACTGTCTGTTATGCATAATCTGACTGACTGATTGATGATAGAGAAAGGAACATTATGGCTTTTGACGGAATTACCATCGCATGTATCAGAAAAGAGCTGGCCGCGGCGCTGACCGGTGGACGGATCATAAAAATCGCGCAGCCCCAGGCAGACGCACTTTTGCTCACCGTAAGAAGCGGCCGGGCACAGCACCGGCTCTTTTTGTCTGCCAGCGCCTCGCTGCCGCTGGCCTATCTCACCCCGGACAATATGACAAGTCCTCTGACAGCCCCCAACTTCTGTATGCTGCTGCGCAAATACATCCAGAACGGTAAAATCATCGCCGTCACGCAGCCGGGGCTGGAACGTATCCTGCGTCTTGACATCGAACATGTAAATGACCTGGGAGACCTTTGCCAGAAATCTCTGCTGATCGAAATTATGGGCAAGCACAGCAATCTTATTTTCTGCGACGATCATGAGACGATCATCGACAGCATCAAACATGTATCCGCGGCGGTGAGTTCTGTCAGAGAAGTACTGCCCGGCAGACCTTATTTCATTCCGCAGACACAGGATAAAGCCGATCCTCTCACGGCTTCCAGGGACAGCTTCGGCGCTCTGCTTCCCGCCAGAGCCCTTCCTGTCTATCGGGCACTGTATATGACTTACACCGGCATCTCCCCCATTATCGCACAGGAAATCTGCCATCGGGCAGGCCTGGACGCGGACAGACCTGCCCAGACTCTGACAAAAGACGAACTGGAACGGCTCTGGCAGGCTTTTTCCCCGCTGATGGATCAGGTGCGCTCCGGCACGTTCTCTCCGGTCATCGTTTACGAAAACGCCTCCCCCAGAGAATATGCCTGTATCCCGCTCACTGTTTATGCAGAAAGCAAACGCCGGGACTATGATTCTGTCTCCGTTTTGCTCCACGCCTACTATGCGGAAAAAAATGCGATCACCCATGTCCGCCAAAAGTCCGCCGACCTGCGCCGGATTGTCCAGACAGCTCTGGAACGGAATGTGAAAAAATATGACCTGCAGCTTGCCCAGATCAAAGATACGGAAAAGAAAGAACTCTACAAAGTCTACGGCGAACTGCTCAACACCTACGGATACGGCCTGGCGCCCGGCAGTAAAAGCATGGAAGCACGCAATTACTACACTGGCGAGATGATCACTGTCCCTCTGGATCCCCTGCTGACCCCGCAGGAAAATGCCAAAAAATACTTTGACAAATACGGAAAGATGAAACGCACCAGCGAGGCACTGTCGGAACTGACCGGCAAAGTCAGAACCGAAATCAACCATCTGGAATCCATCGCCGCTTCTCTGGATATCGCACTTAAAGAGGCAGATCTGGTACAGATCAAAGAAGAACTGATCGAAAGCGGCTACATCCGCAGAAAAGGCGGCACTAAAAAGGCCCGGATCACCAGCCGTCCCCTCCACTACCAAAGCAGCGACGGTTATGATATCTATGTGGGAAAAAACAACTATCAGAACGATGAACTGACTTTTCATTTTGCGGAGGGCAAAGACTGGTGGTTTCACGCCAAGGGAATGGCTGGCAGCCATGTCATCCTCAAAGCGGACCGCGACGGCGAAATCCCTGACCGGGCCTTTGAAGAAGCGGGCAGACTGGCCGCCTATTACTCAAGAGCCAGGGATCAGCAAAAAGCGGAAATTGACTATACCCTCAAAAAAAACGTCAAAAAACCCGGCGGCAGCGCCCCCGGTTTTGTGGTTTATTATACCAATTATTCCCTTGTTATCAACCCCGATATCTCCGGCATCTGTCTGCTCTCCGACTGACCCGCCCGGATCGACAGTTGCCGGCGTTCACGCCGTTTCCCCTTTCCCGACAAAACAGGGACTGCCGCATTTGCATGCGCGGCAGTCCCTTGCTTTTTTCTGACAATTAACCAACCAGCCAGTCGTACATTTCCTGGTATTTTTTTGCGGATACACTCCAGGAAAAATCTGTTGCCATTCCCCTGTCCACGATCTTGTTCCACTCTCTCTTCTTATCATAATAGATACGCTCCGCATAGCGGATGGCATCAAGCATCTCATGGGCATTATAATTGGTAAAGCTAAAGCCCGTACCGGTGCTCTCATATTCATTGTAAGGTTCTACCGTATCCTTCAGGCCGCCGGTTTCACGCACGATGGGCACTGTGCCATAATGCAGTGCCATCAACTGGCTCAGCCCGCAGGGCTCAAAGAGGGACGGCATCAGAAACGCATCGCAGGCTCCGTATATCTTGTGGGACAATGCTTCCGAATAATAAATATTGGCAGATACCTTGTCGCTGTATTTCCAGTCAAAATGGCGGAACATATTTTCATACTGTTCCTGCCCGGTCCCCAGAACCACAAGCTGGATATTATCCTGGCAAAGTTCATCCATCACATAGGAGATCAGATCAAATCCCTTCTGGTCGGTGAGACGGGACACTATGCCAATCATAAACTTCTTGTCATCCTGTTCCAGTCCCAGTTCTTTTTGCAGTTCCCGTTTATTTTTTACCTTTTCCTTACGGAAATTCACTGCATCATATTTAAAAGGAAGATGCGGGTCGGTAGCAGGATTGAAATCATCATAATCAATACCATTGACAATACCACGCAGATCACCGCTCCGGGCACATAAAAGGCCATTGAGACCCTCTCCATAGAAGTCTGTCTTGATCTCTTCCGCATAGGTATCGCTGACTGTGGTAATGGCATCCGCATATACCAGACCGCCCTTTAACAGATTAGCGTCTTTATAACATTCCAGCTTATCCGGCGTAAAGAAATAATCCGACAGCCCTGTGATCTCCTTCACAGTCTTAACATCCCATTTCCCCTGGAATTTCAGATTATGTATCGTCATTACGGTCTTAATACCACGGAAAAAATCATTGTCCTGAAAACGCTCTTTCAGATACACAGGCACGAGGCCAGTCTGCCAGTCATGACAATGGATGACATCCGGTCTGAATTCAATAACCGGGAGAACGGAAAGCAGTGCCTTGGAAAAGAACGCGAACTTGGTCACTTCCCAGAGTGTATCATCCCCGTACGGCTTCATGCCGCCGAAATACTCCTCATTGTCGATAAAGTAAAACTTTACACCGTCCACCTCTGCTTCCAGGATGCCCACATACTCGCTCTTAAAATGAAAGTCCATATAGAAATGGCTCACATAATTCATACGGTCCTTCATCTCCTGCTTTATGCAGGTATATTTGGGCATGATCACCCTGACATCAAAAAACTCCTTATCAATACACTTTGGCAGAGACCCCGCCACATCGGCCAGACCTCCGGTTTTAATAAATGGAACCCCCTCTGATGCTGCAAATAAAATGTGTTTCATAGCTATCCTCTCATAAAATCATTGGTTATTAATTCATCGCCTTCGTGTACAGTATATCATCTTCTCTGTTAATTGGGAAGATTAATTTCTGTATTGAAGGCGGATTTTATCGGCAATCAGGGCTATAAACTCGGAATTTGTAGGTTTCCCCTTGCCTGTGTTAATGGTGTAACCAAACATGGCATCCAATGTCTCCATCTTGCCCCTGTTCCATGCCACTTCGATAGCATGGCGTATGGCCCGCTCTACTCTGCTGGACGTAGTCTGAAACTTCTTGGCGATCGTCGGATAGAGAATCTTGGTAATGGAATTCAACATCTCCACGTCCTGAACCGACATCATAATCGCCTCCCGCAGATATTGATATCCCTTGATGTGTGCAGGTACGCCGATTTCATGGATCATGTTGGTCACATCCTTCTCCAGATCCCGTTCCACCATCCGGCTGCTTGTGTAAACCGGTTTTGTCTCTTCCCTGAGTCCGGAAGATGGAACTGTAATCATGATCTGAAATTCTTTGTTCGTATGGATCAGATCGGAAAGTAATTTGAATACTTGTTCGTTATCTTTCGTAGCCGCTACACTCAGTTGTTCCATAATTGACCTCCGTTCACTATATTTCTTATCAATATGGCATTTATCGCCTATATTCATTATAAACATCTGTCAATTTTCGTTCAACTGTTAAGAATCGCAGAATCTGCGTTAAATCGCCCCGATCTTACAGCTTCCTTTCCAGATCATCCAGCGACTCATATCCGTACAAAAGCGCGGAATTACCGATAGTCTCCTCTGCCAGATTTCTTTCCTCCCTGCACAGCGCCGCCACAAACCGCCCGTACAAATCCAGGGTACTGTCGGAATACGTCGAAATCTCCCCCCGCAAATAAGTCTCATAGGAAGTATTATAGAGCGTGTCTTCGCTGGTATGGATGCTCCTTGCCATAGCGGATGCCTTCGGATAGCGGCGTGCACATTCCTCCATCCATCCCACCTGGATCTTCACAATTTCTTCAATAATCGCCCTTTTCTCCGGCAAAATCTCGGGAAATCTGTCTGCAATGCCGCGATACCCTTCCGGATCTGTGCTTTCCATCATCCGGCCATATTTTTCTGCAATCAGATTCCAGCCGGCTTCCTCTGCGTTGTCAAAATCCACAAGGTAACTTCTGAGCATCGGAATCGTCCAGGTCAGGTACTGGCTCTTTCTCATCAGATGGAAGGTATTCCAGTCATCCTGACAGTCTGCCCGCCCGCCGATGTTCTTTACCTGATCAAAAGCCCTCCATTCTCTGGCAATTAATTGGTGAATGAGTCCTTCCTTCACCGTCTTGTTGCCGGCATCATTTTGCGTAATTGCCTGGAGGATATTGTCGGTATGATGATCCAGATAATTGTCATCCCCTGTCGTCAGACTCTGTTTCTTCATCTCATCAATAATCAGTGCGACAATAATCTCAATGGTCTGCGGAATCCGTTCGTCCCCGATCATCATGTCGGAAATGGCATTTAAGATATCCCCGATCACTGCCAGTATGGGCAGATTCTCCATGCCTTTATGCATCCATTTATAAAAAGGGGCATATTTACGGTTGAGCAGATACACAATGGCCATGGTATGTTTCATAAATTCACCCAGGGCTACCTCTGCCGTCACCTTGTCTCCCCGTCTTAGCATCCTGCTGTAATTGTACTGACCGGACTGGGCGATCAGTGCCGCTTCCCGGGCGATCTTTTTCAGACGCACATCTTTGGGATAATGAGCCAACAGCCCCTTGCGGATTCTGGTAAATTCACCCAGATCATCCCTGAATACCCGGCCGCTCGTAGCCGCCGCCAGCCGGTAATCTTCCATATACAACCACTGACTGTTGGTGGTGGGAACATCTGCAAAACCGGTTAGCCGCTCATAAAAGGCACCAATGCAAAATACCCCTACCCGCCTGGGCGCTTTAGGAGAGACCCTTCTTGTAATTCCCATATAGGTAGTCGGCAATTTGTCATATTCCGCCTGCAGCGCCTCGCCGATCTCCTCATAAACAGAATCTGTCAAAAAGAGACAAAAACCCGGCCCAAAATCATGGTCTCTGGATATCTCATCATCAAATCCCAGACATTCCGATCCTTCCCCGACCATTCCCGCCGCGATATAGGGCAAATAAGCCGGAAAATGAGCTCGCAGCATAGGTTCCCCATACTCATGATAAAAGGCTTCACACAGATCCAGCCCTGAAGTAAACTGTCTGACCACACTGGGGCTTCCGGCGATCTGCTTCTCGACGGCACTCAGATTCTGGGCTACAATCTCATATGCTGCGCTGCGTCCGGTATTTTTTTCAATCTCTGCCAGCGCCATCCGGTAATACCGCGCCGACTCTTCCAGATTCCCTGCCAGATACTGCGCCTCGCCCATGGCCGACAAGGCTCCGCTGTAGTGAAAGTCTTTCTGCTCATCCATCTCAAAAATGGAGAACGCCGCTTTCAAATGATCCGTGGCTTCTACATATCTGCCAAGTTTTAACAAAGACGCCGCCAGATTGGTGTGCGTCACTGCCGTCTCAATCCTGGCATCCGCATTGGCGCTGACTATTGGCAGCGCCCGTTCCAGACAGATGCAGGCTTCTTCGAAATCGCCCATTTCCTGATATAAAAGGCTGAGATTGTTATACAGGCTGGCAAATCGGAAATCATCGTCCTGCAAATGGCTTTGGTAGATCAAAAGCACTGTCTTATAATTGGTCATGGACTCGGCCAGCTTTCCCGCTGCCCGGTAGGCATTGGCGATGTTCAGCAGGGAGGTGGCATAGGGAACGCTCCCCTGCAGATGGTTTCGCTCCAGTACTTCCATCAGTCTGTCACAATAGATGCAGCATTTGTCGTATTTACTCACATCACGCAGATAGCCGATCATCTCATTGAGCAGTGTGATCAGCGCACCATCGTCACCTGCTTCCAGAGCCTGTGTCATCCGGTTATCCAGATATCCTTCCACTTTATCCATCTGGTATGTGGCAAACAGCCTGTCAAGTTCCCGTAAAATCGTGTCCATATCCATTTTCATCACCTCATCCCTATTATACCATATTTATATGAATTGTCACCTCTATTCTCCCAGCATCATCTCCTCGATAAAGATACCATATCCCTTTGTCGCATCCTGCACAAACACATGCGTCACGGCGCCAATCATCTTTCCATTCTGGAGGATCGGCGCGCCGCTCATCCCCTGTATAATACCTCCTGTCTCCTGAATCAGCGCCTCATCCGTAATCTGTAATACAATTTCCCGGTTAATATGTTCCCTGTCATACGTGATATCGGTGATTTTAGCATCATAGAGTCTGGCATCCGTCCCGTCCGGCGCGCATAATATCTTTACCGGTCCGATGCTGGTGTCCTGTTTGAGTCCGATCTGTACCGGCCCAAAAGCCACCTCCTCTTCCAGTCCTTCACCGCAGGTACCAAAGATTCCCTTATCCTCGTTTTTCTCTATGCTGCCAAGTATATGCTCATCACCATAGTCGATCAGTCCGGTCATCTCGCCCGGACTTCCGGCCTCCCCTTTTCTGACACCGATAATATCCGCATGATACAGGGTGCCCTTTTTCAGCGTCATCAGTGTGCTGGTATCCATATCATTGATCCCATGGCCCAAGGCACCGAATCCTCCTTCGCTGTCGATATAGGTAAGCGTACCCACGCCCTGCGCATTGTCCCGTATCCAGATACCGATTTTATAGGTGCCGGCCTGGTCTCTTACCGGTACGATCTTGACATCAAATATCTCGTCGCCCCGGCGGACGGTGAGAATCAGATCACCTTCTCCCATTTCCTGCAGGGTGCTCATAAACATTTTCTTGCCCGTCACTTCCTGTCCATTCATCTTCAGAATATAGTCACCGCTTTTAAGCACAGCGGAAGCAGGGGAATAACGGATGTTATCATAACCGGTAAATTCCCCGGTCCCCACGACCAGCACCCCTTCTGTCTTGACATAGATTCCCACCGGGATCCCTGCCGGAATGATGCTGGTATCCTCGATCACCTGTACGCTGACCTGCTTGAGCGGCAGAAAGCCAAACAGCCTGACATCCATTGCATAGCGGTTCTTTTCATTGGCATAAAAAATAAGCGGATGGCTCAGGCTTACAGGGATCGCCTCCTCTCCGAAGGCATGGAGTTTTCCTGAAGCAGGGATATCAAAATTCATTTCTTCCCGCTCACCCGCCCTGATTTTAATCCGGTCCGGTATCCGCTGCCAGATGGAAAGGTACAGTGCACATCCGAGCAGACAGAGTGCGTTGCCCGTCATTATATATAAAATACGCCGATATTTCTTCTTACTCTCCATATGATCACTTCCTTTCATACTTCCTTGCAAAACATGACTTCCGTAGTCAGAATTTGTGATTCGACTACACTTGTTACCATAACTGCCTGTTTCACAATTCTCTATAAAACCATAGGATATACAGAAAAAAGCATTCCTGTCGGGATGCTTTTTTAGTATGTGAGGAAATATGAATTTTACTTTAGTATTGTTTTGTATCTCTTGCCAAATCTTTCATTTCTCTGGCATTGGAAAGAGCCGCTTCCGTCAGCAGGTCACTGCCCAGCAGCCGGGCCAGTTCCCGGATGCTCTCATCCTCTTCCAGGATGGTAATATCTGTTCTGGTCTGACTTTCCTGCTGTTTTTTTTCTATTTTAAAATGAAGATCCGCCATGGCCGCGATCTGCGGCAGATGCGTGATACAAATGATCTGATGGTCCCTGCCAAGCAGTCCCAGCTTCCGGGATACCTGCCACGCAGTCCTGCCGCTGATGCCCGCATCAATCTCATCAAAGATCAGTGTATCAATGGCGTCTTTTTCCGCCATGACGGTTTTCAGTCCCAGCATGATACGGGACAGCTCACCGCCACTGGCGATACTGCCGAGCGGTTTCACCGGTTCTCCTGGGTTGGTGGAAATAAGAAACTCCACTTCATCATATCCCCTGGCTCCGGCCCTGGCCGGGTCCTGCTGCAGATGGATCTGAAAATTTACCTCCATAAAATTCAGGTCATGCAGTGCCTGCGTCATTTTCTTTTCCAGTGCCTTTGCCTGTCTCTTCCTGACAGCGGAAATCTTTTCACAGGTCGCAAGCAGCTTTTCCCTTGCCGCCTGCCTGTCGGCAGAGAGTTTTTCCAGATAGGTATCATAATCTGTCAGCTTCTCCAGGCGCGCTTCCTGCCTCTTTTGATAAGCCAGGACTTCCGTAAGATCAGTCCCATATCTTGACTTCAGGTGATTGAGTACATCCAGTCGTCTCTCGATCTGGTCAAAGACTTCCGGCTCAAATTCCAGCCCTTCTTCATAGTCTGCCAGTTCCCGGCATAAATCTGCTGTCAGTTCCTCAATCTCAGAAAGCCGGGCCGTATATTCTGTCAGAATATTGTCATAGCCTTCCACCGCTTTCATCTCCCGCAGCGCGCGGCCCGCCAGATCAGAGACACTCTCCTCTTCCACACTGCCCAGCAGATGCCTGGCCAGGGATACCCCTTCCAGAATCTTCCTGGCATTGGCCATACGGCGGTATTCTACCTCCAGCGCCTCATCTTCCCCCGGTTTTGGCTGGGCGTCTTCGATTTCTTTCCATTCAAATTCGATCAACGCACATTCTTTCTGCCGGTTTTCACTGTCAAAATCGCACGCTTCCCATTCTCTGGTCAGTTCCGTATATCGCTTATATTCTCCGGCCGCTTTTTCTTTTATACGCTTTAAGGTATCTCCGCAAAAACTGTCAAGGATTTCCAGTTGTTTCTTTTTGGCTGTCAGCGACTGATGTTCATGCTGGCCGTATACATCAATCAGTACTTCTGCCAGTTCTTTCAGCTGTCTGGCCGTCATCGTCTCGCCGTTTACCCGGCACAGACTTTTGCCGGAAGATATCTTTCTGGAAATCACAAGCATGCCATCTTCCGGTTCCACATCCAGTTCCCGGCACCGCTCTTTTTGTTTTTCATCATCCAATGTAAACACCAGTTCGATCAGGGCATAGTCTTTTCCCGTGCGTATCATATCTTTGTCCGCCTTGGCCCCCAGCGCCAGGTTGATGGAGCCGATAATGACCGACTTACCCGCACCGGTCTCACCGGTCAGGATATTGAGTCCCTTATCGAAGTGTACTTCTGTTTCTTCTATCAAAGCAAGATTCTTTACATGCAAACTATTTAACATTCTTTATGATTTCCTCGATCTTCCTCATCACGCTTTCCGTATCTTCCCGCGTCCGCACTGCCATCATGATCGTATCATCCCCGGCTATGGTACCGGCAATCCCGCCCAGCTTCATGGCATCCAGTGCCGCCGCCACAGCCATCGCCATCCCGGACACCGTTTTGACCACCAGCAGGTTTTCCGCCATCCCCATAGAGGTAAATCCTTCTTTGAGCACCCTGCCATATTTATCCCCCAGCAGGGCTTCTTCCTGGTGATAAGGCACATACCGCTGTCTGCCGCCATAGGATATTTTGGACAGCTTCAGTTCCCGGATATCCCGGGAGACCGTTGCCTGTGTCACATCATATCCTTCCTCTTTCAGGTATTGCGCCAGTTCTTCCTGTGTGCCGATCTCATATTCACGGATCAGACGGAGTATCTCGTTTCGTCTCTCTTTCTTCATGTCATTTCTCACTCATCTTTTTATGTAATGCTTCCAGAAAACTTACCTGACTGATCTTCACAATCCTGACCGTCCTGGCCGATCTTGACACCATGATCCGGTCCCCCATCTCCAGCAGCACTGCATGACCGCCGTCGAAATTCACTTCCGCCCGAAAAGGGGCATCCTTCTTCCAGGCAGCCAGCTCCACGACGACTTCATCCTCCCCGGAGAGCACCACACTCCTCGAATTAAGCGTATGCGGACAGATAGGGGTTATGACAAGCAGCCTCGCTCCCGGCTCCACAATAGGCCCGCCGGCCGACATATTGTATCCCGTGGAACCGGTGGGCGTGGAAAGAATCACGCCGTCTGCATTGTATTCATTCAGAAACTGTCCGTTTACATAGATATGAAAATGTATGATCTGCATGGAGCCGCTTCTTGTGATAACGATATCATTCAGCGCATAGGAATCATCCATGCACTGCGCCCCCCGAAACAGCCGCCCGTCCAGCATCATACGCTCTTCTGTCTGATACTGGTCTGCAATCAAAAGGGAAAGTGCATGTCTCACCCCCGCCGTTTCCACCTCTGCCAGAAACCCCAGGCTGCCCAGATTGATCCCCAGCAAAGGAATCCCCAGTCCTACCGTATCTCTGGCGGCCTCAATCAGGGTACCGTCCCCGCCCAGTACCAAAATACACTCTGTTTGCGCGGGAACTTCGGCCGCATCCGTATAAGTCAGACTGCCAGGCCGGATCTCGCGCGCAATCTTTACCGGGCAGCTGCACCCCTGACTGCTCAGAAAGTCGGTGATTTCTTTTGTCGTGGCAAGTCCCTGATCTTTATACGGATTGGTTATGATAAAAAAATGTCTCATGCCTTTCTGCCTCTCCCTCACTGATCCAGTGCGTCATGAGCCGCAGCCACCACATCGGCGATCCAGGCCCCGTCCGTATCCCCGTTCCCGGCAGGCAGGCTCTGCGCAACCTGCGCCGATGCGCCAGACTGCACCCCTTTTTTCAGATGCAGCAGATACTCAATATTGCCTTCCGGCCCCTTTACCGGAGAATAGGTAAGGTGGCACACAAGAAAACCTTCCGCCCGGGCAATGCCAAACACACGCTCTATCACTTCTCTGTGCACCGCCGGATCTCTGACCACTCCTTTTTTGCCCACCTTCTCTTTCCCTGCCTCAAACTGTGGTTTGATCAAGCAGACCATCTCACCGTCCTCTGCCAGCAGCGCCCGGGCAGGCGGCAATATTTTGGATAAAGAGATAAAAGATACATCCACGGATGCAAAAGATGGCGTATCCGCAATTTCTGTCTTTGTCACATACCGGAAATTGGTCTTTTCCATACAGACGACCCGCTCGTCGCAGCGCAGCTTCCACGCCAGCTGTCCATGTCCCACATCTATGGCATACACTTTGCCGGCGCCGTTTTGCAGCATACAATCCGTAAATCCGCCGGTAGAGGCACCGATATCCATACATATCTTATCCTGCAGAGCGAGGGAAAACGCCTCCACGGCCTTCTCCAGTTTCAGACCGCCCCGGCTCACATATTTCAGACCACCGCCGCGCACTTCAATGCTGCACTTTTCCTCCACAAACATGGAACCGGCTTTGTCTTCCCGCTGCCCGTTCACAAATACACTGCCTGCCATAATGACAGCCTTCGCTTTCTCCCGCGAAGCGGCCAGTCCCTGCTTCACGAGAAGCATATCAAGTCTCTCTTTCATAATCTGTATTCCAGTCTCTGCTCTCCTGCTCAGGTCAGGCTGCCTTCGGAAATATAAGCCGTAATGATCCGTTTTAACACGGAATCCGCATCCATTCCCACTTCCTGATGCAGGGTGGTGACATTGCCATGCTCCACATATTCATCCGGTATGGCAATGGTATACAGCCGGCAGGCACTGTGGAGGCTGTCCAAATATTCTCTTACTTTCTCTCCGAAGCCGCCGCTGGCTACGTTTTCCTCCAGTGTAACCAAAAGCCGGTGGCCTGCCGCCAACTCCCGGATCATCTCCTCGTCGATCGGTTTGACAAAACGCGCATTGACCAGGCTGCAGGCATAGCCGGTTTCTTTCAGCCGTCTGCGTACCTCCACCGCGGTTTTGACCATGCTGCCCACCGCCACCAGCGCGATATCCTCTTCTTCATATATGATTTCGCTCCGTCCGTATTCCATAGGTTTGCGAAATTCCCGCAGGCCGTCATAAGCACTGCCCCTGGGATAGCGGATGGCAGCAGGAACCCCCAGTGTCAGTGCATATTTAAGCATATCGGACAATTCCCATTTATTTTTGGGTGCCATGATATGCATCCCTGGTATACTGGACAGATAAGACAGGTCAAAAATACCCTGATGGGTCTCGCCGTCACTCCCTACCAGTCCCGCTCTGTCGATGGCAAATACCACCGGAAGATGCTGGATACAGACATCATGGAGAATCTGGTCATAGGCTCTTTGCAAAAAGGACGAATAAACCGCTACAATCGGTTTCATCCCGCCTGCCGCCAGCCCGGCAGCGAAGGTAACGGCATGCTGCTCCGCAATCCCCACATCAAAAAAACGCTCCGGATACAAATTGCGAAATCGCTTTAAACCGGTGCCATCCGGCATGGCCGCCGTAATCGCCACCACTTTCTCATCCCTGGCACCCAGTTTGGTCATAACAGTGGAAAAAACATCGGTATAATTGGGCGCTGACTTGGGACTGGACGGCAGGCCTGTGGCAATATCAAAGGGTTCCGCTCCATGAAAACGGGCCGGATGCCGCTCTGCCGGTGCAAAGCCCTTTCCCTTCTGGGTAATGGCATGGATCAGCACCGCATTTTTGCAGCGCTTTGCTTCCCGCAGCACCTTCATCATAGCCTCCACATTATGTCCGTCCACCGGTCCCAGATAGGTAATGCCCATATCTTCAAAAAACATCCCCGGAATCACCAGATGCTTGACACTGCTTTTGGCCCGCCTGATATTGCGCACAATCTGTTCTCCCCGCGGCATGTTCTGCAGAGCGTTATAAATGCCTTCTTTCAGGTCCAGATAGCCGGTCGCCGTCCGGATATTGTTCAGATATTTGGATACACCACCCACGTTTTCGGAAATAGACATATTGTTGTCATTGAGAATAATGATAAAATTAGTCCGCAGCTGGGCCGCATTGTTCAGCGCCTCATAGGCCATTCCACCGGTCAGTGAACCGTCTCCGATCACAGATACGATTGTGCGGCTCTCTCCGGCCAGATCCCTTGCTTTGACCAGGCCCAGTCCCGCCGAAATGGAAGTAGAACTGTGACCGGTATCAAAACAGTCACAGTCGCTCTCCTTGCGTTTGGGGAAACCACTCATTCCCCCATACTTGCGCAGCGTTTCAAAGCCTGCCCGCCTGCCCGTGAGAAGTTTATGCGTATAGGCCTGGTGTCCCACATCCCAGATGATTTTATCATCCGGCAGATCCAGGCTCAGATGCAGAGCCATGGTCAGTTCCACTGCCCCCAGATTCGACCCCAGATGGCCGCCGGTGACACTGATCTTGCGGATCAGAAACTGCCTGATCTCTTCTGCCAGCGCCTTATAGTCCTCCCGCCTTATTTCTTTGATATCATTCTCTTTTCCAATCTTCTCCAGCAGCATTTTTCGTACTCCTTTTACTTTTTCCTCGTAACCAGAGCCTCTATCATTTGTTCAAGAAAAGGATTGCGGCGACCGAAAGAGCCCAGCAGCGCTATGGCCTCCTCTGACAGCGCCTTCTGATCCGCCCGGGCCTGCTCCAGCCCCTTTAAAGTAACATACGTTACTTTATTATTCCTTTCATCGCTGCCAATCGGTTTGCCCAGCTCCTCCATCGTTCCGGACACATCCAGAATATCGTCCTGGATCTGGAAGGCCACACCGATATCATAACCGATCTTTTCGACTACGGACAACTCCTCATCCGATGCCCCTGCTAAAATAGCACCCGTCATCATAGCACTTTGAATCAGTGCAGCCGTCTTATACGCATGGATAAACAGCAGCATCTCTTCCGTAATCTCATGTTCTCCGCCTTCTGCTTCCACATCCGCGCACTGGCCGCCGATCATGCCAAAAACACCCGCTTTCCCTGCGAACAAAGAGAGCGCTCTGCCAATCCTGGCCGGATCATCTCCCAGCGAAAAAGCAGAGGCTGCTGTCTCATAAGCCAGATTCAAAAGACCGTCCCCGGCCAGAATCGCCATAGCCTCTCCATACATAACATGCGTTGTTTTTTGTCCGCGGCGGTATTCGTCATTGTCCATGGCCGGCAGATCATCGTGCACCAGTGAGTAGGTGTGCACCATCTCCATCGCCGCCATAAACGGCTCGATCTCCCTTCCGTTTCCGCCAAACAACGCATATGTCTCTTTCATCAGCATCGGCCGCAGCCGCTTGCCGCCTGCCAGCACCGAATAGTTCATGGCCGCCAGCACTGTTTTCTGATATCCGCTCTCTTTGGGCAGATATTTCAAAATCACATTTTCTGTCTGTCTGATCCTTTTTTCCTGTTCTTCTTCAAAATTCATCCAGTCCACCGTTTTCATTGAGTTTCAGTACTTTCTTTTCCACCGTGTCTATGGAAGCATTGCAGAACTGCAGCAGTTCCATGCCTTCGCTGTAGACCTGAAAAGCCTCCTCCAAAGAGATCTCTTCCGATTCCAGACGCCCGATCACTGCTTCCAGCTGTGCGAACGCATCCTCCAGTGTCTGCTTCTTCATCGTATCACCTTCTCCTTCTCTTCTGCTCTGGCTCTGACAATCCCGTTTTTCATATGGATTGTCAAAAGCCGGCCCGGCTCTACCAGCTCCACATCGCTCACCCCGCGGCCCGCCTCATCCATAACCCAGGAAAATCCCTGGCTCAGCTTGTCTAACGGCGAAAGCCCCCGCAGCTTTTCCGTAGTCAGCGCAAAGCGGTGACGCGCACGTCCCAGCTTCTCCCGCATGGCGGCCTGCAGCCGCTCCTCCAGCCGCAGCACATACATACGGTTTTGTTTGAGCCGTCCCGCCGGGCTCCCGGCCCGAAGAAGCGCCCCCATCGTCTGCGCCCTGCTCCGATATCTCGCACAGCGATCCAGCATCGCCCGCAAAAGCGCCGCTGCATATTCTTCCATTTTATCTTCCACTGCGGATAATTCCCAGACGGCAAGCTCAGCCGCTGCCGAAGGTGTGGGGGCACGTAAATCAGCCACCAGATCGGCAATGGTGGTGTCTGTCTCATGCCCTACTGCAGATATGACAGGAATGGGGCAGTCAAAGATGGCCTGTGCCACTTCCCGTTCATTGAAAGCCCACAGATCCTCAATAGAGCCGCCGCCCCGTCCCACTATGATAACATCTACGGAAAACGCTGCCAGCGCACGCACACCTCTGATAATGCTGGCGGCGGCCTGTTCCCCCTGTACGATGGCCGGATAAAGAATGATCTGTACTCCGGCATTGCGCCGGGAAGCAATCTGTATGATATCGCGTACCGCGGCCCCCGTAGGAGCTGTCACCACGCCAAGTGTCCTGGCATAACGGGGTATGGGCCGTTTGTACTCCGGTGCAAACATGCCAAGTTCTTCCAGTTCCGTCTTCAGCTTCTCAAACTGCTCATATAAAAATCCCACGCCATCTCTGGTGATCTCTCTCGCATACAGTTGATATCTGCCGTCCCGTTCATACACATCCACGCTGCCATCCACAATCACCTGCTGGCCCTCCTGCATGCGGAAAGCAAGCCCGCTGCGGCTGCCCGCAAACATAACACATGTCATGGCTGCCCTGCCGTCTTTGAGTGTAAAGTAGATATGGCCGGAAGAGTGGTACTTGCAATTACTGACCTCACCTCTGATCCGGATGGACTGCATCATAAAATCCTGGGTAAACATATTCCGAATATAGGAGTTTACCTGTGTCACGGAATAAACATGTTTCATCTTTCCTTATTCCCTGCCTGCGAATCTGGCCAGTATCCCATTCACAAAAGGCCCCGCGCCATCATGGGCAAATTTTTTCGCCAGTTCCACCGCTTCATTGATCGCCACACCGGCAGGCACATCCTCATCAAACAAAATCTCATAGACAGCCAGCCGTAAAATGGTCAGCTCCGCTTTCCCCATACGACCGGTGGTCCATTTCTCTGCCTTTTCATTCAGGAGCACATCAATCTCCGAAAGCCTGTTCATAATACCCGCGTATTTCCCGGCTATATACAGTCTGTCCGCTTCCGTCATCTCCTCTTCCCCATCCTCGAAGAATAGTGTGATCTGCTCCGGCATGTCCTCTGTCTCATAAAACTCGACGCGGAACAGCAGTTTGAATATCTGCTCCCTCAGTTCTCTTCTGCCCATTTTCTGTCCTTATCCGTTCATGACTACGCCTGCAATGCGGATATTCACATCCGACACCGTCAGCCCTGTCATCGTCTCTATCGCACTTTTTACTTTTTCCTGTATCTTTGCGGAAACCGCGGGAATATTATAGCCATATTTGAGATTTACAGCCATCTCCACACTGACAATCCGGTCAATTACCTCTACCTTCGCGCCTTTGCCGGCGCCTCTGACACCCACTTTGGAAAGGAGTTCATCGGTGGCATTGCCCGACATGGAAGCCACACCATCCACTTCCAGAGCTGCCAGTCCGGCAATGGAGGCAACCACATCATCCGCGATCCTGACCTCGCCGATCTGACCTGCTTCCCCCTGCAATCCTGTGCTTCGTTCCGTCTCTTTCTCCATATCCGTCTCTCCTTTCTCAGAATTTTAAACAGATAATTGCGAAACAGCAATCCCGAAAGCAGAGCCCGGGCAAATCACACAAACAAGGGGCCCGTGAAAAGGCTATGGCACTCCGTCTTCTATGAATGGCCGAACTGTCTGCCACAAACATCAGTTTCGCAATGAATGAAATCATAAATGATTATAACAAAGTTGCCGTTACTTGACAAGAATTTAGAATCAGAGCCAGAAACTGAGGTGAAGCTGTTCTGCATTGGTGGTATATGCCACCGTCCCGTCCTGGCTCTGCAGATAACGAAATACCTGCTGTTGTTCTACCAGGCGCTGCTCCATCTCCTCATATACCGCCCTGTCTGCACACTTCAGCGTCACATAATCCGTACCGTCTTCATAAGCTCCGGCAAACAGACCGGCTGCCTTCTCCATATCCGCCGTTTCAAAATACGCGCCTTCCCGTACATAGTAATTAGCCTCCATACTGTTGCAGGCCGGAACCGGAACGATCGTATCCAGTGTATGGGTACGTGCGAGCTGACTGTCCGGCACACACAGATATTCATAATTGATCTGTGGCAGCTTACCGTCAAATCCGCTGTCTGCTCCGCTCACATAAGAGGCATCGCCCCATGTGGTATCTACATGATAATATGCCCCATTTATCCGCACAAGATTCCACACATGATCCTCTCCGTCCCCGACTTTGCCGGAAACAAAGACAGATGCTATCCCTGACTCCCGGAAGAGATGCTGCGCTGCCTTGGCATATCCCTGACATACCGACTCTCCGCTCAGAAAAACAGAACATATATTCTGATTATCCTCGGCGCCCCGCACATACTCTGTATGCATTACCAGATATTCATAAATGTATTTTACCTTCTCATACTCATCACTGCCAGAGGGCATCCCGCGCATGATCTCGCTGACCTTCTCTTCTATCCGCCGGCGCCTCTCTTCAATCTCTTGCCGGTCATAAATATAGCTGCCGGAAAACGCATTTCCCGTCACCTGATCGCCTTTTGTATATCTGATAAAAGTATACCCATCCACATAAAAAATTTCCGGGTGATCGTTCATCACACATTGAAAAACATGGTCGAACGCCTCTTCCTCCACCAGATCCACAGAGACATCCGATGCACAGGCCAGCAAAGAGGTCAGGATCACTTCGTACAGCTGCTGCTCTTTGTCAGAAAGCTGTGTATATGCCCAGGCATCCTCCAAAAGCCTGCTGTCCACTCCGGCTGTATCCCAAACGCCATCTTCCTGCCCCGTCTCCCGCCCGTCGGCAGGCATGTCCGCTTCCGCAGCCGGTTCAGAATCTGTCTCAGCCAGATTTTCCAGTGCACCGCCGCCGGCTATTTCCTGCGCCGCACCGGTAAGACTCTCCATCATCTCTCCCGCCTGTTCTTCCATACCGGCACGATCAGGCAGTCTGACCGTGCATCCGGTAAGCAGCAGAGAAAACATACAAAGCCATGCAAGCAATCGTTTCATTTAATCACGTCCAAACTCTGAAAGGATCAGCCCTTCGTTGCGGTCCAGGGTCATGCCAACGCTCCACGAATTGACAAACAAAAGCAGGGGATTTCCTTTCATATCTTTTATTTTTTTCATATCGGAAGTGCCGTTTAGCCTTTCGAGATCAAGATCCTTGTTTTCGATCCAGCGGATATGCTCATAAGGCAGGTTTTCCAGACGTATCTCCACCTTGTATTCATTTTCCAGACGATATTTCAGTACATCAAACTGCAAAACCCCCACCACACCTACGATGATCTCTTCCATGCCCGCACTCAGTTCCTGAAAGATCTGGATCGCACCTTCCTGAGCGATCTGTGTGATGCCTTTTACAAAAGCCTTGCGCTTCATGGTATCTATCTGCCGCACCCGCGCAAAATGCTCCGGCGCAAAAGTGGGAATCCCTTCATAGGCAAAGGTATCGCCCGGACTGCATACCGTATCCCCGATGGAAAAAATACCCGGGTCAAACACCCCGATGATATCCCCCGCATATGCCTCATCCACCACTTTCCGCTCACTGGCCATGATCTGCTGGGGCTGTGAGAGCCGCATCACCCGGTTGCCCTGGATGTGACGCACCTCCGCCGAGGCATCGAACCTGCCGGAACAGATCCGCATAAAGGCAATTCTGTCCCTGTGAGCCCGGTTCATATTGGCCTGAATCTTAAATACAAAAGCCGAAAATTCCCGGCTGGCCGGCTCGATCAGTCCGATATCGGCCCGCCTTGGCAATGGGGGCGTAGCCATTTCCAGAAAGTGCCGCAGAAAAATCTCCACACCGAAATTGGTCAGCGCTGACCCAAAAAAAACCGGTGTCAGTTCTCCTCTGCGCACCTGCTCCAGATCAAATGCGGCGCTGGCGCCGTCCAGCAGTTCGATTTCATCCAGGAGCAGAGAAAGCGCTTCCTGCCCTACTGCTGCCTCGGCCTGTCCTGCTTCTCTGATCGGAATCTCTCTGCTCTCCCCCTCCTTGGTTCCTTTCTCGGTATTTTCATAAGTAATGATTCGTTCATTCTCTCTGTCATAGACGCCTTTGAAGCCTTTCCCGCTTCCGATCGGCCAGTTAACCGGACAAGTGGCAATCCCCAGTTCTTTTTCAATCTCATCCAGCAAAGTAAAGGTATCATTGGCATCACGATCCAGTTTATTGATAAAAGTAAAAATAGGAATCCGGCGCATGACACAGACCTTGAACAGCTTCCGCGTCTGCGCCTCCACCCCTTTGGAGGCATCAATGACCATCACTGCCGAATCCGCCGCCATCAGTGTGCGGTACGTATCCTCCGAAAAATCCTGATGCCCCGGCGTAT
>CANPIC010000016.1 GCA_947574055.1 uncultured bacterium
ATATTGCTATATATCCCATCAATGAACACGTCAGATACCATCCCCCTTTTTTCATAATAGAGAAAATAACTAAATAACTGATCACCGAGAGTTGAATAAGCGGGTGCTGTAATCAGGACAACTTTTTTTAGCTCCCTTTTCGGAAAAGTGTTCCTAACGCATATGACTTGTACCTATTCGTTTTCTTTGAAACCCATAGCAAGATAATTGCACATTGACTTTTCATCGTTACAAGCTGCTCTGAGCATTTTAGCAAGTAACATTAAATCATCTATATACTGGGAAAATACACAAAAAATATTTTCATCCGAATCGAAGTGAAATATATCCACCTTAAAACTATCATCAATCCTTAATAAAAGTGACAAGGCAAAAGGGTGATGCTGTACAAAAAAGAATGGTGTTATATCCTCTAACTTAACCCATATGTCAAATGGTGGACGGGGACTGGTCAACCAAGGAAGAAACTCCCATTCGTCATCTCTCAACAAACCATATTGTTCATTATCTTTCCTTTTGATAGATTCTCCTTTAGAAATGTCTATTTATATATTTGATCATAATATACTTATCTGCTATTTACAATGTATATCCATAGGTCATTTTTCAATGGGTAGACAATTTCAAAAAGGGAGTTTTTTTAGGGAACATGATCATTGCAGCCGTTTTGCTTTATTTGTCTGCAGTCATACCGGCAGGGTCGGTTGCAGAAAAAGGTGGAAAACAACAGCCCGTGAATTGCTGTCATGGGCAGCGGTTTCACGGGCAGGCTGTTTTCAGTTGATCTTCAGTGCAAAGGTTTCTCCGATCTGTCGGTAGTCATTGCTCATTTTACCGCTTTCTTCCGGTAGTTCCATGCTGTAAAGGGTAAGGCTGACCGTATCTGCGGTTTCGCTGATTCTTCCGTCATACAGGATTTCCTGGTTCTGCATATAACCTTCTCCGGTGTTACCGTCATAGATTTTTGTGTCAAATTCCACCTGGCGCCCGTCTGTATCTTCGGCCATCAGCATCAGGATCTGGTTGGATGTTCCTTTTATGGAATAGGAAATTCTCTGCTCCAGTTCATTTAAACTAAGTTCTTCCAATGTCACAGTAATACCGTCGGCGATCAGAAATTCTCTACCGATGGGGATGCGTCTGGTATCTGCCAGTAATTCGGCTGCGTCTGCGGTAAATTCAAAATCCCATTTTCCTCTGACATTGGTTTCGTTTCCCAGACTGCGGAATCTGATCTGGTACGTATTCTCCCGGGACATGTCGATATCACTGGTCTCATAGGACATATCCACCCCCAGAATGGTATTTGCGTCATCAAGGAAGGTGCTGCCGCCGGAAGAACCGTTTCGGATGGCGATTCCGTTGATGTAAAGAGTTGCGTCCGGTACACAGGGAATCTCGCCCAGAGAAAGTCCGTCTTCACGGGCTACTGTGTAGTTGATCACCAGTTTATCTTCCGTTGCCACGACTTCCTGCAGTGTAAAAACATAGCCGTTATCGGTGACTGAGGTATCAATCACTTCCCGGTATTTTTCCAGAGAACCGGGAAGGCCCAGTGCACTGCTGATACTCCAGCGAATATGTTCAATGGCGGCGTGGGCATCTCCGCTGACAACGGCGGCGCTGAGAAAGAGCGCAGCCAGACAGGCCGCCGCATATTTGGGATATGCTTTTTTGGCATGTTTCCCAGTCCTTTTGCGGAATGTCTTTCGGTAGTGCTTTATTTCTGCGGGACTGAGCGGCTTTGTATGGCCGCAGGTGCCGATCTCGGCTTCCATATTGATATTATTTGCAAGTTCGTATGCCTTTTTGTTCATGACCTCCATCCTTTCCGCCCTTTTACGCTGTTGCGTATTTTTTTCTTTCCCCGGGAGAGCCTGACATAGACATTGTTTCTGCTAAGGCCCATGGCATGTCCGGCTTCCTCAGGCGCTTCCTCTTCCAGAAAGATTCTCTGAAACAGCTCTCTGTCTTTGGGGGAAAGGCAGCTTAATAATGCTTCTGTTTCTTCCGAGAGTTTGTGGCTGGTCAGTCGGGAAAGGGTATCGTCCTCAGAGGCAAGCCCGGCGTCATCCAATGAGAGTCTGGCATATTCACGCTGCATTTTACGCAGAGTATCAATGGCTTCCAGCCGGGCGGCGCCGGCCGCCCAGTTCACAAAACTTCCCTTACTTTCATCAAAACTGCCAATATTCTGCCAGATCCCCAGAAAAATATCATTCATACATTCTTCCACTCGGTCCGGCGCCATGGACAGACGTTTTCTCACAATGGACTGCAGCAGTCCTCCATAGGTTTCCATGACATACAGGATACCTTCTTCCCGGCGCTGCCGGATCAGGGATATAAAATTTTCTTCCGTAACTTTCATACATGCTTTTCTCCTTTCACCTTATATTCCGTTTCCGGTGGCCGGAATCTTACACATCGCAAAAAATATTTTTTGCAATGGTGTGGTGATGGTTTTTACAGATGTTATCAGTATATCGGCAAAGGGATGAGGGAAGAAAAGGCGAGCAGCCAGGCGGGCATATCTTTGCTGAAAGTTATGATATCATGGCGTTTGCCGGTTTTGTTTTATTGTTTTTATGAAAGGTTTGTTGTTTATCTGTTCCTATGTCTGTCATATATCCTTGCGCATATCGCTTGACAAGAGTACGAATTCGGATTATACTACTACATACAGTGAGTACGAAATCGGACTAAAAAGATAGAATGACAGACATACTCGGCGATTTGATGGAAGCGATGTGATTACGTGCAGGGAGAGTGCCATGGAGCTGAAGCAGGGACGACAATTAAAGGAATTTAACATCATTTACAGAGAATATGACCGCATTTATCATGAGATTGCCCGGCATTTGGGACTGTCTGACAGTGCTTTTCTGATTTTATATGCCGTCACAGAACTGGGCGACGGATGTCTGCAAAAGGATATTGCCCTATCTTATTCAACCAGTAAGCAGACCATTCATTCAGCGGTCAGGAATCTGGAGGCCGGAGGATACCTGAATCTGAGAAGGGGCAAAAGGAGAGACATGCATATTTATCTGACACCGGCAGGCCGTAAACTGGCGCAGGAGAAGATCGGGCCGGTGCTGGAACTGGAAAACAGCATGTTCCGGGAACTGACAGGGGAGGAAGGCGAGCAGCTTCTGAAACTGACCAGAAAATATGTGACATTGTTCAGAAAGAAAGCAGACCGCTTTTATGGCCTGTCCGGGGCGGCGGATGCGCCGCAGGAGGATGAAAACAGGCTTCTATGATGATGACTGGCAAAGAGCAGAAGGAGAGAGGATATGAGGATACAGCTATCGGATCATTTTACATACAGGAGACTGCTGCGTTTTGTGATTTCTCCGATTTTGATGATGGTCTGTATTTCCCTGTACGGCATTGTGGATGGTTTTTTTGTGTCCAATTATGTGGGAAAGACACCGTTTGCTGCGGTGAATCTGATTATGCCGGTGCTGATGGGAGTCGGCAGCATCGGTTTTATGATCGGCACGGGTGGCAGCGCCATTGTATCTGTGAAGCTGGGAGAAGGGAAGCAGGAGATGGCGAACCGGTATTTTTCCATGCTTATTTACGCAGCGGCGGTGATCAGTGTGCCGCTTTCCGTGCTGTGTTTTATTTTTACGCCGACAGTGGCTTCCATGCTGGGGGCGGAAGGGGAACTGCAGCGGTTTTGTGTGATATATGGAAGGATTCTGTTTGCGGCAGAGCCGTTTTTTGTGTTACAGAATATTTTTCAGAATTTTTTTATCACGGCGGAGAAACCGGAGCTGAGCCTGAAAGTGTCCCTTGTTTCTGGGCTGACCAATATGTTTCTGGATTTTGTGTTTATCGTGGTTTTTGACTGGGGAATCGCAGGGGCGGCCGCAGCGACGGCACTGGGGCAGGCGGTGGGCTGTGCCATACCCGTTTTATATTTTACAGGAAAGAATGACAGCCTGCTCAGCCTGACCAGAGCCGGGTTTGAGAAAAAGCCCATATGGCTGGCCTGTGCCAATGGTTCTTCGGAGATGGTGTCCAATCTGTCCATGTCGCTCGTAAGCATTTTATATAATTTTCAGCTGATGCATTTTGCGGGGGAAGACGGCATTGCGGCATATGGCATTATCATGTATGTGAACTTTATTTTTCAGTCTGTTTTCTTTGGCTATGCCATCGGTGCCGGGCCGGTTGTCGGTTACCATTATGGGGCTGATAACCGGAAAGAACTGCGGAACCTTTTTGTGAAGAGCCTTGTGCTGATGGGTGGTTCCGGTACGGTTATGCTTGTGCTGGCAGAAGTGTTTAATGCGCCGCTTGTCTGGCTGTTTGCGGGCTATGATGCCGGGCTCTATTCGCTGACATGCCGGGGATTCAGGCTGTATGCGGCGGCGTTTCTGATGATGGGAATCAATATATGGAGTTCGGCTTTTTTTACAGCCCTGAATAACGGTGTGGTCTCTGCGCTTCTTTCCTTTCTGCGCACATTTTTGTTTCAGACAGCCGCTGTTTTGGGGGATCGACGGAATCTGGCTGGCGATTGTGGCGGCGGAAGGGATTGCGCTGATGCTGGCAGTACTCTTTTTTGTCAAAGAAAGAAAGCGCTACCATTACTGAGCAGAGGGAAAAGCGGCTGCATGGCTGACGGTTTTTGCGAGTCCGTTTACTTTTTCATAATATCCTTGCCCTCCTATTGGCTGTGTCTTATAATAAGTATAAAAACCAGGTTCTGTAACAGGAAACGGAGATGTGCTTTGGCCCTGGGAAGCAGGGACTTCATGTAAGGCAGAGAAAGGAAGAAGAGTATGGAACAGACAAAGTGGTGGAAACACTCGGTGGTGTACCAGATTTATCCCAGGAGTTTTCAGGATTCCAACGGGGACGGGATCGGAGATATCAGGGGGATCATCAGCAGATTGGATTACCTGCAGGAATTGGGGATTGATGTGATCTGGCTTTCTCCGGTATATAAGTCTCCCCAGGACGATAATGGATATGATATCAGCGATTATTATGATATTCATTATGAGTTTGGCACGTTGGCGGATATGGAAGCCCTGATCGAAGAGGCAGGAAAGCGGGGCATCCGTATTGTGATGGATATGGTGGTCAATCACTCTTCCGATGAGCATCCCTGGTTTCTGGAGGCGAGAAAGGACAAACACAGCCAATATCATGATTACTATATATGGCGGGACGGAGAACCCGGGCAGCTTCCCAATGAGACAAAGGCGTCTTTTGGCGGTTCGGCCTGGGAATGGGATGAGGAAGCGGGCGCCTACTATTTCCATCTGTTTTCCAGGAGGCAGCCGGATCTGAACTGGGAAAATGAGGCCATGCGCAGGGATGTGTACCGGATGATGAACTGGTGGCTGGAAAAGGGACTGGGTGGTTTCCGCCTGGATGTGATTGATAACATTGGCAAGGTTCCGGATGAGATGATCCGGGAAAACGGACCCAGACTGCATGAATATATCAAAGAGATGAGCCGGGAGGCATTTCAGCACTATGATATTGTGACTGTGGGGGAAACCTGGGGTGCCAATGTGGACAATGCGAAGCTGTACAGCAATCCGGACGGCTCGGAACTTTCGATGATTTTTCAGTTTGAGCATATCTGCGCCAGCCATTCGGAGGAATACGGCAAATGGAAGCAGGGGGAAAAGGATTTTGTCACTTTGAAAAAGATTTTCAGCCGTTGGCAGAAAGCATTGCACGGGTGCGGATGGAACAGTCTGTTCTGGGATAATCATGACCTGCCGCGGGCGGTTTCCGCTTTTGGCAATGACGGAAAATATCGGGTGGAATCCGCCAAAGCGCTGGCTACTTTCCTTCATGGCATGCAGGGGACACCATATGTCTATGAGGGGGAAGAACTGGGGATGACCAATATCCATATGACAGAACTGTCAGAAGTAAAGGATATCGAAGCCCGGAATATTTATGCGGAACTGCAGGAAAAGGGCTGGAGTCATGAAGAGATCATGAAGGCCATCAATATGACCGGACGGGATAATGCCCGCACGCCCATGCAGTGGGACGATACGGCGCATGCCGGTTTTACATCAGGCACTCCCTGGATTGCCGTTAACCCCAATTACAGGACGATCAATGCCAAGGTGGAAATGGCGGATAAAAATTCGGTCTTTCATTATTATAAAGATCTGATTGCGCTGCGAAAGAGTGAAGAGTGGGGGGAGCTGCTGGCAGAAGGCGATTATGAACCTTTTCTGGAAGAAGATGCGGATATCTTTATGTATATGCGCAGCCATGGCGGCAAGAAGCTGCTTGTGATGGGGAATTTCCATGGGGAGGAGCGGACGGTGGTGCTGCCGGCAAAGGTCGCGGGTATCGTCTTGTCCAATTATCCGGAGCCGCATATGTGGGATGGCTGGATCGTGCTCAGGCCTTATGAGGCGATGATGGCGGCGGTCGCTGCAGACAGGGGAGTGTGAAAAATTGCTGTACAAAGAATCGGATCTGGTCAGGATCGCAAAGCGGGAAAATAATGCCAAACGCAGTTACCTTGTGGTGAACAGGAAGCAGGGGAAGCACATCGCGGTGAGTCCGGGAGAGGCGTTGGCCATGTTTCATGCGCTGGCGGAGCTGTTAAAGGAGCCATGCCGGGGAGAAAGACTGCTGGTCGTGGGATTTGCAGAGACGGCGACTGCCATCGGTGCCTGTGTGGCCGCCGATCTGCAGGCCGCTTATATACAGACGACGCGGGAAGCGATTGCCGGAGCGGAGTATCTGTATTTTTCCGAAAGTCACAGTCATGCCGTGGAGCAAAGACTGGTGCGCGGGGATCTTGCTGGTGCGATGGAGCGGGTGGACCGCATTGTCTTTGTGGAAGATGAGGTCACGACAGGCAACACCATATGCGCGGCCATTGAAAGTATAGAGGCGGTATGGGGGCGGAAGGTGAGATTTTCCGTGGCTTCTTTGCTCAACGGTATGGATGTGGCAGCGCAGGAGCGGTATCAGGCGCGGGGGATTGCGCTGCATTATCTGGTGAAAACAGATCATGGGGCCTATGCGGCACTGGCGCAAAAATATACGGGACAGGGCATTTATGAAAAGCCGCAGGTACAGGGGTGTCCGGAGGCGCTGCGCGTTCTGGAGCCTTCGGGTTATCTGGATACAAGGAGGCTTCAGCAAGGGGAGCAGTACCGGCATGCATGTGAAGAGATGAGTCGCCAGGTCTTATCTGCACTTGCGCCGCAGAGCCATAAGCGATATCTGGTAATGGGAACAGAGGAATTTATGTATCCCGGTCTTATCCTGGCGCAGCAGATGGAAGCCATGGGCTGTCTGGTCAGGTTCCATGCGACAACCAGAAGCCCGATTGCGGTCAGCCCGGAACCGGAATATCCCTTGCATGTCCGGTATGAACTATGCAGTCTGTATGAGACGGGGCGGCGGACGTTTGTCTATGATCCTGGTGCCTGTGAGGAAGCGGTGATTGTCTGTGATGCGCCTGAGATAACAAAGGCCGGGCTTTCTTCCCTGACCTGTGTCCTTGCGCAGGCCGGTGCAGAGCAGATCACGCTGGTGAGGTGGCACGGATGAGGAGTTCATACAGAGCGGAAGATGTGACACTTCTGCTGAAAGATATCACCGGGCTGGTAGAGCCACAGCCAGCGGCGCAGCGGGAACGGCTGATCCAGGCGGGGCGACATTATTGTGAGATGTTGCCGATAGAATATGTGCCCAGCAGAGCGTATATGGAGGCATATCAGGAAGCGCTGCGTCATTATGCAGCTGCCACGGCTCATGCGGTGGTATCTATGGGAGAACGGATTCTGGCATCCAGGGGAGAAGATGTGACAGTGGTTTCCCTGGCCAGAGCCGGGATTCCGATCGGCATTTTGCTGAAGCATTATCTGGAGAGGCGTTGCCGACGCCGGATTCCCCATTATGCCATTTCCATTATCCGTGGGAAATGCATAGATCATAATGCCATGACCTATATTCTGGACAGACACCGCGCGGAAACGGTGCTGTTTGTGGACGGCTGGATCGGCAAGGGGGCAATACTGGGCGAGCTGGAACGGTGTGTGAAGGCATATCCGGGCGTATCGCCGCAGCTGGCAGTGGCGGCAGACCCGGCGGGGATGACGGCGCTGTACGGAACCCGGGAGGATATTCTGATTCCCAGTTCCTGTTTGAACAGTACCGTTTCCGGACTGATCAGTCGGACCTTTCTGCGGGATGATATTATCGGTCCGACAGATTTTCATGGAGCTGTCTATTATGGAGAACTGGCAGAGTCGGATCTGTCCTATGCTTTTATTGAGGCCATAGAGAAAGCGTTCCCGGATACCGGAAAGTATACGCAAACGGGTGCCGGCAAAGAAGGGAAAGAGGACACTGTACGCTTTTTGGCAGGTGATACCGGGGCAGAAGAAGTGAAAGAGATAGCGGCGCATTTTTCCATCGCCGATATCAATCTTGTGAAACCGGGAATCGGGGAGACGACGAGGGTGCTCCTGCGGCGGGTGCCCTGGAAGATCCTGATCCGGGACGGAGGGGAAGCAGATCAGGCGCTTGCCCATATCCGCAGGCTGGCCGGGGAAAAGGGGGTGGAGATGATCTCTTATCCGCTCAGACACTACAGAGCCTGCGGGCTGATCAAAACGATGACAGATGTGTGAGTTAACTGTCAGAAACCCCATAAGCGCGGGAGAGCATAAGCGTGCGCAGGGCCCAGTTATAATGGGTCTTTTTCTCGTTCATCCGTTCGCCTGCCGCGCTGCCTCTGACAAAGGAAGGATCAGAAGCATCCCATCCTAAAATGGCGCGGGCATCTGCCAGATCAGCGGAGGTGACACGGTAAGCCGCATTGACCAGGGGAATCTGCCGGGGATGGATCACGGTCTTGCCGATGAAGCCGCACAAACGGTCTTCCTGTAACTCGCGGCGCAGTCCGCTGTCCCAGCCGCTGCCGCCATAGTATTCCCATACCGGGCCGGAAATCACATAGTCAGGGCCGTATATGGCGATGATATCTGAAAAAACCTGCGCGACGGTGTGGATGCTGTGAATGGACTGGCTGCTGCTTCGGCGAAAGCCCAGTACATTGCACAGGTCGTTGCCGCCCACCCGTATATTCAGTACCAGCGGGGATACCGCATCCAGCTTGTCTTTCAGCGCACAGAGGATGCCAGCCCGGCGCAGCGGATGGAGGAGGGCGGGGCTTTCCAGGATGGGCATGATATATTTTTGACAGTGACAGGTTTCATTGACTGTGATGACTGCCGTGAGATAGCGGTCTGCCACTTCCGGCGAAAATTTAGGCAGGATAAAGCCTTTTACCAGTGTCTGTGCCTCGCCCAGCCGCCTGGTAAGATCGGTTATCTGCTTCGGGTTTCTGACACGGATAAAGAGGTCAGGCAGAAAGAAGGCGGATGTGTCATGAAGCCGGTAGAGGGTCTGCAGATTCCGGATCAGTTGATCCTCTGCTTCGGCCACACAGTCGTCATTGATCGTATCTTCCAGACACAGTGCCATGGAAAAATGGGTGCCGAACCGGTTTTCGGGCAGGGAATGTACGATGGTGGGGTTGTTGGCAGGACAGTAGAGCAAAGGTCCCACATTATAATATGAGAGAGCATCTTTCATGGCAGTTTTCTCCTGTTTTATGTATTATGACCGCCTGTAGTGGTTTCTACGGATAAACGATAGCGCCAGAGTTGCCTGCGGCAGAGTGATTGGCTCTGCGGGAGTTTTGGCTGACTTATCAGAAAGACATTATAGGGCAGTTTCGGTAAAATGTCAAAATCTATGGGCGGATGCGCTTGTATCACAGACTTTTTCAGCTTCTGTCATATTACATGTATAATTTGTTGGGGATGTGATGCGGTTGTGTAAAATAGCAGACAAAACAATGGCATATCCCATACTTTTGTGGTAATATTAGATTATTATGCTGCGGTCGCGGCAGCAACTGTTGCGGACGGAGGCGAGGGTTTTGCCGTTTTGACAGAGGCTGTATGGCGTGGGGCTGCAGGCCGAGGGGTGATGTCATATGGGGTATCAGTATACGGAAAAGAGATATAATGTCATGGGGCTTTCTTCCCTGGCGGAATTTGCCCATATCAGGGGTGGGATAAACGGAAACCGGCAGGATGTCTATTTTATCCGGGCAGTGGGTGTCAGTGAAAATTTTGTCAGAGAAGTCACGGAGATGGAGCGGGAACTGACAGGGCGTATGGCAGCGGGCCAGGTGATCTATAACCGGGCAGGGGCGTTTCCCAGAAGTATTCCCATGGAAGAAATACAGATTTATACGGGCTGTTATGATGCGTGGGACAGCGGCGGCAGGAAAATCCTGCATACCAGGGCGCTGGGAGAAGCGTCGGGGCTGGGAGAACTGGTGAGCACGGCCTGCCAAAAGGTCGTGGATCTGCACCGGCGCAGCAATGTGGGCGTCAGCAGTTCCATGGAACGGAATTTTGTAAGTAAACTGCTGTACTGGGCGGATACTCTGGCAGGAGAGCATCTGCGGCAGTGGACGCCGGGGCAGTGTATGAAATTTGCAGCGCAGGGGGTCATAAAAGAGCAGGAATATCTGTTTTGCTATTTTCTGACATTGCTGGGGATTGATGTACTGCTGCTGCAAAATGAAAGAGATATTGACGAAAAGCTGGACAGGCTGCAGCTTTCCGGGGCGCTTATGCTGGGAGAGAAAAAGGCGGTGCCGCTGGCAGGCTATGACAAAAATAAGTATCTGTCGCCTGTCGCCGGCCCGGCAGAGACAAACAGGCCCATACGAGTGACAATACCGGCCAGACCCGGCCGGCGTTCGTCCTCATCAGGCCAGGCGGGATGTGCCGCCGTCGTCCCCTGCGGGGAAAGAAAGGGGGCGCCGCCGCAGAGCATACCGGATACCGGTGCCGCCGGCGGCAGGGAACTCACTTTTGAAGAACTGGCGCTGAAAGCCTCTTCCGTAGTCATGATAGCACTGCACAACGACGGAGGAGAAGTGGTCGGGACAGGCTCTGGCATTATGATCGGACAGGGCGGGTACATACTGACAAATCATCATGTGGCAAGCGGCGGGCGGTTTTACTCTGTCAGAATAGAAAATGACCAGGCGGTTTATAAAACGGATGAAATCATCAAGTATAACCAGGTGCTGGATCTGGCCGTGATCCGCATTAACAGACAGTTGCAGCCCCTGCCTATTTACCGCGGCAGCAGGCCGCTGGTAAGAGGGCAGAAGGTGGTGGCTATCGGCAGTCCCCTTGGGCTGTTTAATTCTGTATCTGATGGCATCATTGCCGGTTTTCGTAAGATCAGGGACATTGATATGATACAGTTCACTGCGCCCATATCCAGCGGCAGTTCCGGCGGCGCCGTCCTTAATATGTACGGCGAAGTGATCGGTGTCAGCACCGCAGGCTTTGACGATGGCCAGAATATCAACCTTGCTGTCGGATACGAGTTTATTGACACTTTTACAAGAGGTTTTCGCTGAAACCTGAAACAGACAGCAGAGAGCCGGCACTTTTTGGTACTCTGCGCAGATGGAATGGAGTTCTGATTTATTATGAAAGAATACGGAAACAGGCAGAAACTGCAAGTCTCTTTTAATTCCCCTGTTATTTTGGGATTTACCGGGCTGTGTCTTGTCGCTCTGCTGATGAACTATATCACAAAAGGGTATTCCAACACACATTTTTTCAGTGTGTACCGGGCCTCGCTCTTAAGTCCGCTCACGTATCTGCGGCTGTTTTTTCATGTGCTTGGACATGCGGGCATGGAGCATTTTCTGGGGAATATCATGCTGATCCTGGTGGTGGGACCGCTTCTGGAGGAGAAGTACGGTTCCCTTAATATTCTCTTTATCATACTGGCCACTGCGCTGGTGACAGGCATGGTTCATATGATATTTTTCCCGCGGACGGCACTTCTGGGAGCCAGTGGTGTGGCATTTGCCTTTATCATGCTGTCTTCTCTTACCAGCATAAGGGAAGGGGAGATACCTCTGACCTTTATTCTGGTGGCCCTTTTGTATATCGGTGGTCAGATATTTGAGGGGCTGTTTGAACGCAATAATATTGCCAACCTGACGCATATCCTGGGCGGACTTGTGGGCGCATGGCTTGGCTATATCATGCACAAGGGCAAAATGAACCGTTATTGAGGGCCGGATCTATGTTTGTGCAACAGACACTTGGTGAATTGAATGATTATTTCTTAAAACGTAGTCAACGGCCGGGCAGCGGTGTGTATTTTTACAGAATCTGCGGATACAATGAGAGCGTGGGGCAGTTTCTGAAACGGTATTATGAGGCGGCGGTCAGGACGGGCGTGGTCATTGAAGGCAGAATACCCAATCCGGATGAACGAAGCCTTGGCTATTACGAAGAAGTGATGGGGCTGGATTTTCGGATGGATGAGGCATTTATCAGCATGAGTCTCAGAAAGTGGCTTCCGCGTATCAATGCATATCAGCGGGAGCAGACTGCCGGAGCGTTATATGCGATTCTGGCGCAGATGCGTCAGGAGGGCAAAAACGATCATATGCTCAAAAATGCATATATCAAATTTATGTGCTGGCTCTATTACCGGTTTGAACGCATTGTCAGTCATCTGGGTCAGGAGGAGATACCGGGTATCCTGTATGAAGGGCAGGCGGGTAAATATGAACTGCGGATGCTCCGTATCCTTTCCGGTGCCGGATGTGATGTGGTATTGCTGCCGCAGCAGGGGGAAGAGGGATACCGCAGGACAGATCCGGCCTCCGTTATGTGCAGCAGTCTGGAACTGCCGGGGATGGGTGCCTTTCCGGCCGGGTTTTCCATTGCATGGCTGAGGAAGGAAGCAGAGGCGCAGAAAGACAGGGAACGGATCTGCGGGGCGCCACCGGCACTAAGAGCGTGTACCAATGCCTGGATACAGGGAACGGGGCTGGCGGATATCTTGACCCCTATACCGCGCCGGGGAGAGGATGGGCGGTTTTATTATAACTGTTTTCTGCGTATGACAGGCGTGGCTGACAGGCTGACTTATCAGGAGGAACTGTACCGCTTCCGGGAAGAACTGGAACAGGGCGGGAGAAAAGTCGTCATAGTGGAAAACGGGCTCATACCGCCGTCTAATGAAGAGATCAGTCAGATCAGAAGAAAACCATGCGAGAGCAAAGAGCGGCTGATCGGGGAACTTTCCGCCAATCTTATCAATGCCGGGAGCGCAGAACTGCAAAAGATCATGCGCCATGCGTTTATGGAAGCGGCAACGGAGGAGGCGGAGCGGACAGGCGGCAATCTGAACAGACTGACCAGCCGCGCCGTGCAGCTTTTGTGCTGGCTGAAACGATATCAGGGGCAGCTGTTTCAGGGATGGAAGGCGCCGCAGGTAGGCTGTTTTATTTATCTGGGCGGCTGCAGGAATGAAAATGAGGCATTTTTTTTCCGTTTTCTTGGCAGGCTGCCGGTAGATGTGCTGATACTGGCACCGGATCTCAGGCGGCAATGCTGCCTGCAGGCCGATACCCTGTATGAACTGCGATATGACAACTCTATGGAACTGAAAGGATTTCCCGGCCGGGATTTCCAGACACCCATGGCGACGGCGGCTTATCATGCCGAGCGGGAACTGGACAGTACATTGTATGATGGCAGCAGTATATTCCGTGATCAGCAGTATCAGAAGGCCGTTTCTCTTACCTTGCAGTCAATTTATGAAGAGATTGAGATCTTGTGGAAGGAAGAGGCCAGATACAGACCGGGGTTTGCCGTAACGGATGATACAGTGACCATACCGGTTATCTTTGCCAAAGTATCAGGGGTCAGAAACGGGGCAGTGAAAGAGTACTGGTCGGGGATAGACCGTCTCTTGTCACCGGATGCTCTGCTGGTTCGCGGGACACCCTTTCTGCGGCAGCAGGAGCCGAATCCCATCAGAGCCAGCGTGACGCAGTTTCTGAAGAATGGCAGGCTGCTGCGCAGCAAGATCAAGAGCCATCCGGATTACGCCTATGGAATGTTGCGGGAAGAAATACAGGAACACATTCTGGATAAACTGCAGATGCTTCTGGATCGGCGGCTGATTCGGGGGACTTATGAGAATGGCACGGAATATACGATCATTGCCACCATACTAAACCTCAGCAAGAATATGGTACGGCTTTTTCAGCGGTTTGATTTTACAAAGAAAAATCCGAAGATGATCTATATTCATACAACAGATACCATAATTCCTCTGGAGGACAGTATACTGACGGCTTTTTTGAATCTGGCCGGGTTTGATGTGGTCTTTTTCATTCCGACCGGATATCAGTGTGTGGAGAAATATTTTAACGGTCAGCTTTTGGAGGAACACCGGATCGGTGAATTCGTGTACGATCTGGGGATTCCCGGATTTGACAGTGGTTCTGTTCAGGCTCGTCGTTCCTGGAAGGACAGGGTGTTTAAAAGAGGGTAGCCGGGCCTGACGATTGCGTGAGAGCCGGCATGTGATGAGAGGAGAGTGCAGATGGGATTGGATTTTGGCAGGACAAGGCAGCTTACGGCGGACAGCCCCATGGGAGGTGTCATACCGGAGGAAAAACAGGAACTGGAAGTGGTACAAAGCTATGATATTGTTGCGGACAGGCAGGCACTGAATACCAGTCTGGTGGGTTCTCAGGAGGTGGATGCCCTTGTGAGCACCATTGAGATCGACAATATGGAGACGATCGTCTCTTTCGGTGCGGAAGCCGCCGAAGAGATTTCCAAGGCTTCGGATGTGGTACTGGGCAGCATGAATCTGTCACAACTGGATGATTCCAGCGCCATGCTCAATACACTGGCCGGCATTATGAAAAAGTTTGACATAGAAGAGATCAAAGATAATCCCGGACTCTTTGACAAATTTTTCGGCGGCCTTCGCAGACAGCTTGACAAGATACTGGCGAAATATCACAGTATGGGGCAGGAAGTGGACAAGATATATGTTCAGCTCAGACAATATGAGTCTGAGATCAAACAGGCCAATCGAAAACTGGATCAGATGTTTGAAGCCAATGTGGAATACTATCATCAGCTTGTAAAGTATATTCTGGCCGGAGAGCAGGGCTGTCAGGAGATTGAAAACTATATCGCCCAGAGGCAAAGGGATATGGAACAGACAGGGGACAATTCGATTCAGTTTGAGGTTCAGTCACTCCAACAGGCGCTGATGATGCTGGAGCAGCGCACGCAGGACCTGCGTATGGCAGAAAATGTGGCTATGCAGTCCATCCCGATGATTAAGACTATGGAATTCAGCAATATGAATCTTGTGCGCAAGATCAATTCCGCCTTTATCATTACCCTGCCCGTGTTCAAACAGGCACTTGCGCAGGCGGTAATGCTTAAGCGCCAGCGCATCCAGGCCGAGGCCATGGAAGCACTGGATCAACGCACCAATGAGATGCTGGTCAAAAACGCTCGCAATACCGTCGAACAGTCCAAGATGACAGCCCGCATGGCTTCCGGCAGTTCCATCCAGATCGAAACACTGGAGACAACCTGGCGCACCATCTGCAATGGCATCGACGAGACAAAACAAATCCAGGAAAATGCCAGAAAGAAACGCGTGGACGACCAGAGGAGACTGGAGACCATCAAGGCAGAATTTAACCAGCGCTATCAAATAAAATAAATCATAATAAAAAACAGTAAACGCCCGTAAGGCTCCTGGATAGGTTAACGGATGAGGAACAGCCGTGAACCTATCCGGTGAAAGAGGAGCCAGAAGGGCGGTTACGGAACTAATAATAATAAAAAACAGTAAACGCCCGTAGGCTCCTGGATAGGTTAACGGATGAGGAACAGCCGTGAACCTATCCGGTGAAAGAGGAGCCGGAGGGCGGTTACGGAACTAATAATAAGGAGGAAAAGAGTATGCCAATTAATTTGACAAAGGGACAGAAAGTGGATCTGACAAAGGGAAATCCGGGACTGAAAAAGATCATGGTCGGCCTTGGCTGGGATGTGAATCAGTATGATTCCGGGGCGGATTTTGACCTGGATGCCGCAGCTTTTATGTTGGGTGAGAATGGTAAATGCCCGACAGAAAAGGAATTTATCTTTTATGGGACTCTGGAGCACACCAGCGGCTCGGTAAAGCACATGGGTGACAACCTGACCGGCGAAGGCGAGGGAGATGATGAGCAGATCGAAGTGGATTTGTCAAAGATCCCTGCCAACATAGCCAAGATTGCCTTTACGGTGACGATCTATGATGCGGATGTGAGACGCCAGAACTTCGGACAGGTATCCAACGCCTTTATCCGAATTGTGGACGAAGTAACCGGACAGGAATTGATCCGTTATGACCTGGGAGAGGATTTTTCCATTGAGACTGCAGTCGTAGTAGGCGAATTATACAGAAATAACGGTGCATGGAAATTCAATGCCATCGGAAGCGGTTTCCAGGGCGGCCTGGCAGCTTTGTGTGCGCATTATGGAATAGAGGTAGCATAAAAGGGGGAAAATAAAATGCCGGTAAGTTTACAAAAAGGACAGAAAGTCAGCCTGACCAAAGGGAATCCGGGACTGAAACATGTAGTCGTGGGCCTTGGCTGGGATGTGAACCAGTTTGATACGGGCGGCGATTTTGACCTGGATGCGGCAGCGTTTCTGCTGACAGAGAGCGGCAAAGTTTCGGGCTCCGGCGACTTTGTATACTACGGGGCACTCAGCCATGCGTCAGGAAGTGTGTCCCATATGGGCGATAATCTGACAGGAGCCGGTGAGGGCGACGACGAACAGATCAGAGTGGATCTTTCCAAAGTGCCTGCCAATGTAACCAAGATCGCTTTTACTGTCACCGTCTATGAGGCAGAGCAGAGACGCCAGAATTTCGGACAGGTGAACAATGCCTTTATCCGTATTTATAATGAAGACAACGGCGAAGAACTCCTCCGCTATGATCTGGGTGAAGATTTTTCCATCGAGACAGCGGTCGTATTTGGCGAACTGTATAAAAACGGCGGTGAATGGAAATTCAACGCCATCGGCAATGGCTACCAGGGCGGCCTCGCAGCCCTTTGCGCCAGCTATGGCGTCGAAGTGGAATAAACATAAAAACATAATATACCACGGAACTATAAAACAGCAACAGACCAAGCGGAACATAGAGTGGATTACGGGAGGTCTGTTGCGGAACGATAAAGCGGAGGATAAATAAGATGTCAATCAGTTTACAAAAAGGACAAAAGGTCAGCCTGACCAAGGAAGCGGCAGGGCTTTCCAGAGTGGTCGTGGGCCTTGGCTGGGATGAAGTAAAGCAGAAAAAGGGACTCTTTGCGCCCAAGCCGCAGCCCATCGACTGTGATGCGTCGGCAATTCTGCTGGTGAACGGCAAATTGGTGGATAACAGGGATGTTGTTTATTACGGAAACCTGAATCATATGACAGGTACGGTGATGCATATGGGCGATAATCTGACCGGTGCAGGAGAAGGGGATGACGAGCAGATCGTCGTAGACCTCTCACGTGTGCCCAATCAGTATGACAGAATCGTTATTGTCGTTACTATTTATCAGGCGCTGCAGCGCAAACAGCATTTTGGTCTGATCGAGAACGCTTTTATCCGTCTGGTCAATGCGGCTAACAATACGGAGATGTGCAAGTATAATCTGAGTGAAAACTACTCCGGCATGACGGCTATGATCTTTGGTGAAATCTATCGCCATGGCGGCGAATGGAAGTTCAATGCCATCGGGCAGGGGACAAATGACCCCGGCCTGGGAGAACTGACGAGAAGATATATTTAAAAAACAGACTGACACTTTTACTGGAAAGAGTGTGTGGAGGAGTGCATATGAAATTAAGTGGACTGAGTGAGCAGGAGGTACTTGCCTCCCGGGAAAAATATGGTTCCAATGCCATACCGGAATCGGAACCAACGACTTTTCTGGAGGCGTTCAAAGAGACATTCGGTGATCCTATGATCAAGATCCTGCTTGTGATCGCAGCGATTATGATAGGTATGTTTTTTGTAGGGTATGCGGAGATCTACGAGCCGGTGGGAACCATTGTGGCAGTGCTGATTGTGGCTTTTGTTTCGGCAAAAACCAGTGTGGCCAGCGATACCAAGTACCGGCAGTTAAAGGACAGTACGAAGAAAGATACCTGCAAGGCATACAGAAACGGTCAGATCACGGTGATCGAAGTGGATGATGTGGTGGTAGGTGACCGAATCCTGCTCCAGTCCGGTGACAAAATCCCGGCGGACGGTATTTTGGTGGACGGTGATCTGCGGGTGGATAATTCCGCCCTCAACGGTGAGGCGGAAGAATGTAAGAAATTTGCCGCGCAGGGGCAGGTGGAACTGCCGGACAATATCACCGGCGATACCTTTGTGGACAGACATTCCCTTTTCAGGGGCGCGGTGATCTTTGACGGAGAGGGCGTGCTGGATGTCCGTAAGGTGGGTCTTGCCACGATGATGGGTAAGATGGCCGAAGAGATGCAGGAAGAGGAACCGGACTCGCCCCTGAAAGTGAAACTGTCCAGGCTGGCGGGTCAGATATCCACCTTTGGCTATGTCGGGGCCGTGGTCATTGCCATCCTCTACCTTGTCTTTTTTATCATGCGTGCCGGCGGAGTGGACGGCTATCTGGCGCTGGGATGGAGCCAGATTATCAAGGATGTGGTGGAAGCGGTTTCTCTGGCGATTGTGATTATCGTATGCGCTGTGCCGGAAGGTCTGCCGCTGATGATTTCGCTGGTGCTGATGCAAAATACCAGTAAAATGCTGGATCACAATGTGCTGGTGCGTAAGGCGGAAGGCATTGAGACAGCCGGTTCTCTGAATATTCTCTTCAGCGACAAAACAGGGACCATCACCAAGGGGATGCTGGAAGTCGTGGAGTTTTTTACAGCCGGCGCCGAGACAATCCAGCTGCCGGAACTGAAAAACCATGCTCATATTAAGGAACTGCTGGATCTGGCAATCGGTAAAAATACAGCCTCTCTCTTTGACAACAGTCACAGGGTGATCGGTGGCAATGCCACCGATCAGGCGCTGATGAAATTTCTGGGGGAAGAAGCATATCTGGCACTGGCGGCGGACAGTGAGCGGACGGTCAGTGCCTCCCAGGGATTTAATTCTGCCAATAAATTCAGCCAGGCCAGAATTGACAGCATGGGAATGACTTTTTATAAAGGGGCACCGGAGCGACTGCTTGCAAAAGCGACAAAAGCGCTGGACCAGGAAGGCAATGAAGTCAGCCTGAATCTTGATGTACTCAATGGCAAGATCAATGAACTGGCATCCAGAGCGATGCGCGTCCTGGCTTTTGGCTATTCCCGGAAAGGACTGACAGCCGATCAGATCAACGACGATGTGGTGCTGATCGGCCTGGCGGCGATTCGGGATGATGTGCGTCCGGAGGCAAGAGACGCCATTCGCGAAGTACAGGATGCGGGGATTCAGGTCGTGATGATTACCGGCGACCGTCTGGAAACGGCTGTTTCGATTGCCAAAGATGCAGGGCTGATCCGGGATGATGCGGACAGAGCACTGACTTCTGCTGACTTAAATGCCATGAGCGACGAAGAAGTGAAACAGATCATTCCCAGTATCCGGGTGATCGCGAGAGCACTGCCCACGGATAAATCCCGTATGGTCAGACTGTGCCAGGAAATGAATCTGGTGGTGGGTATGACTGGGGATGGTGTGAATGACTCTCCGGCACTGAAGCGGGCTGATGTGGGATTTGCCATGGGCAGCGGTACCGAGGCTGCCAAAGAAGCGGGCAAGATCGTCATCCTGGATGATAACTTCAAATCCATTAAAGATGCCATCTGGTATGGCAGAACCATTTATCATAATATTCTGAAATTCTGCAAATTTCAGCTTGTCATCAATGTGGCAGCCGTGGTGGTCAGTGCGATAGCGCCGTTCTTTGGCGTGGAAGAGCCGCTGAAAGTGACCCATCTTCTGTTTGTCAATCTGGTGATGGATGGTCTGGGTGCCATTATGCTTGGCAATGAGCCGGCGCTGGCTGAGTATATGAGGGAGAAGCCCAGAAGGAGGGATGAGAGTATTGTCAGCAAAAAGATGATGGCTCAGATCCTGACGATGGGTATCTGGCTGACGGTGATCAGCTTCGTATATCTGAAACATCCCTTTTTCAAAAGTCTGTTTGCGAACGAAGCGCAGCATATGACAGGTTATTTTGTACTGTTTATTGTCAGTGCGTTGTTTAACGGTTTTAATGTGAGGGATGACAGATTTGGTATCCTGAAAGGACTGGATGAAAATACAGGCTTTTTGAAGGTACTGCTGACGATTGTACTGGTGCAGGCGGCTATTGTCAACGCACCGCTGATTCCGCTTTCCGTCTTTACATGGATCGGGAATATGTTCAGTTGTGTGCCATTTGGCATCGCAGGCTGGGCGGTGGTGTTCATCCTCGGTTTTACTATGATTCCGGTAGATATGGTCCGCAAGTGTGTGGCAGGCAGATAAAGGCAGAGAGTTGTGACGGCAAAAGACAAAGAGGCGGCGCAGCAAATGCGCATACCTGTCTGAAGCGCCGCAGGGACAGAAGAAAAACGCTGTGCGCAGAATGAGGCATGGCGTTTTTTTCTGTCTGCGGGAGTCGCCAGATGTGCATGCAGAGATGCCCACCTGGCTTGTTGCTCGCGGAAAATAGAAAGGAGACATGAGAGAATGGGGGTTTCGTATACGCAGCAGCAGCAGCAGGTCATCGACAGCAGAGGGTGTAACCTGCTTGTTTCTGCCGCTGCCGGCAGTGGGAAGACCGCGGTGTTGGTGGAACGGATTGTGAAGATGGTCAGTGAAGGCGCACAGCCGGTAGATATTGACCGTCTTTTGATCGTCACCTTTACCAATGCGGCGGCGGCCCAGATGCGGGAGCGGATCAGTGACGCGCTCGGCCGGCGGCTGGAAGAAGAGCCGGATAATGAACACCTGCAGCGGCAGCTTACCTTACTGCACAACGCCAAGATTACCACCATAGACAGTTTCTGTCTGTTTGTGATACGCAATAACTTCAATGATATCGGTCTGGATCCCGGGTTTCGCGTGGCAGACGAAGGGGAACTGAAACTACTGCGGGGAGATGTGATGGCTGCCTTGACAGAGGCATATTTTGCGCAGGGGGATGAAGTTTTTCTGCGTTGTGTGGAAACATTCAGTCCCAAAGGCGATGAAAAAGCGCTGACAGAACATATGCAGCGGCTGTATGATTTTTCCCGCAGTCATCCTTTTCCGGAGCGGTGGCTGCGGGAGGCGGCGCTGAATTATGTACCGCAAGCGGAGGGCAGCGGAGAGGACAGTGACTGGCAGTCTTTTGTCGTCGCGGATCTGAAGAAGCTGCTGACTGCCTGTATACAGCATCTGGAAGAAGCGCTGTCGGTCTGCGGGGAAGCGGATGGCCCCTATATGTATATACCGGTTCTGGAAGCAGAGCGGGATATGCTGGGGGCCTGTATGGGAGCAGACTGCTTTGCCGCATATGAGCAATGTTTTGCCGGGATATCTTTTGGCCGGCTGCCTTCCAAAAAGGATGCCAATGTCTCGCCGGAAAAGCGGGAACTGGTAAAAGGGATGCGTGTGCGGGTGAAAGAGGCACTGGACAAGGCGGGAAGCCGATATTTTTTCCTGTCTCTGGAAGAGGCAATGTCTGATATGCGGGAGAGCGGGATCATAATGAGCAAACTCGTGGAACTGACGCTGGAGTTCGGGGAGCGGCTTACACAGGAAAAGCAGAAAAAGAATGTGGTGGATTTTGGCGATATTGAGCATTATGCGCTGCAGATCATGCTTGAAGAGACAACAGATGGATACAGGCCGACAAAGACGGCTAAAGAGTACCGAAACTTTTTTCATGAAATTATGATTGACGAGTACCAGGACAGTAATCTGGTGCAGGAACTTTTGCTGCAGAGCATTTCCGGTGAGGACGAAGGAAGATATAACCGCTTTATGGTAGGAGATGTAAAACAGAGTATTTATAAATTCCGACTGGCGAGGCCGGAAATCTTTATGGAAAAGATGCAGCGTTATACTGTGGACGGCAGGGAGCGCAAGATCAGCCTGCATCAGAATTTCCGCAGCCGCCGGGAAGTGACTGATGTGGTCAATCATATATTCTCCAGAGTCATGGGACGCGACCTGGGTGGGATTCCGTATGATGAAGAAGCGGCCCTCTATCCGGGGGCATGTTATCCCGCATATGACAGGGCGGAGGCGGAGCTGCTCCTTCTGGCCAGGGATGAAGAGGATCAGGCATCTAAAGCAGAGCAGGAGGCGGTGCTGATTGCAGAACGTATCCGCCGTCTGAAAGGAAGTCACCAGGTGCTGGATGAAGAAAATGGCGGCATGCGTCCTGTCCGTTATGGAGATATCGCTATCTTGCTGCGCAGCAGTACGGGGTTTGATGAGGCCTTGCCCGAAGTGCTCAAACGCTATGGGATTCCTGCCCATACGGCTTCCTCCACCGGTTATTTTTCTTCGCAGGAGATCAGAACCATGCTTCATTTTCTGCGTATTCTGGATAATCCCCTGCAGGATATTCCCTTGTTTGGTGTTATGTGTTCTCTGATCGGCGGGTTTACGGACAGTGATATCGCCTGGCTGAAGGCAGGCAGAGAAGCAGTGTCTTTGTATGAAGCGCTGCAGGAAGTAGCGGCCCTGTGCCGGGAACCGGCGATGAAGGAAGAACAGACAGAGGCAGCGGAGCAGGCTGCTATGCCACAAGGGCTTGCCCGCAAAGCAGAGCAGATGTTGGAACTGATTGCCAGATACCGGGCAAAGACCGTGTATGAACCGGTGAAACAGCTTCTGCGGGAGATTCTGGCGGAGACAGGATATATGCAGTATATGACCGCTTTTCCTGAAGGGGATACCCGCAGGGCCAATCTGGAAATGCTCCTTCTGCGGGCGGCTGCATTTGAACAGACGGGCAGTCATGGGCTGTTTGCCTTTATCCGTTATATGGAGCAGCTGGAAAAGTACGAAGTGGACTATGGAGAGGCCGGGACGGTAGACGAACATGCAGACGTGGTGCGGATCATGAGCATACATAAGAGCAAAGGGCTGGAATTTCCCGTCTGCATCGTTGGTGGTCTGGCAAAGCGGTTCCATATACAGGATCAGGCAAAAAGCCTGCTGATGGATGTGGATCTGGGACTGGGCGGCGAGTATGTGAATCTGGAAAAACGTTATCGCCGTACGACACTGCGGCGCAATGTCCTGGCCAGAAAACTGCACCTGGATAATCTGGGAGAAGAATTGCGTATCCTCTATGTGGCCATGACCCGTGCCAGGGAGAAGCTGATCCTGACCGGATGCATCGCGGAGCCGGAGAAGAGGCTGTCAGCTTTGGGAATGACCCCCGGGGAAAATGGCTGGGAAGCGGCTGAAGGCGGTATTTCTTATCTGACGCTGTCCACAGCAGGGAGTCTGCTGGATTTCCTGCTTCCGGCCTGGAACGGTGTGCGTGTGATACGACCGGAAGAGATCAAGGCAGATGGCATTGGCGCGATGGTGGAGGATACCTGGCGACAGCAGCGCCTTTTGGAATATGAGAAGGAAGACTATCGCCCTGACTGGCAGGCGATGTTTGGCGAACGCTTTGCCTATCACTATCCCCTGCAGCCTGGCCTTTATACGAAAACAACCGTGTCAGAACTGAAACAGGCAAAAATGACGGAGGCGTCGGAAGGGGCAAACCATCTGTTTTCCGCCGGGGAAGAAGCCTATATTCCTCGGTTTTGCCGTGAGGAGGAGAAACTGTCCGGTGCAGCCAGGGGCAGCGCTTTCCACAGGGTGATGGAACTGTTTGACTTTTCTGTCCTTTCTGCTGACAGTACGAGAGCAGACTTGACCGAGCTGGTTGCCTGCAGTCTGCGGGAGTTTGCGGCGGCAGGGACCATGACCGAGACGGAGACGGCTTGTGTGGACGGCAGGAAAATAGTAGATTTTCTGCTGACGGAACCGGCGGCCAGGATGGCATCGGCAGCCAGAGCAGGCCTTTTGAGAAAAGAACAGCCTTTTATGCTGGGACTGGCAGCGGATCGGGTACACCCGGAATTTCCATCCGAAGAAACCGTGCTCATACAGGGGATCATAGATGTCTACTGGGAAGAGGACGGAGAACTGGTGGTGCTGGATTACAAAACGGACAGAGTGAAACAGGGACAGGAACTGGTAACGCGTTATCAGTTGCAGCTTGCTTATTATGCGGAAGCCCTTATGCGAATTACCGGTAAGCCGGTCAGGGAAAAGCTGATCTATTCGTTTCATCTGGATGAGATCCTGCAGTGTCCGTGAGCGGGAAATCGCAAAACGGCGGTCAAAAGCAGCTTACAAACCGCAACATGCTCTAATCATCATAGAAAAAAATGACGATATATACCACAGCAGAATTGTGTAAGCAATGATGGAAAACGATACAGATCTATTTCGCCATTGACTTGTTTGGGGCGCAGTTTTGCCGGCAGCGGAGTAACGTCAGTCAGAGAGGAGAGGCAGATGAAAATAGGAGAAAAAAACGGAGTTTTTTCGATTTCCTTTGGTGCTATGGAAGGCAAGGAGAGGCAGAAACACGCCGGTGGCAGAAGACTTTCGGTTTTTGCCGGGGATATGAAGAAGGGGGAACAGGAATCCGCCATTGACCGGAAACGAAAGGAAGTCAGAGATCGGGCGGTGAAGGTACTGCTGGATAAATTCGAGGGCGACCAGAAATATGAACAGAATCTGGACGAGAGTCGCGGCAGGATTGCGGAATCGCAGGCTGTATTTAAAGAAGCCAAGGAAAATGCGGAGCAGGCGCAGGAAAAACTGCAGACACTTTCCAGAGAGGACGATCCGCAGCTGTATGATGGTTATGAGCAGTATATCAAAGAACAGCAGAGTGTGATGCAGGAGGCGGAAGGCTCCATTATCAGTGAAAACGCATATATCCGCGGTGCCAAACAGTCGAAACTGGGCGAGAGATACAGCATGGCCAATGCTGCCGTGGAAGAGAAAAAGATAGTAAGAGATGGCCATAAAGAGGTCATGGGTGTGGCCGTAGAGGAGTCCATGAGTTACATCGAGGATATGTATCAGGAAAATATCGAAAAAGCGCAGGAGGAGAAAGAGAAAAAGGAAGAACAGGAAGAGAAGCTGGAAGAGATCAGAGACAAAAAGAAAGAACTGGAACAGCAGATCGACGCTGCGAAGACGGAAGCGGCCAGACAGCAGGAGGATACCGCCAAAGAGGTGAATGAGACCGTGACAGAAACGGTCGACATAGACAGGGAACTTCGTAAAGTACAAAAAGAAGGAGAACTGATTGACGAAGAACTGAAAGGACTGCTGGTAGATGCAAAACTCTGACGGCCTGCATTAAAAGAAAACAGAGAAAGAGACAGGGACTGTGTGGAACGAGAAACCGGTTCCTGTTTTATTTTGTCAGTCAGGGCATGGGGGATCTTTTGCTGTCAGGCGGATGGCGGGCACTGGCAGCTGCCGGGTCTGTTGCCGGCCGGAAAAATAAAAAAAGCAGCAAGCCTTTTGTCTAAGACTCCCTGCTTTTTGTTTACCGTGCGCTAGAGGATTCGAACCCCCGACCTTTTGGTCCGTAGCCAAACGCTCTATCCAGCTGAGCTAAGCGCACATTTGTCATTGCACTCATCAATGACAACGATATTATTCTATAAGATTTTTCCATATTTGTCAATAGCTATATTATATTTTCCGTAAATGTTTCCATGAAAAGAGAGGTTTAAAAAGCAATCCATTCCCCGTTCCACAGATTGGTGCCGCCCAGGTAGTGTGGTATGACTACATTTGCCAGCGTGAGGGCGAGGGCACCGGTCAGGAAGAGCATCAGGCCGCCACAAATCACGGGCCGATACCATTTGTACAGGCCGCCAAGCGGAATATAGTGTTCCAGCAGGGCGGTGAATTTGTGAAAGCCCAGGGTTATATAATACATAAAAGGAAGCAACATGGGCATGATATAACGTCCCTGGGGTTGATAATCACTGGTGTAAGAATAGTAAATGCAAAGACCCATGGGAATCAGGACGGAAAGCAGCATGGAAATATGGAATACAACGGCGGGAAGCCCCCATCTGACTGCGCCGGAAGAAGCCCTTCTGCCGGAAGAGACGGACAGAGGACCATATGTGCCTGCCATCCGGCCCGGTATCAGAGTAAACAGCCATCCGAACCGGAATATGCGATAATACCAGATATACAAAAACGGCAGGGTGGGCAGAGTCATCGGGCCGAAACGGGCCACAAAACTATTCCACAGAAAATAAAAGAAATCCATGGAAAAGAGCATTTCTTTCAGAGAGACACCACTGTCGGCGAGGGTGGTCTTTGTGGCAGGACTGTACTTGGGCAGGGCCGTGCGGATGGCATTTGCCTTTCTGGCTGCCAGTCCCAGAAAATCGCCGTCATGAATCTGATAGTTGCGCAGAAACCACCAGCCGGCCCCGGCAATTACGATCACGGAGATCAACATGCCTTTGAGCAGGAATGGCTTCAGACTGAATCCCAGTTTTTGCTTCCTGGTTCTTTTCAGATGGGAGAGTGCAAAGAGCAGGATGGCAGTGACGATCAGTCCATATGCATTATAATAGGAAAGTGTACAGCAGACAATGCCTGCGCCAAGTGTGATACAGTCCTTTCGCTGCCAGCCGGATTTGAGACCGGACAGGCAGGCATAGAGGATGATAGCGCCTGCCATGGATGCCATCGAGTCGGTGTTCACATAGGAATGGAGGAACAGATTCTGGGGCAGGAACATAACAAGCAGACAGAAAAGCCAGCTGCTCAGCCGGTTGTCAAATAGAAGGATTGATAATTTCCGCACATAAACTGCCATGATCACGCCAAAGAAAACATTTACCATGCGTGCACAGAGAAGAAGTGCCAGATTGTGTGTGGTAATCAGTGCCAGAAAGCGCATCAGGATACCCTGGATGATATAGGGCAGAATCGGCTGAAATGCATAAGAGCCCCCATAGCCGCCAATGGCAACTTCAAATTCTTCTCCTGTGGGCAGTTTACCATAATGACAGATAAACTGCGCCACTTTATAGCGGTTTACCTCGTCCGGCGGATCACCGAATGGCTGCAGCAGGGCGAAGGTAAGAATGGAGAGAAAAACTGCGGCATAAAACAGCATATTGAGATTGAGGCGATGTCTGGATTTATGCATGATCATGAACTTCCTGTTTTCTGTTTCACAGGATGCTGTGTCCTGTGTGCATAAGGTATCTGTCTGATCTCAGAGCACGACATCCGCGGGGACGCCATTCTGAGAGATGGTATCGGTGATAAGCTGGCGCATTTCGGTTTTTTCTTTTCCGAGAGCAAAGGCCAATTCGGAATACAGGTTGTCCTCCGCTGCCTTGAAATACCGCTCATCGGTGGCAGTGCTTTTCTTTCCCTGTTCGATGCGCTGCTTTCTGCGCAGATAAAGATTTTTGATAATACTGATGAGCGCCGTGGGATTGCAGCTGTGAATGGCTTCTTTATAAGCCTGCTCACGGAGCTTGTCATTCGTGATCCATGCAGCTTCCACTTCAGGGATCGTCCGTATGACTTCCCATGCCTGTTCTTCATCCAGCGCTTTGCGGAGTGTATGTTCCGGCGCATCTGTGGGAACATATAATTTTGCATTTTTGTTGTCAATAGGTATCAGCAGGTAATAGAGTCTGTTTTTGTCCGTATTCGGGAGATCCAGATGCAGGATATCATCAATCCGGCAGACTCCATTATTTGCCTTGATTACATAGTCACCGATTTCATACACGACAATCCCTCCTTTTTTGTGTGATGTTTTTTGGTAAAGTCTTACTCTTAATTCAGAACTGCGCATTTGCTGCGCTGTCCATACACAGGTCATGTATTTGCTGCAGCATGTGTATACAGCTTCTAAACGCCCACTTTTATTGATGGTGGCGCTAATATGGCTGCCTGGGCGTCCGGGAAAATGAACTGATGAGTGAGAGAGCGGTAATGCTTTGGGTGATACCGCACAAACGAACAGCCATCAGTGTGGCCTGTGGAAACGTATCATTTGTATGATAAGTAAAATAAAAATCAATTTTATTATATCATAAAAAATACACAAAAATCAAAGGTATTTTTCCACAAAAATGCACAAGTAAAAAACAGCAGAATGACGAAAAAAGAGGCTGTGCAGGGAAATATCTCCCCGCACAGCCCCTCCTTTGCTGCTTTTGGCCTGCTTATTTCATCTGCTCTTCCTGACGCTTGATCATTCTGCGGACCATTTCTCCGCCGATGCTGCCGGCTTCTTTGGAAGTCAGATCACCGTTGTAGCCTTCCTTTAAGCTGATACCCAGTTCAGATGCTACCTCTGTTTTAAAACGATCCATAGCGGCCTTTGCTTCAGGCACTTCTGTTCTATTGCTTCTGTTTGAACTTGCCATGATACATTTACCTCCATTGATTTTTGTTTTTATCTGTCTATTCTTCAAGATAAGTCCTGGCTGTACTTATCCTGAAGATTTTCTTCGTTCTAAGTACCTGCCGCGCTTATCTGGTTTTAGTATGAGCAGAACAAATTGAATTATGATGGTAACTTTTTCAAGAATTCTTGCGCTTTTAAAAGCCTTATGCTATAATTCTAAAATGACTGTGAGTATGGGAGAATGTCCCATTTTTAAGATATCATAGGAAGCGCATAGAGAATGTGGCAAATGAAGGAGGAAGCTAACATGAGCTTACAGGTAGAAAAACTGGAACATAATATGGCACGTCTGACGATTGAGGTTCCCGCAGAGGAACTGGAAAAAGCAATCCAGAAAGTATATCAGAAAACAAAAAACAGGATCAGTGTTCCGGGATTCAGAAAAGGCAAAGTGCCCCGCAATGTCATCGAGAGAATGTATGGCAAAGAAGTATTTTATGAAGATGCGGCAAACGAACTGGTTGCGGATGCTTATGAAAATGCGCTGGAAGAGTGTGAGGAAAAGATCGTTTCCTCTCCCAAGATTGCTGTGACACAGCTCGAGGCAGGACAACCTTTTATTTTTACAGCGGAAGTGGCTCTGAAACCCGAAGTCAGACTGGGCAAATACAAAGGTGTGAAAATAGAGGCACAGTCAGTGGAAGTGACAGAAGAAGAGATCGGGAAGGAACTCGCCAGAGAACAGGAGAACAATGCCAGAACAGTGGAAGTGGAAGGGCGTGCGGTAGAAAACGGCGATATTACGACCATAGATTTTGAAGGTTTTGTGGACGGTGAGGCATTTGAAGGCGGCAAAGGTGAGAACTATCCGCTGACGATCGGTTCCGGTGCATTTATTCCCGGGTTTGAAGAACAGCTTATTGGCAAGAATAAGGATGACGAGGTAGAGGTAAAAGTAACATTCCCCGAGGATTATCATGCGGAAGAGTTAAAGGGGAAAGAGGCACTCTTTAAGGTTGTGATCCGGGAAGTGAAGACAAAGGAACTGCCGGAACTGGATGATGAATTTGCTGCGGAAGTATCCGAATATGATACACTGGCAGAATATAAGGAAGATATCAAAAAGAAATTAGCGGAGAAGAAAGAACAGGAAGCAAAGGCAGCGAAAGAAGAGGCCGTGGTGGATGCCATTATCGCGGATGCGGATATGGAGATACCGGATGCCATGCTGGAGACGCAGCAGAGACAGATCGTGGATGAGTTTGCGCAGAGACTGCGTATGCAGGGACTTTCTCTGGAGCAGTATTTCCAGGTGACGGGACTGGATGCCGCGAAGCTGATGGAACAGGTGAAACCGCAGGCACTCAAACGGATTCAGTCCAGACTGGTGCTGGAGGCAGTGGCAGCGGCAGAAGGCATTACCGCTTCGGATGAGGACTATGAGAAAGAGATCGCCAGAATGGCGGAAGTCTATAATATGGAAGCAGATCAGGTAAAAGAGCGGCTGGGTGATCATGAAAAGGCGAAACAGCAGATGCTGGACGATCTGGCTGTCAGCAAAGCGGCAGACTTTGTAGTCAGCGAAGCAAAGGAAGCATAGGTTTTGCAGTGTATATCTGATTATATGGGCGTTTAGGTATATTTTTCGGCTGCCGGGAATAAACTTAAAAACGGCAAGGAGGCATATAGAATGAGTTTGGTACCTTATGTCATTGAACAGACGAGCAGGGGCGAGCGTTCCTACGATATTTATTCAAGACTTTTAAAAGACAGAATCATTTTTCTGGGAGAAGAAGTGAACGAAGTGACGGCCAGCCTGACTGTGGCGCAGATGCTGTTTCTGGAAGCGGAAGACCCGGAGAAGGATATTCAGCTTTATATCAACAGCCCGGGCGGCAGCGTGACGGCGGGACTGGCTATCTATGATACCATGCAGTATATTAAGTGTGATGTGGCCACGATCTGTATCGGTATGGCGGCCAGCATGGGTGCATTTCTGCTGGCAGGCGGCACAAAGGGTAAGAGAAGCGCGCTGCCCAATGCGGAGATCATGATCCACCAGCCGCTGGGTGGTACGAAGGGACAGGCAACAGAGATCGAGATCGCTGCCAGGCATATCCTGAAGACAAAAGAAAAGCTGAACAGGATGCTGGCGGAGAATACAGGACAGTCTTATGAGGTGATCTGTGCGGATACGGAGCGGGATAACTGGAAGAGTGCCCGGGAGGCACAGGAGTATGGCCTGATCGATAATGTATTTACCTTCCGGCCGAAAGAATAGGTAAGGAGATAGTAGGATCAATGACTAAAAATTCTGACGATAAAGTAAGATGCTCTTTTTGCAATAAGGCACAGGAACAGGTCAGAAAGCTGATTGCGGGGCCGGCAGGCGTATATATTTGTGATGAATGTGTGGATATCTGCGCGGAAATCATGGAGGAGGAGTACGAAGAAAGTCCCGTGGATGACGGGATGGAGATCAATCTGCTGAAACCGGTGGAGATCAAGGATTTCCTGGATGAATATGTGATCGGTCAGGAAGTGGCAAAGAAAGTATTGTCAGTAGCGGTTTACAATCATTACAAGCGCGTGCTGGCTCCCCGGGATCTCAATGATGTGGAACTGCAAAAGAGTAATATCCTTATGGTGGGGCCTACCGGTTCCGGTAAGACTTATCTGGCGCAGACACTTGCCAAGATCATCAATGTCCCGTTTGCAATCGCGGATGCCACCACACTGACCGAGGCCGGTTATGTGGGTGAGGATGTGGAAAATATCCTGCTGAAGCTGATCCAGGCTGCGGAATATGATGTGGAACGCGCCCAGTACGGCATCATTTATATAGATGAAATAGATAAAATCACCAAAAAAGGAGAGAATGTTTCTATTACAAGAGACGTCTCCGGTGAGGGCGTGCAGCAGGCTCTGCTGAAGATTGTGGAGGGTACTGTGGCCAGTGTACCGCCTCAGGGCGGAAGGAAGCATCCCCATCAGGAGCTGATTCAGATTGATACGTCTAATATTCTGTTTATATGCGGCGGCGCTTTCGATGGTTTGGACAAGATTGTGGAAGAGAGGCTGAATCACAAGATCATCGGTTTCAATGCCAAGATGGGGAAAAGAACCACCAAAGAGATCGGTGAGATCCTGGGTGAAGTGACACCGCAGGATCTGGTAAAATTCGGGCTGATCCCTGAGTTTGTGGGCAGGGTGCCGATCAACGTATCTCTGGAAGGCCTGGATGAAGAGGCACTGATACGGATTCTGAAAGAACCCCGGAATGCATTGGTAAAGCAGTATCAGAGGCTGTTTTCCTTTGACAATGTGGAGCTGCGCTTTGAGGATGATGCCATTGTGGAGATCGCCAGAAAAGCACTGGAAAGAAAGACCGGCGCCAGAGGACTGCGTTCCATTATGGAAAATGTATTGATGGATGTCATGTACCAGATACCATCCGATGACACGATACAGCTTTGTGTGATCACGAAGGAAGTGATAGAGGGCACAAGCGAGCCGTTGGTGGTACATCGGGAACCGGCAAGAAAAGCGAAGTAATACCGGAAGAGAAAGCGCCGCTAAGGATTAGCGGCGCTTTATGTCTCATACAGATTATAAATCCGATATCGAGAGTATTACAAAAAAAGCGGCAGTTTCGGTAGTTTGTCTGAACTGCTACTGTAAAGGAGTACGAATGAACATAGAAGAAAACAGATATGAGATTCCGGCAGTCGCACTTCGTGGCATGACCATTTTGCCGGATATGATCATACATTTTGACCTGAGCAGAAAAAAATCAATTCAGGCTGTGGAACAGGCCATGAGTACGGATCAGAAACTGCTGGTGGTCACACAACAAGACCCAAATACGGAAGATCCGGCATACAAAGATATGTACGAGGTGGGTACGGTGGCGGTCATCAGACAGATCACCAGGCTGCCCAACGATATCATCCGGGTGCTGGCGGAAGGCAGGAACCGGGCAAAACTTCTGGCTTTTTCGGAAGAGGTGACGGAGTATCTGCTGGCCAGGATCGAAGAGGCACCCAGGGGTGCAAAACTGGCGGAATATGAGGAGGAGGCCGGTCTGCGGGAACTGCGTTCCCTTTTTGAACGGTACAGTCAGTACTATCCCAAAGTAGGGAAAAATCTTACCCCCAGGGTACAGGAAGCATCTGCGCTGGAATATCTGATTGATGAGATTACCAGTAATATACCGCTGCATTATGAGAATAAACAGTCGATTCTGGGAGAATTGGATCTGCGGGAGCGCTTTACGCTTCTTTGTCAGATTCTGCTGAATGAGGTGGAAGTGGCCCGGGTGCGGGCAGATCTGTCGGAGAAGATTCGTTCGAGAGTGGAACGCAATCAAAAGGAATATTTGTTACGGGAACAGCTTCATTTTATCAGGGAAGAACTGGGAGAGGAAAACACCCTTTCTGATGCAGAGCAGTTTCTGGAAGATCTGAAGAAACTGAAAGCGCCCAAAGAGGTGAAAGACAAGATCAAAAAAGAGATCAGTCGCTTCCAGAACATTGCGGCCAGCAGTTCGGAAAGTGCGGTGGAGCGGGGATATATAGAGACTTTGTTGGAGCTTCCCTGGGATAAGGCATCCCGGGATAGTACGGATATCACAAGAGCGGAAGAAATTCTGGAGGAGGATCATTACGGTCTGGAAAAAGTGAAGGAGCGGATCCTGGAATTTCTGGCAGTCAGAAGTCTGACCAGACGGGGGGACAGCCCGATTCTCTGTCTGGTAGGCCCTCCCGGAACCGGTAAGACATCCATAGCCAGAAGTGTGGCCAGAGCCCTGAATAAGAAATATATCCGCATCTGTCTGGGCGGTGTCAGGGATGAGGCCGAGATCAGAGGGCATCGGCGCACGTATGTGGGTGCCATGCCGGGCCGGATTGCCACAGGCCTGCGGCAGGCAGGGGTGAAGAATCCGCTGATGCTGCTGGATGAGATCGACAAGGCCGGCAATGACAGGCGGGGCGATACGGCCTCTGCACTGCTGGAAGTCCTGGACGGAGAGCAGAACAGCAAATTTCGGGATCATTATGTGGAGATTCCTCTGGATCTGTCGGAGGTATTGTTCCTGGCTACAGCCAATTCGGTATCTTCCATTCCCCGGCCTTTGCTGGATCGTATGGAACTGATCGAAGTGACGAGTTATACCGCCAATGAAAAATTTCATATTGCCAAAGAGCATCTGCTGGAGAAACAGTTTGAAAAGAACGGCCTCACAGTTGATCAGCTTGATATTACCGACAATGCCCTGCAGCTGATGATCCGGCGCTATACAAGGGAGGCCGGTGTCCGGGAACTGGAACGTAAGATCGGCCAGATCTGCAGAAAGGCGGCCCGGGAAATCCTGCAGTCCGGCAAGGATAAGACCATACGGGTGACGAAACAGAATCTGGAACGTTTTCTGGGCAAGGAGAAATATACCCAGGATAAAATCGGGGAAAAGGATGAGGTGGGCATCGTCAGAGGGCTGGCCTGGACCAGTGTGGGCGGCGATACTCTGGAGATCGAGGTCAATATCATGCCGGGCAAGGGCGAGATTGATCTGACCGGGCAGATGGGGGATGTGATGAAGGAGTCAGCGCTGACCGGGATCAGCTTTATCCGTTCGATCGCCAAAGAACACAAGATTGCGGCAGATGCCTTTAAGAAAAATGATTTTCATATCCATATTCCGGAAGGCGCGGTGCCCAAAGACGGTCCCAGCGCCGGTATTACGATGGCGACAGCGGTATTTTCCGCTCTGACAGGCCGGCCGGTGTATGCTTGCGTGGCTATGACGGGAGAGGTAACGCTGCGTGGGCGGGTACTGCCGATCGGCGGCCTCAAAGAAAAGATACTGGCAGCCAAAACCGCCGGTATTAAGAAGGTACTGGTGCCGGCAGAAAATGAAAAGGATATCCAGGAGATTTCACGGGAGATCAAATCAGGGCTGGAGATCGTCTATGTGAAGCATATGGAAGAAGTGCTGAAACACGCGCTGGTGAAAAAGAGCGGATCTGCGGCTTCCGGAAAAAAGGAAAAAGCGGATGCCGGGGAGGTACACTGATATGGTGATCAGGCAGGTGAGTCTGGAAACAGTGTGTGGGATTACCAGCAAATTGCCGGAGAATACGAAACCGGAGGCTGCGTTTGCGGGCAAGAGCAATGTGGGAAAATCATCTCTGATCAATGCCCTGATGAACCGTAAGTCTCTGGCGCGTACCAGCGCCCAGCCGGGAAAGACACAGACGATTAATTTTTATAAGATCAATGACGAAATGTATTTTGTGGATCTGCCGGGATATGGCTATGCGAAAGCACCGGAGGAGATCAAGGCACAGTGGGGCAAGATGATAGAGCGCTATCTGCATAAATCACGGATGTTAAAGATTGTCTTTTTGCTGGTGGATATCCGGCATGCCCCATCGGCTAATGACAGGATCATGTATGAATGGATCACCGGGCAGAATTACAGGCCGGTCATCATCGCCACCAAGCTGGATAAGATCAAAAGAAGCCAGATTCAGAAACAGATCAGGGAAATCCGGCAGGGGCTGGGGGCGCCGCAGGATACGACGGTGATCCCTTTTTCCGCGCTGACCAGACAGGGGCGGGAGGAGATATGGGAGCTGCTTGACAGTTGTGTGGCTGAAGCGGGAGAAGGAAACGGGCAGGAGGCGTAAATGATGAGACGGTCTTTGAAACGTTATGCCAAAGTATTTCTTAATCTGGCGCTGGCAGTGGTATTGCTGCTACTGTGCATTCTTGTGGTGCCAAAGCTGCTGGTGTTTTTCCTGCCTTTTCTGATCGGCTGGGTGATCGCGGCGATCGCCAATCCGCCGGTGCGTTTTTTTGAGGAGAAACTACGGATCAGACGCAAAGCGGGATCAGCATTTGTGATTACGACAGTGATCGCGCTGGTGATACTATGTGGTTATCTGCTGCTTTCACGACTGATCTCTGCCGGGATCGGATTTGTGGAGATATTGCCCGAATTGTGGCAGAATCTAGAGGCTGATTTCCGGGAGATCGGAGAGAATCTCAGCGTGATCTATAACGGGCTGCCGGAGGATATCAGGCAGAATATCATAAAGATCGGGCAGGAGATGGACGTTTATATCGCGGAACTGGTCAGTACCATTGGGACCCCTACTGTCAATGCGGTGGGCAATTTTGCCAGGAATATCCCGAGTATGGTAATCAATGTGATCATGTGTATTTTGTCCGCCTATTTTTTTATTGCGGAAAAAGAAGCCATCGGTCAATTCTGGCAACGGTGTATCCCGGCAAGGATACGGGATAAATGGCGGATTGTATGTGACAGCCTGAAAAATGCGGTGGGCGGTTATTTCAAGGCACAGCTTAAGATAGAACTGTGGATTTTTCTGCTGTTGCTGGTCGGCTTTTTTCTGCTGCGGATTCCCTATGCCCCTTTGGTTGCCTTTCTGATCGCAGTACTGGATTTCCTGCCCTTTTTTGGGACCGGAGCGGTGATGGTGCCATGGGCGGTAATCAAGATCCTGAGCGCGGATTATGAAATGGCACTCTGGCTGCTGGTTATCTGGGGTGTGGGCCAGCTGGTCAGGCAGATTATTCAGCCCAAGATTGTGGGGGATTCCGTGGGCATCGAGCCCCTGCCGACCCTGATTCTGCTCTACATCGGATATAAGTGTGCCAGTGTGTTAGGGATGATACTGGCGATTCCCATAGGGATCATTCTCATCAATATGAATCGGGCAGGTATTTTCGATACATGGAAGATGAGTATCCGGATACTGGCGGCGGGCCTGGATCATTTCCGCAGATTTGACGAAGAAGACAAAGAGATCTTGAGAGAAGAGGAAAAAGGATAAGTGGCGGAGCGCAATTTTAAGATCATACTGCAGTACGAGGGGACACGTTACCAGGGCTGGCAGAAGCAGGAAAGTACAGAAAATACCATACAGGGCAGGCTGGAAAGACTGCTGTCCAAAATGGTGGGGGCAAAAGTGCAGGTGAACGGTTCAGGCAGGACCGATGCCGGCGTCCATGCGCTGGGGCAGTGCGCCAGTTTTCATCTGGACACAGAGCGCTCCTGCCGGGAGATTATGGAATATATGAACAGATACCTGCCGGAAGATATTGCGGTGATTGCAGTAAAGGAGATGCCGGAGCGTTTTCACAGCAGGCTCAATGCCGTGAGCAAGACCTATCTGTACCGGGTATTGAATACGGATATTCCGCATGTATTTGACAGAAGATATGTGTATGTGTTTCCGGGGCCGCTGGATGTGGAAGCGATGAGAAGAGCCTCGTCATACCTGATTGGCACCCATGATTTCCGGGCTTTTACATCTGCTAAAAAATCCAGGAAATCCACGGTGCGCACAATTCAGAAGATAGAGATTGAAAAAACGGGGGAGGAGATACGGTTTGTTTATAAGGGTGACGGGTTTCTGTATCATATGGTCAGGATTTTAACCGGCACACTTTTGGAGACAGGCACGGGGGAGAGAAAGCCGGAAGATATGCAGACTATCATGGACAGAGGAATGCGGGATGGCGCGGGTGCGCTTGTTCCTGCAAAAGGACTCACACTTGTGGAAGTTGGGTACAATGATAGGAGCTTCTATGAAAATAAAGGAAAGTGGTAAATGGAAATGGGTATTTTTTCTGTATGTTCTGATCATCATACGACTGATCATATTCAAATACCCCTATGATGTGCTGCGTGATATTATGGCTACCTGGAAAAAGGACGTGGTATGGGAGGGGCTGGACACTGCCAATTTCACATTGTTTAAGACCATACGCATGTACATCCGATATTACGACCGCCTGAACAGCTTTGAGAACCTGTTTGGCAATATACTGATTTTTGTCCCTTATGGTATGCTCTACCCACTGGCGTTTCCCGGCAGGAGAAACCGATTCCTGTTTTTTCCTACAGTATTTTTATTCGTACTGGGAATCGAACTTTTCCAACTGCTCAGCGCCTTCGGCCAGTTCGACGTAGACGACATCCTCCTGAACTGCCTGGGGGCAGTAATCGGAATTATTTTTATGATTGCAGTCTCAAAAATAAAGTGGTATGATATTCATAAGCATTGAGCAGTGCGGCCATGCGCGAAGGCAAAACGGCTGCATGCAGACGGATTTGCATTTGCGCATGGACATAAGGCGAAAGCCGAAACGAATCAATCCGTAAGGATTTATGAGTGCACTGCGGAGTAAAGGGGCAGGGAAAGCGAAGGCAAAACGGCTGCATGCAGACGGATTTGCATTTGCGCATGGCCATAAGGCGAAAACCGGAACGAATCAATCCGTAAGGATTTATGAGTGCACTGCGGAGTAAAGGGAAACGGATTCAGAGACAGTATGAAGCATTAAAGGAGAATAAAGGATGAGGATTAACGGCATATATCCAACTTATGTTTATAATACGAATCGCGTCAGTGCGAAGAGTCTGGGAAAGGTAGAAGCGATCCCGGATGACGCGCTGAGTGGAAAGACAGGGTATTCCAGTTCAGGAGAAAATACCAATCCGCTGCGTCCCGGAACCAGCAGGGATTTTGCGGGGATTGTGGCTTCTCAGATGGCTATGAGCAGGATGCGTGCGGCCAGGCTTATGAGACAACAGCCCATCTCCCAGACGGATGATATGCAGAAGGTACAAAACGACCAGGATGAGCAGGACATGATACAGCAGAGCCAGGGCGTACAGAGTGTTCAGCCGGAAGGAAACGGTGAGCAGAATACCATGAGCGTGGCAGCAATGTTGGGGGCATAATAACGGTGAAGCATTTGGGAACGCGGGGAAACCGCAATGCCAATCAGTTTTCAGACAGTGTCAGGGGGCCGGAGTCCAACGAATTGTCCAGAGTCAGGGTAGACAATGAGGTGGAATTTTGTAAGGTCTATAATCTGAAGATGAAAGAGGAAGTGGAAAAAATACTTCTGAAACATCGGATTTCTTATTATGTAAAGTGGCAGGAGCAGACATTTTTCAAGCGCATGTTTGATTCTGAAACAAAGGAAAAGATTATATTTATTATCTGCATCCATGATACGGCTATTGAAGAGGCAAGAGAACTTGTCGGAGAAATGCAGGATGTGAAGATATTGATACCATAGCGTCTGTTTTCCGGAGAAAATCCGGAACAGACGCTTTTTTTGTATGGACAACATATTTTCGTATGCCATGACAGGTTTGCGCATGCAATATTAGTTGTCATAGTCAATCGTCCAGGCCGTGTCATCGTATCGGATGGCAATCAGGATTTGTGCGTCTTTTGTGAAATCATCCGTAAATTCGCGGGCATGTTCTTCTCCTTGCTGATCGACAAAGGAAACAGTATAGACATAATCATTGGCAGGATCAATCGTGAAGTAGCAAATTTGCGTATCCTGAATTGCGTCAGGAGAAACCGCAATGGTTTGTCCCAAGTGAGTAATTGTCGTATTTGTGATTTCTTGTGTGGCGTAGTTGGTGATAATCAGATTCCCGTCCTGATGTGAGACAGTATGATCTGCTGCGCCGCAACCGGTAAACAAAAGAATCGTAATACTGCTGAAAAGCAAACATAGTTTTTTCATAATGTGAATCTCCCTCTTCTGTTATTTTTCCATCTATGTATGGATCCTGGGTTTGGTAAGCCGGGCAGTGCATCCGCGGCTTTACCAGGTACGGAATTGTCTGTGTTCCCCTTGTGGGAAGCAGCACTGATTTGCACGGCCTGCTTAAAGTTGCCCCTGTATTGATGGCATTGGTATTATTATAGGCCTGCGGTCAAATGGTTGCAAGAGATAGTTTCTGCCTCCATACATGTTAGAGCGTGTTTGAAAAATCATTCCTGTCATCTGTACGCCCCATTTTGCGTGATATTTGTGCCGCCTCTATATTTTCTATTGACAAGAGGGTGCAACATGTTATAATGAATATATGAACAATCATTCATATGACAAAACGAAAAAGGAGGATGAAAGATTGCAGGAAGACGAGAATATGATAGAACAGTGTGCATGTATCCATGTGCATGAAGAGTTAAAGGGGCAGATACAGGGAAAAATCCCGGAAGAGGGAAAACTGAATGCGCTGGCGTCGTTTTTCAAAGTATTCGGGGATGTAACACGCATACGCATTTTATATGCCCTGCTCTGTTCTGAGATGTGTGTATGTGATCTGGCGCAGGTACTGGATATGACCCAGTCGGCTATCTCCCACCAACTGCGCTATCTGAAACAGATGGCACTGGTAAAAAATCGCAGGGAAGGAAAGACAGTATTCTATTCCCTTTCCGACGACCATATTTCATCCATACTCAGCCAGGGCATGGAACATATAGAAGAATAAAAAAACAGCATCGAAGCGAAAAGAGCCTGGAATGATTTACGGACGAGAAAGCGTCCGGAAAAGATTCCGGAGAAAGGGCTCTTGGAGAAGAGATGCGGAACTGGAATAGGAGAATAAAAATGACAAAGACATATATTTTGGAAGATCTGGATTGTGCACATTGTGCGGGTAAAATTGAAGCGGAGGTGGCAAAGCTGGAAGGGGTCAGCCGCAGCGTGGTGACTTTGCTGACACAGAAGCTGGTGGTGGACATTGAGGACGGAAAGGCGGGGACACTGACGAAAGCAGTGAAGAAAATTGTCAAAAAATATGAACCGGACGTAACGGTGATTGAGAAGTAGGAGTACAGTATTATGACAAAGAAATTAAAGAAGCGGCTTTACCGGATACTCGGTGGTCTGGCGTTATTTGTGGCGGCACTCATTCTGGAAGGGGTTGTGGGAGAACAGTATCCCAACATGGTACTGCTGGCATTTCTGGCGGCTTTCTTTGTCAGCGGCGGCGATGTGCTGAAAAAAGCAGCCATGAATATAACAAAAGGGCAGGTGTTTGACGAAAACTTCCTGATGATGATTGCCACGGTAGGGGCATTTCTGGTGGGGGAGTATCCGGAAGGGGCAGCGGTGATGCTGTTTTACCAGGTGGGAGAATGGTTTCAGGCTTATGCGGTCAATCAGTCCCGCAAGTCTATCCGTGAGTTGATGGATATCCGGCCTGACAGTGCCCGTGTACTGCGCGGCGGTGAGGCGGTGGAAGTAGCACCGGAGGAAGTGAGACCGGGGGAACTGATCGTGGTTAAGCCGGGAGAGCGTATCCCACTGGATGGTGTGCTGGAAAAAGGGGAGACGGCTCTGGATACGATGGCGCTGACCGGAGAGAGCCTGCCCAGAGAAGCGGGCACCGGCGATGAAGTAATCAGCGGCAGCGTCAATATTTCCGGCGTGATAGAGATAAGGGTGACAAAGGAATTTGGGGAATCGACAGTTTCCAGAATCCTGGAACTGGTGGAAAATGCCGGCAGCCGTAAATCAGAGAGTGAGAATTTTATTTCACGTTTTGCCCGTATCTATACGCCGGCGGTTGTGATACTGGCAGTGCTGCTTGCGCTTCTTCCGCCGCTGTTTCTTGGAGGGAACTGGAACACATGGATATACAGAGCTTTGTCGTTTCTGGTGGTGTCCTGTCCCTGTGCGCTTGTGATCTCCATTCCTCTCAGCTTTTTCGGCGGCCTGGGTGGTGCCAGTAAGAGTGGCATACTGATCAAAGGCAGCAATTATCTGGAGGCTCTTTCCCGGGCAGAGGTCGTGGTGATGGATAAAACCGGGACGCTGACCAAGGGAAATTTTGCCGTGAGCCGGATTGTGGCGGTCTCCTCGGACGAACGGCTGCTGGAACTGGCAGCTTATGCGGAAAGCGGCTCCAACCATCCGATCTCCCTGTCCCTGCAACTGGCTTATGAGCAGCGAAGCGGGAAAAAGATCGACACAGCCAGGATCACACAAATGGAAGATACGGCGGGATTTGGCGTCAGCGCCATGATCGACGGACAGCGTGTGATCGCGGGGAATTTACGCCATATGGAACAAAACGGCATCTCCTGCAAGGCGGCAGAAGAGATCGGGACTGTTGTCTATGTGGCCTGTGATGGCGACTATCTGGGATATCTTGTGATTGCAGATGAGATCAAAGCAGACGCTGCTGCGGCAGTGCGAAAACTGTTTGCAACAGGGGTGCGCGATGTGGTCATGCTGACCGGAGACAGGGAAGAGACTGCGCAGGCAGTAGCCCGGGAGGTGGGCATCAGTCATGTGTATGCCCAGCTGCTGCCGGGGGATAAAGTGGACCGCATGGAAGCACTGATGCAGACGAGAAACGGAGACGGTAAGCTGGTATTTGTGGGAGACGGCATGAATGATGCGCCGGTGCTGGCCCGTTCCGATATCGGCATCGCCATGGGCGGCCTGGGAAGCGACGCAGCCATTGAGGCGGCAGATGTGGTCATCATGACTGATGAGCCGTCCAAAATCGCCAAAGCCATTGAGATCTCACGTCGGACGCTGAGGATTGTCAAACAAAATATTGTATTTGCCATTGGCGTCAAAATACTGATCCTCATTCTGGCGGCCTGCGGTATGGCTTCCATGTGGGCGGCAGTGTTCGGTGATGTGGGGGTGGCAATGATCGCTATTTTAAATGCCATGCGTGTACTGAAAGTAAGAGGGCAGGACGGGTGAGAACAGCAGTATTGTCCCTTTGTCTGACAGAAGATGAGCAGAGAGAGCTGGCAGAGAGATACCATTTTGATCAGGCAGGACTGGCCCGGATGACGATATTATATCAGGCAGTCCTGCCCCTGCTGCGTCCGCAGACCTGCTTTACCATACGGGAACAAAAGGTATTTTGTGTGGTGACTCTGGGAGCAGGGATTGATCAGATACAGGAGAAGTGCAGCCGGGAAGGTGCGTTGCTGGATGCCTATATTCTGGACTGCATCGGCAGTTTTTTGCTGGAAAAAGCGTATCAACAGATCAATATGCTGGTTTTTAAGGAGAGCGGGCTCTTTTTGCAGGGTCTTTCGTTTCCCGGTTCCGACCTGCCGATTACAAAAATGCAGGAAATCCTGCAAAATTTGACAAATAAATTGGAAAAATTACCCATTTCCTGCAACATGGCCTGCGTACTGACACCGAAAAAGAGTGTGGTATTTATGGCCGGTCTGGGAGAAAAACGACAGGACTGTGGCATCTGTGCCATGTGCAGCCGGGTGGATTGCGAGAACAGACGATGATTCAACTCTATTGCGGAGACGGAAAAGGAAAAACGACAGCCGCCGTGGGAGCGGCGATCAGAGCGGCAGGGAGGGGCCGCCTGGTTTTGTTTGCGCAGTTTATGAAAGGACAGGAGAGCGGCGAACTTATGATACTGCGGGGCCTGCAACAGATCCGGGTGCTGCACAGTGATCGCACATTTCCCTTTTATCGTGAGATGACAGAGGGGCAGAAGAAGGAACTGCGATTGTTTCATGACCGGATGCTGCAAGAGGTACAAACGGCATTACTTCGGAAAGAGGCGGATTTTGTCATATTGGATGAGATCACGCACGCCAGCCGTTTACATATGGCTGATGAAAAGCTGCTGCAACGGGTGCTGGAACTCGGAAAGGGGCCGGAGAGGGAGATTTTGCTGACGGGCAGGGAGCCGACAATGCAAATGTGGGAAGTCAGTGATTATATATCGGAGATCAGAAATGTCAGGCATCCATACGCCGGAGGGATTACGGCGAGAACCGGGGTGGAGCGGTGAGTGCGGAAGCGCTTGACCGGCCGGCCCGGGTTGTGAGAGAATGAAAGAAAACAGGTTGCAGGCACAGGAGGTATCTGCAGGGAAGGAGAAGGTATGAATCCATATATCGGGCATGAGAGTCAGTTCTACGGAGTGGAAGAGCATCGGCTTGTGGGAGGCAAAGGAGACGGCATGCGCCTTTTACAGGTCAGGAATGGGAAGGGACTGGAATTTACGGTGACGCCAGACCGGTGCGCGGATATTTCCAGACTGTGTTTCCGGGGGATGAATATGGGGTATTTTTCACCCTGTGGTTATGTGGCGCCGGCTTATTATGATGATAAGGGAGACGGTTTTTTAAAATCGTTTTACAGCGGTTTTCTGACAACCTGTGGTCTGACCGCAGTGGGGACACCCTGCGAGGATGCGGGGGAGGTGCTGCCGCTGCATGGTACGGTTTCCCATATTCCGGCGGAACATATTTACTGGGAAGCAGATGAGACAGAGATCCGTATTCATGCCAGGATATGCGATGAGCGTATTTTTTCACATAAACTTATGCTGAACCGCACAATCATCTGTTCTTTGCAGGAAAATAAATTTACGATAAAAGATACCATCGTCAATCGGGGGGACACGGAGAGTCCGGTGATGATTCTGTATCATATGAATATGGGGTATCCCCTGCTCAGTGAAAAGGCGGTGGTAAAGATTCCGTCCGTCAGTGTGGTACCGCGCAATGAGCGGGCGGCGCAGGGGCTGGATTCCTGGAGTGAGATGCTGCCGCCGCAGAAGCAGTTTGAGGAGCAGTGCTATTATCACAGCTTTGACCATAAGGGCCGGGCATCCATTTTCAATCCGGAGATCGGACAGGGGCTGGAAATTACCTTTGATGCGGACAGTCTGAAATGTTTTACGGAGTGGAAGATGATGGGGCAGCGTGATTACGTACTGGGGCTGGAACCGGGTAACTGTACACCGGACGGGCGTGACAGAGTACGGGAAGCAGGTGATTTGACGGTATTGGCGCCGGGGGAATGTGTGTCTTATGAAGTACAGGTGGCGATGATGACACAGGACTGACAGTCTGGCAGAACATGTGGCAAAAGCCCGGAGACAGTACGGAAACCGGCAGGCAAAAGACGGAGAAGAGCAGGCAGTGAAGGAATTGTTGCGCAAAGGGATCGGGTTTTATAAAGGCAGCAGGCTGAAAACAAAGCTGTTTATTATCTTTGCTTTCAGTTCTCTGTTGCCGATTGTGATGTTCTGGGGGATTTCCACAAAGGTAAATGAAAACGCCCTGACGGCAAAGGTCAATCAGATGATGACGGAAAATCTGACCCAGATTGCGGAACGTACCAATATGAATCTGGAGATTTACACCAATCTGCTCTACCAGATCAGCCAGGATGAGCAGATGACAGGTGCTGTCAAGGCTTTGGCCAGTGGCGGGGAAGATGGGGCAGTGGCCTATTACCGGATTATCAGAAGGCTGAAGCAGTATAATGATGTGGAAGGGGATATCCGGTGCATCAGCGTGATCTGCGCGAATGGGGCCAGTGTGGTATACGATGCCGGCACAGATTCGGTCATTGACAATCTGTGGCGCAATTATGGGAATCTGCGGATGATACCGCCCTACCGGGATGCGGAGGGAGAGCCGGGTATGATTCTGACACCTACGGTGATCTTCCGGGAAGGGGAAGGCTATACACATTATCTGCATATTTCCAAGCGGCTCTTTGATCTGAACAATCTGGACCGGGGAAGTATAGCGACAGTGATTATCAGCATCGCGGAAAGTGGGATTGATGAGATCTGTAATCCGGCGGGAGAGGCGGAAGAATCCGGGTTTAACTTTATCGTGGCGGCGGATGGCACAGTGATCAGCTACCCGGATGAGCAGTATGCGGGCAGACGGATCAGGGAAGGAGAGAGTGTCCTGACATTTGTCCGGGAGAGCGGCATCCTGGGGCAGCGTCTGGCGGAGATCAATGCGTTTGTGGACAGCAGGACAGGCTGGACATTTTATAATGTATATGACAGGGAGGCCATGCTGGCGGATGTGCGCCGGGTACAGATGATCTTTTTGCTGGTGGGAGGACTGACACTGGGGCTTGCTTCGGTTTCGATTCTGTATTTTGCCAGAGGGATCAATCATTCTGTCGGGGAAGTGGTGGAAGGGATGCGGGAGATCAGAGATGGCAATCTGCAGGTGGTGTTACCCATTCATTCCAGCGATGAATTTGGTCTGATTGCAGAAAATTTCAATCAGATGACCGATAGGGTCAATGCCTTGATTGAAGAAGTAAAGTATGCCACGGCCCAGCAGAAGAACGCCGAAATACAGGCACTGGAGGCCCAGATCAATCCACATTTTCTCTATAATACATTGGACTCCATTAACTGGATGGCCATTGAAAAGGGCGAGTATGAGATCAGCAAGATGCTGCGTGATCTGGGCATTATTCTGCGTTACAGTATCGGCAGGAGCAATGGAATCGTGAGGGTATGGGAGGCGGCGGACTGGCTGGAGAAATATATCGGACTGCAGAAGATGCGCTTTGACGATGTATTTACCTATGCAATCACTGTGCAGGAAGGGGCGAGGGACTGTGTCGTACACAAACTGCTTTTGCAGCCCTTTGTGGAAAACGCCATCGTGCATGGACTTAAGGAACTGGAAGGCGGCGGTATGCTGCGCGTCTCTTTTACGGTGTCGGAACCGGAACCGGCGGAGGCAGAGGGAGCGTTTTTGCATATTACCATAGAGGATAACGGAGCAGGCATGCCCAGAGAGCTGGCGCGGAAGTTCAATGACAGGGGCTGGGCGGTCGGAGAAGGGGGAAACAGTATCGGTTTACACAATGCCTTTTCGCGTATGCATATGTATTACGGGGAAAAGGCGTCGTGGAAGGTGACCGGCATGGAAGGAATGGGGACAGTGATCATGCTCCGTATTCCCGCGGAGCGGAGGGAGAACGGTGCGGATATTGATCGTTGAGGATGAGATTAAGATAAGAAGAGGGCTGGCAGGACTGATCGCCAAGGCGACGGGGGATGAGATCGTGGGAGAGGCCAGGAACGGGCGCGAAGGGCTGGAACTGATCCTGCACACCAATCCCGATCTGGTCATTACGGATGTGCGGATGCCGGAAATGGACGGGCTGGAAATGCTGCAGGCGATGAAGGAAAGGAATCTGGATGTGCACTGCGTGATACTCAGCGGCTATTCGGAATTTGACTATGCCAGAAAGGCTATCAGCTATGGTGTGGATGATTATCTGCTAAAACCGCTGGCGCCGGAAGATATTATCGGCCTGCTGGAAAAGATCAGAGAGAAGCGGGAGCGGGAACTGCGGCGCAGAAGTGGCAATATGCAGCGGATTTTGTGGAACTGGATCTGTGGCAGTATGGGTGAGGGAGAACAGGAATCGGATCTGGCGGAGCTGCATATGGAAAGTGGGGTACAGTACTGGCTGCTTTCCGGCCATGGCTGGGATACGCTGTCTGGCGAACGCAGGGAATGGCTGGAACGGATACAGGAGAGCCGGGTGAAGCAAAACTGTCAGGATATGCACTGCTGCCTGTTTGAGGAGACAAGGGAACTGGTCTGTATCCTGCCGGAAGCAGCGATCGCACCTTTGCGGCAGGAACTGCAATGGCAGTTCGGGCGCAGCGGCGGCAAATGGGTATGGGCCATGGAGCCAATCAGAGAGCCGGAACAGGTCGGCGAGACAATGGAAATGCTGCGGCAGCTTTATCTGTACGGACAGGAGCCGGGGCAGATTGCCGTGTATGCTGACATGGAGGCGTTTGCAGGAGAGGAGTTTCTTTATCCGGAGGAACTGGAAGCCAGACTGCGCAGCGCGGTCTACCGGGAAGACAGGGAGCAGATTGGCCGTTATTTCAGCGAACTGAAGGAATATATGGAAGGGAGGCCATTTCTGCCTCACCAGGTAAGGGAAGGGTATCAGAAACTGATGCAGCGGCTGCTTGGCTGGCTGGAAGATGCGGAGAAAACAGCGCATACAAGAACGGAGCCTCTGCGTTATGTCAATCGGATGCAGCGTGCCTATACCTTCGGGGAGATGAAGGGGATTCTGGATGAAATCCTCCAGGAACTGATTGGCGTCTCGGGGCACCGGGAAGATATCTCGAATTATGCCATCAAAAAAGCGATCTCTTATATCCGCCTCCATTATGCGGAAAATATTTCGCTGGAGGAAATTGCGGATCGTCTGGATATCACGCCGGAATATCTGAGCACACTGTTTAACCGGGAAGTGGGGATGAATTTTACAGTATTTCTGCGGGATTTTCGCATCAGCCATGCCAAACGGCTTCTGAAGGGGACAGATCTGAAAGTGTATGAGATCGCCCGGGAAGTGGGCTATGGGGACTCCAAATATTTTAACCGGGTATTTAAGGAAAAGGTAGGGGTCTCCCCGAGAGAATTCCGGCAGATGTAGGATAACGGGCAAAGACCGTGCGGAAGCGGGGCGGGTCCCAGGAAGGGATACGCCGGTATGGCAGAGAGGGAAGGGGGATGGAAATGGGGAGACGGCGCGGACAGACGGCGCAGGCGGTGGTGCTTTTGCTGAGTCTTTGTATGCTGACAGGGTGGTGGAAACTGCCCCGGGAGAACACGGTGGAAAAGGCAAGGCAACAGCTTGTGCTCTGGAGTTATTATGAGACGGATGCCCAGCAGAAAGCACTGGATCAGCTGGCGGCGGGGTTTCGTGCCTTTTCAGCGGAGTATGAGATACGCTGGGAATATGTTCCCATGACGGAGTTCTCCAAGCGTCTTTCGATCGGTTATACGGAAAATGCCCTTCCCGATCTGGTGATCATGGATAATCCGGATATGCCATATTATATTAACACAGGACTGCTGGCCGATATTTCCGCGCTGGAAGAGGAACTGGGGATCAGAGAAGCCTGTTATCCGGTGCTGCTGGATACGGTTTATGACAAGGGAAGGCTTTATGGCCTGCCATGGAACTGTAATAATACAGCGCTGATCTATCATACTGCCATGCTGGAGGAGGCCGGGGTGGAGCCCCCGACTGACTGGGAGCAGTTTGCCGGGGCAGTGGATGCACTCAAAAGAGAGGACAGATACGGATTTTTGATGTCGGCTGTCTCCGGGGAACAGGGCGCCTTTCAGATCTTGCCATGGATTCTTGCGACGGGAGAAGAGGTCGGAGAGATCGGCGCAGACGGCACCGCCCGGGCCTACGGTTTTTTGTATGACCTGATTGCGTCAGGTGGCATGGACGCGAACTGTATCAATTATTCGCAGATTGATGTGGCGAGAAAATTTATCGCAGGAGAAACTGCGATGATGGAAAACGGCCCCTGGGTGCTGCCTATGCTGGACGAAGCAGGGATCAGTTATGGCATCGTGCCGCTGCCTGCAGATGTGAGGAGCAGAAGTGTGGTGGGCGGGGAGAATATCGGCATCCTGCGGGGGAAAAATGCAGAGGGTGCGCGTGAGTTTCTGCGTTATTGTGCCCGGGATGAAGTGATGAAGTCATTTTGTGACACAACGTTTGTCCTGCCTGCCAAGCGGACACTGGGCAGCGGTGAGAACGGGGCAATGGATGTATTTGCCAGGCAGATGGAGACCGCTGTACTGCGGACGGAAAATGAACATTGGAATACACTGCGCGATAAGCTGCCCCAGGGAATTTATGAGATGATGGCCGATGGGAAGACGGCAGAGGAGGCAGCGGCCTGGACCGTATTTTATAACAAATAAATCCACCTTTCTTAAAATTTTAGAATTATCGGAGCAACATACCTCCCTTATAATGAGAACAACAGTAACAGTTCGGACAGGCCGTGGCCGTCTTGGCTGTTACAGGCAGCAGGCGGCAAAGCCTGACTCATTATGGAAAGGGAGGTATTTTTTTATTCGGTATGCGTATGGCAAATATCACAAGAGACACCTCCTATGTGGATGTGGTGGAGCGCGCCCTGTATAATACGGTGCTGGCAGGCATCGCGCTGGACGGACGTTCTTTCTTTTATGTAAACCCGCTGGAAGTCTGGCCCGCTGTGTGTCTGCCGCATACTTCCAGGGAACATGTGAAACCCATGCGGCAGAAGTGGTTCGGCGTGGCCTGCTGCCCACCCAATATTGCCCGGACACTGGCTTCTCTGGGGCAGTATGTCTATGCGGTAAGTGAAGATACACTGTACGTAAACCTGTTTGTCTCCGGGACACTGACGGCGCAGCTGTGCGGCGCGCAGGTAGAGGCGCAGATGGAGACGAAATTCCCCTTTGAAAATGCTTATGTGCTGACACTTGCAAAGGTGCCGAAGGAAGGGATTTTTCTGGCACTGCGGATACCGGATTACAGCAGGGATTATCGCATTCTGGTCAATGGGCAGCCTGTTTCCCTGCAGGAAAAGAAAGGGTATGCCTGCCTGCATCTTACAGGGGATGGTGTGGTAAGCGTATGTTTCCAGGCACCGCCTCGTTTCGTGAGGGCCAATCCGGCGGTGCATGCGGACTGTGGCAGGGTAGCGCTGATGAAAGGGCCGCTTGTGTACTGTCTGGAAGAGGCTGACAATGGCCAAAATCTGTCCGGGCTGTATGTGAGCGGTGCAGCCACGGTCACGGAAGAAGATTCTTCCCTGTTTGGCGGCTGTAAGGTATTGACATTTGACGGAAAACGCATGGAAGAGGATTTGTGGGATGAGGATGAACTGTATGCAGAGCACGGGGTCAGCCTGCTCGCTGTCCCCCTGCGGGCCATTCCCTATGCCTACTGGAATAACCGCGGCAGGGGTGAGATGTGTGTGTGGATAAAGGAACTTTTGTAGGAGGCAGGGCAGCAAAAACGAAGGGGCACTGCTGCATGGCGGATGTATCAGAACAGATCATCCCGTGTGATATTATTCAGCCACTTGCCGCTGCGGTAACGCCGGATGACCCAGGGCCATTTTACGAATTCGTCGGTGCATAAGAGGAAATAGACCCACATAACGGGCAGTTTCAGCACGAAGGCGGCAAAAAAACCCAGTGGCACCGCATAGCACCACATATCAATCGTGTCGCACACAAATCCGAAACGGCTGTCTCCGCCTGCGCGGAAAATGCCGGCAATCAGAGTGGTATTGACTGCCGCGCCCATGACATAGTAGGTATTGATCAGCAGCATATATTTCAGATAATACATGGCGCCGGGAGAAAGAGAAGCGTATTTCATGACAAATGGCATGGATGCCAGAATGATCAGGCCGCCGATGGCGCCGGCGGCAATGGTCAGCTTCATCAGATCCCGCGCCGTGTTTCTGGCTTTTTCCGGCTTGTTCTCCCCGATGATATTGCCCAGCAGGATACCGCCGGCATTGGCAATGCCAAAGCAGAGCACGGTGGCGAAATTGCGCACCACAACGACAAGGGAGTTAGCCGCTACCGCATCGGTTTCCAGATGGCCGATGATAACGGAATACATGGAAAATGCCAGTCCCCAGCTCACATCATTTCCCACCGCAGGCAGGGAGACACGGAGGAAATCGGAAAAAAGGATTTTGTTTCTGACAAAGAGATATCGCAGATCCAGTCGTATGTTTTTGCTGACAGAGGAAACAAGGAAACAGCCGATTAGCTGGATCAGCCTGGACAGGGAGGTGGCGATGGCCACACCGGCAGCCCCCATTTTCGGTGCCCCGAACAGCCCGAAAATAAATATGGCGTTTACCAGAATATTCAGGGAAAAGGCAAGGACATTCAGTGTCGTGCTGATCACCACCCGGCCCGCGCTTCTGAGGATGGCCAGATAGACTTCGGAAATACCCCAGCACAGATACCCCACACTCATATAGCGCAGGTACGATGCGCCGATGGCGATCAGTTCCAGGTCATTTGTGAAAACAAGCATCATCTGCTGCGGAATCAGGAGGGCGGCGCCGGAAAAAAGCAGGGCGGCCAGCAGAGAAAAGCGCAGGGCGATACCTTCCACTACATGGATTGTCTGCAGATCTCCTTTCCCGTAATACTGGGCACAGAGAATGGAGGCCCCGGTTCCCAGTCCGTAATAGACCATAAAGAGAATGGCGGCATACTGGGAAGCCAGCGATACGGCGGAGATAGAAGACTGTCCCACGTAATTGAGCATGATCACATCGGCAGAACTGACGGCGGCGCTTAACAGATTCTGAATCACGATAGGCAGTACCAGCTTGAAAATACGGCTATAAGTGGACGACTCTTTTGTATATGGCATGGCATAGGTTCCCTGTTTAGCAAGATTTTGATTATCTTATCACAGCGGGGTGGATATTGCAATCCGGGATCAAGCGCTTGTTATGGCGCAAGCACCAGGAAACCTTGCCGGTGATATGCTGCATGTGGTAGTATAGAAAAAATGTAGCGGCAAATACGAACTGAAAGAGGAATTACAAAACCCGCATGACGTGGTTTGCTATTTCTCTTGATGGGGAGGAAGCCCTGCGGGAATAGGACCGGTAATCCAACATATAACAGAGGTGTTTTGATGATTCTAAGTGTGAGCAGAAGAACAGATATCCCCCATTATTATTCTGACTGGTTTGTCAACAGAGTGAAGGCAGGTTTTTTATATGTGCGAAACCCTGTAAACGCACATCAGATCAGCCGCATAGATATATCGCCGCAAATCGTGGACTGCATTGTATTTTGGACTAAGAATCCTGCAAATATGATTGAGAAGTTGGCATATTTACAAGAATATGTTTATTACTTTCAATTCACTCTGACAGGGTATGGTAAAGATGTTGAACCAAACCTGCCTGATAAAAGAGAAGAACTGATACCAACGTTTCGACGATTGTCTGAAAAAATAGGAAAGGAAAAAGTAATATGGAGATATGATCCTATTTTGATAAATAGCAGATATACCATGGATTACCATGTGAAGGCTTTTGCGGAAATAGCAAGTAATCTGGCAGGTTATATAGAAAAGGTAGTTATCAGTTTTGTCGATTTATATTGCAAAACACAACGAAACACAAAGGAACTGGGGATCAGGCAGATAACAAAGACAGAAATGATCGAACTGGCAGGAAAAATGGCGCAAATTGCTTCCGAACATAAATTGACAATACAAACCTGTGCAGAGCAAATCAATTTTCAGGAGGTTGGTATTCAGCATGGAAGCTGCATAGATAAGAAACTGATCGAGCGATTATTGGGCTGTAAGTTGAGCGCTAAAAAAGACAAAAATCAGCGAGAAGAGTGTGGATGCTTGGAAAGTGTTGAGGTAGGGACCTATCATACTTGTCTGACTGGTTGTAAATATTGTTATGCGAATCTGCATGATTCTAAAGTAAAAGATACTGTAAAGCTGTACGATCAAGATGCGCCGCTGTTATGTGGGAAGGTTACTTCTGGTGACAGGATTAGCGATAGAAAAGTAAAATCTTTGCAAGATAAGCAGATGAGTTTCTTTGAGCAGAACTAAACCGTATGCTACGAAAGGCGTATTGACTAAGATGACGGAATTGGAAGTAAAACAATAAGCACAGCGGAGTTAAAAAAATGAAAAATCTGCGATTCATGCAGCCAGATTAACCATTCATGAAGGAGCTGTTAGAAATCCCACTTATTTTTCCGATCAGTTAGTTGAAGACTGGGGGCAGAGACGATAAGAGAGGTATGACGGCTTTGTGCAGGATACATGGAAACAACACGCTCCAGTGTAGAATGCCGCAGGTAAGTTTTTTTGAAGGAGGATGATATAATGGCAATGGAGATCAGTAACAGTTACAACAATTATGCGAAAAGCGGCACAAGTACCGCAAAAGAAGGCAATGTGATAACAAGCACAGTGGAGTTAAAAACCTCAAAGCCCGGTGTGACAAAGACAGAACAGATCAAGACAGGTTACAGCAATGTCAATGACTATTCCAAATACCTGCAGGGAAAATACAGCTATATGAATACGGGTAAAACTTCCATGCAGGGCGTTCCGACAACAGTATCTGTATCGGGCGCTTTCCTGAAGAAATGCATGAACGATCCGGAAAAAGCAAAATATCTGGAAGAAAATCTGGCGGCATTGCCAGACTGTGCTTCTTATGCGGTATCCCATGCACAGGGAACATTGACAAGTCTTTCCTATGAAATTGATGCAAATGGGAATATAACAATAATCTCATCCGGCACCAATGATCCCGATGGAAAAATAGCCAGAGAAAATGCGAAGCGGCGGGCAAAAGAGAAGAAAGCAGCCGAAGAAAAGGCTGCCGAGAGGTGCAAAGAGAAAAAGGCCGGGGAAGAAAAGGCAGCGCAACGGCGGACAGAGAGAAAAGAATGGATGGAAGGCATGTTCACGGTATCCGCCACTGGAACAGAGATAAAAAGTGTTACACATAGTATTGTTGCGGCGGTATCTGGCACATCATCAACCACACGGGGCAGTTTTGATAGAATGGCATAAAGAGAGAATTTTTACACCTTATTTTGCGGAGGCATATACAACTTCAGTGTTGCTGTGAACCCATTGGCGGAGATATCTGTAATTGAAGAAGTGCTATATTAGCCTTTGGAAACATCCTTTTGGTAAATTAACTCAACTATCTCCCCAATGTTTTTGCAGCTTTCTAATTTGAGATTAGTTTTTGGAAACTCAGGAGGAAAAAGTGGAATTCCTTTTCCAAGAAGAGTCGGCATAACATAGATATAATATTTATCAATTAAATTTTCACACATAAAACAACTGATTATTTCTCCTCCACCCATGAGCCAAATATTCCCTGAATGTTCCTTAGAAATCAAATCTAATACTTGTTTCCCAGGTGGTAAAGATGTAAATTGAACATTCGTGTCATATTGAAATGGCTGACGTGTGCATACATAACAGGGCATTCCTTCATAGGGCCATTTATCCGGAGAAAGTTCGGTTTTTATTTGCCGATAGGTTTTACCTCCAATTATAATTGCTTGCAGGGAATGGTAGAATGCTTCATATGCAAGGTCAGGAGAGGGACTTGGGGTTTCATTTAAAAAGCTAATATCGCCGTCTTTGTCTGCAATGTATCCATCTAAAGACATGGCAATATATAGAATTAGTTTGTTTTTCATAATTTATCTCCTTTTCTATGCCGGAATTATTATTGCAAACTGCGGGGATCGTTCAACGGTTTCCTTGTGCATGAAAACAAGTTGTCTGCTTTGTTTGATAATCAGCAGGGACATAATCGTTTTGCTAAGCTGATTTCATATTTTTATTTTAGTATGTCACATTATACCGAACAAAGTCAAGAAAACTCCTGTAAAACTTCCCACTCTCTTGCAGCCTGTTATGCCTCACTTACCCGCCACATACGAAACTTGTTTTTGCTCCCATTACCGGTTCTCACTGCCAGTGCCTTTTGCGCTTTTACTTTTTCCTCGGCAATCGAAATAACCTTCAAAGCTGATGTTCAAGGATTTTCTCTATGAACTCGTTAAATATAACACATTTCAATATCATTGTCTATCCACTCGATTTTGTCCCAAAGTTGTTGATTTCTTTAAGAAATGACAATTTGTTAATGGGTATTGACTGATAAAAGCGTGTATACTAATATTATAAGACTCATGAAGAAAGGATGGGGGACTTATGGAATCTATGTCTTGTGCAGAAGCAGCGGGCAAATGGGGCATTTCAGAAAGACGAGTACAGAAACTTTGTGAGGGAGAACGGATACCAGGAGTTTCAAAATTTGGCAGTATGTGGCTGATACCAAAGGACGCGGAAAAGCCGATTGACGGCAGGACGAAAAAGGGAAGGAGCGGGATAACAAATGAAGCGATTATTTTTACTGGAAGATGATTTGAGCTTAATCAGTGGTCTTTCCTTTGCGGTAAAGAAACAGGGGTATGAAATAGATGTTGCCCGTACCACACTGCAAGCTGATACAGTATGGGTAAACGGGAAATATGATTTGGCTATTCTGGACGTATCGCTTCCCGACGGTTCTGGCTTTGACCTCTGCAAAAAGATCAGACAGACTTCAAAAGTGCCTATCATGTTTCTTACTGCTGCTGATGAAGAAACAGATATTATTATGGGTCTTGATATTGGCGGCGACGATTACATTACAAAGCCGTTCAAATTAGCGGTATTCCTGTCAAGGCTTAATGCGCTGCTGCGCAGGAGTGAAAATTTCAATACCGATGTTACAGAATTGAAATCCAACGATATCAGTATAAGGCTTCTGAAAGGCGAGGTTTATAAACAGGGGAAGCTGCTTGTTCTGACGGCGAGCGAGTATAAATTGTTATGTCTGTTTATGGAAAATCCAGGCCGGATACTTTCCCCGGAACAGATTTTAGGGAAGCTCTGGGATTGCAGTGAAAATTATGTAGATAATAATTCCCTTACCGTATATATCCGCAGGCTCCGTACAA
>CANPIC010000017.1 GCA_947574055.1 uncultured bacterium
GTTTAAGAATTTTTTCCAGTAATGTATTACTATTTATATGTGCGTATTATTGGTATAGAACCCACAAATATCGCAGTATTCGACACCCCCTTCGCGTCTTTGTGGTTTCGCCATTTCCTGCGTCTTTAGAAGGCAGCGTCTTCACTCTGTCATTGTCTGTGATAGCTGCGGCGCAAATCATCTTTTGGTCCTGTATCTGCTGCTTCGGAAAGCTGCCGGTGCCCGATGACAGTGCCGGCGAATGATGTCATTTTTTGTCTGCTTTCTTTTTTCGAAAAATCGCAATCTTGCAACTTTTCTTATGTAATGCTATAATTCTGTCGGCACACGCTGCCGGCAGACCACAAAGAGATATGCCGTGGTATTTGCGTCTATGTTTTCTGCAGACCTGTCGGCTGCCCATAGTATCAGGAGGAGATTATGAAACAGACAAGAAACGATGTAAGAAATGTGGCGATCATTGCTCATGTCGATCATGGCAAGACCACACTAGTAGATGAACTGCTCAAACAAAGCGGTGTGTTCCGTGAAAATCAGGAAGTGGCGGAGCGGATTATGGATTCCGGCGATATTGAGCGGGAACGTGGCATCACCATCCTTTCCAAAAATACTGCTGTTATGTATAAAGGAACGAAGATTAATATCATAGACACCCCCGGCCATGCCGACTTTGGCGGAGAAGTGGAACGGGTCCTGAAAATGGTAAACGGTGTTATCCTGGTAGTCGATGCTTTTGAGGGTGTCATGCCCCAGACCAGATTCGTCCTGAAAAAAGCACTGGAACTGAATCATCCCGTCATCGTCTGCATCAACAAGATAGACCGCCCGGAAGCACGTCCGGAAGAAATCATTGACGAAGTGCTGGAATTGTTTATTGATCTGGATGCCAATGAAAAACAGCTTGATTGTCCGTTTGTATTCGCATCCGCCAAGGAAGGCACGGCCACGCTGGATCTGGACAATGAAAATGCGAATATGAGCCCGCTTTTTGAAACAATCCTGAATTATATTCCCGCCCCTGTAGGCGATCCGGATGCCGGGACGCAGGTACTGATCAGTACCATTGATTATAATGAATATGTGGGACGTATCGGTGTCGGAAAAGTAGATAACGGCTCTATCTGTGTAGGGCAGGAAGTAGTCATCGTCAATCATCATGAACCGAAAAAGCAACAGAAAGTAAAAGTCAGCAAACTGTATGAATTTGATGGTCTGAACAAAACAGAAGTAAAAGAAGCAAAATTCGGCTCCATAACGGCGATTTCCGGCATTGCAGATATTCACATCGGAGATACCCTCTGCTCCCCCGCTAACCCGAAACCCATCCCATTCCAGAAAATATCTGAGCCTACCATCGCCATGCAGTTTATTGTCAATGATTCTCCTCTGGCCGGCCAGGAAGGTAAATATGTGACAAGCCGTCATTTGCGTGACCGGCTCTTCCGAGAACTGAACACGGATGTTTCTCTGCGGGTTGAAGAAACGGATACCACTGAAAGTTTTAAAGTATCCGGCCGCGGGGAACTGCATCTGTCCGTTCTGATCGAAAATATGCGCCGCGAAGGCTATGAATTTGCGGTCAGCAAAGCGCAGGTGTTATATCACACCGATGAAGACGGTAAAAAGCTGGAACCGATGGAACTGGTCTATGTGGATGTACCGGAAGAGTTCTCCGGTACCGTGATCGAAAAGCTGAGTATCCGCAAAGGGGAACTGATGAATATGAAACCCATCAATGGCGGTTATACCCGGCTGGAGTTTTCTATTCCCGCTCGGGGGCTGATCGGGTATCGCGGTGAATTTCTCACGGATACCAAAGGAAATGGGATCATGAACTCCGTTTTTGACGGCTATGGCCCTTATAAGGGAGACATTCAGTACAGGAAACAGGGATCGCTGATCGCTTTCGAAGCCGGAGAGGCCATCACCTATGGCCTATACAATGCCCAGGAACGCGGTGTACTCTTTATCGGCCCCGGTGAGAAAGTATATGCCGGCATGGTCATCGGTCAGAATGGGCGCGGTGAGGATATTGAATTAAATGTATGCAAAACCAAGCATCTGACCAATACCCGCTCTTCCAGTGCAGACGAAGCACTTCGTCTGACCCCGCCCCGGGTCCTGAGTCTGGAGCAGGCACTGGAATTTATCGACACCGATGAACTGCTGGAAATCACCCCCGAAAGCCTGCGCATCCGCAAAAAAATCCTTGATCCCACCATGCGGAAACGCTCTGCACAGAAAAAATAATGGAACCATTTTGCCCGTTGGGCCTGGCGCCCGCGGGACTTCACACAAGGAGGCTGCCCTGATGTCCTATTTTGCAGACAATAACCGTTATGAAACCATGAAATACAACCGGTGTGGAAACAGTGGCCTGAAACTGCCCATAATTTCCCTCGGTTTCTGGCATAACTTCGGTATGCACAATGATTATGAAACCATGAAACAGCTCTGCTTTACCGCATTTGACAATGGCATCACCCATTTTGATCTCGCCAATAACTATGGTCCGGAATACGGACGGGCCGAACGGAATTTCGGTCAAATCTACCGCGAAGAACTCCGCCCCTATCGCGATGAACTGATCATCAGTACAAAGGCCGGCTTTGATATGTGGAAGGGCCCTTACGGCGACGGTGGCAGCCGAAAATACCTGCTGGCCAGTCTGGATCAGAGCCTGATGCGAATGGGGCTTGACTATGTGGATATCTTCTACCACCATCGAATGGATCCACAGACCCCACTGGAAGAAACCATGGGCGCACTTGATCAGGCTGTCAGAAGCGGCAAAGCCCTCTATGCCGGTATTTCCAATTATGATGGCCCTACAATGGAAAAGGCGGCCGCCATATTACAGGAGCTCCATTGTCCTTTCATTCTCAATCAGAACCGCTATTCTATACTGGACCGCACCATCGAGACCAATGGTCTGAAACAGACAGCTTATAAAGCCGGAAAAGGAATCATTGCCTTCAGCCCTCTGGCACAGGGCCTTCTTTCAGACAAGTATCTGGAAGGTATTCCCAAAGACAGCCGCATCGCCAGAGACGGACGCTATCTGCACACAGATGCCCTCTCCGAACAGACTTTGGCAAAAATCAGAGATTTGAACGCCCTGGCTTCCCGGCGTGGCCAGACCCTGGCACAAATGGCGCTGAGCTGGGTATTAAAAGATGAGCAGATCACAAGTGTCCTGATCGGCGCATCCCGGCCACAACAGATACTGGAAAACCTGCGCATCCAAGGTCACTGCTGCTTTACGGAAGAAGAACGGAAAGAAATCGACCGGATTACCACATAACAGCCTCCTTTCTCTCATCTCTGCAGCCGGCAGCCAGAGTAAAAATACAGACACAAAATTTCTTTCAATGGCCTGCCGTCTGCAGAAATAATAACTGCATGAACCTGATCTATGATATGCACAATAATAAATGGAAAATGAATGACAAGATATATAAGATATGACTTTTATAATTGCTTTGATCGCTTTATGACCCTGCCCTTTTTAATTTTTCCAGAGCAGTTTCCACTACGCCAACCCTGATCGCCAGTATCTCTACTTCCTGACTGGGCTTCATGGCACTTTGCAGATTACGTGACAGATCGAGATGGCCCTCTGCCACACGTTTGATATTGACCCGAATCTCGTTCTCAAGAACCAGACAAATCCCCGTTACTTCCCCTTCCAGTTTCTGAAAAGCTACCTTCAAAATGCAAAAATCCAATTTTATATTTTCTACGTCTATCTTCAGTTCCTCTACTTCTGACCGCAGTTCCCAAATATCTTCTTTCACGGTTTCCATATCCGCTTTCAGTTCTTCTATCTCTTCTTTCAGGATTTCTATCTCTGCCTTTAACTCCTGCACGCCCGCTTTCAGACCTTCTATATCCCTTTTTATCTCTTGTATGTCAACGTTTAATTCCTGTATATCGGTTTGTAATTCCCGTACGTCCTTTTTCAGTTCCTGCACATCTGTTTTCAGTTCCTGCACGTCCGTTTTCAGTTCCTCTACGTCGCTCTTCAGTTCCTCTACGTCCGTTTTCAGTTCTTCTACGTCGGTCTTTAGCTCCTGCACGTCGCTCTTCAGTTCCTCTACGTCCGTTTTCAGTCCCTCTACGTCGGTCTTCAGTTCCTCTACGTCGGTCTTCAATTCCTGCACGTCGCTCTTCAATTTCTCTACGTCGCTCTTCAGTTCCTGCACGTCGCTCTTCAATTCCTCTACGTCGCTCTTCAGTTCCTGCACGTCGCTCTTCAGCTCCTCTACGTCGGTTTTCAATTCCTGCACGTCGCTCTTCAGCTCCTGTACATTGCTCTTCAGTTCCTCTACGTCCGTTTTCAATTCCTCTACGTCGCTCTTCAGTTCCTGCACATCGGTCTTCAGTTCCTGTACATCGCTCTTCAGTTCCTGCACGTCGACTTTCAGTTCTTGTACATCGCTCTTCAGTTCCTCTACGTCCGTTATCAGTTCCTCTACGTCGGTCTTCAATTCCTGCACGTCGACTTTCAGTTCCTGTACGTCGCTCTTCAATATTTCCACATCTGTCCGCAGGTCCCCGATTTCTGTCTTTACCATTTCCATATCGGTTTTCAGTTCCTGCACGTCGACTTTCAGTTCCTGTACATCGCTCTTCAATATTTCCACATCTGTCCGAAGGTCCCGAATTTCTGTCTTTACCATTTCCATATCGGTTTTCAGTTCCTGCACGTCCGTTTTCAGGCTTAGTACTTCTGACAAAATAAGATCGAGTTTTTCACTGTCTGTCATAACTAAATTCCTCCTTTTTAAGATTTGCAATTAAGATAGGGCCGGGATTTTGCCGGCTATATCAGGATAGCATAAGAGAATCCTTTTACTTTTTTCCTCTGGTTCCATAACGAAGGGGTTCTGAGATATGTATATTGAAAAAAGAAATCGCCGGTCCCATCCCAAACGCGGAGACCAATGTTCCCACACCTAATACAGCGCCCATGGCAAAACCGGTAAGGGCCGCAATCAGATCGCAGGTCACTCTGACAGCAAAAAATTTCCATTTTCTGCGCTGGGAGATGCATAAGGCTACGGAATCATATGTGGATACACCCAGATCCCCCACAAAATAAAGCGAAGAGGCCACACACAACAATAGAACACCCGCAAACAGTAAAACTCCTCTTGTCAGCATGGAAGAGGTAAACACAGGTCTGTCCCAAATCCAGGTAGAAAAGTCAACCATATAACCCAAAAGAAAAATATTAATGAACGTCCCCAGACCAATCTTACTTTTGTCCACAAAGTATACACCTATCAGCATCGCCAGGTTCAGCAGCATATAAAAGGTGCCAAATGTAAGTGATGTATATAGCCAGATACCATGGGCAAAAACCTGAAAAGGATCCATGCCAAAAGCAGAAGCATTGAACATGCCTACCGCAAAGCCACTCAAAAGCACACCTGCCGCCGTCATGATAATACGTCTTTTCATCTCCTTGTCCATACCGGCGTTCTGCCGGTTTATTTCTGTCTTTGATTTGTTCTCTTCCATTTTGTTCTCTCCGCCTTTTCTGTCTGTTTTGTTCCTGTATTCAAAGGGTTATTGCCATCGGTCTATTTTATCCATGTCCAGTTCACGGATGCATGTCACAGTCCGTTCGATATCATCCGTGGTATGTGCCGCTGAAACAAACATCGCCTCAAACTGGGAAGGCGCCACATAGATCCCATTCTCCAGCATATAATCAAAATATGCGGCAAACGCATCCACATTTGAGAGAATCGCACTGTTATAATCCTGCACCGGTCTGTCCGTAAAAAATACACTGAGGAGGGAACCAACCCTGTTTACCCACAAACCCGAATGACTGCGATAAGCATCTGCCAGCCGCTCCGCCTTTTCTGCAATCTGTCCGTATATCTCCGGCTGATTCATTAAGACAGACAGGGTGGCTATCCCGGCGGTTGTGGCTATCGGATTCCCGGATAAAGTACCTGCCTGATACACATTGCCCAGAGGGGAGATACAGTCCATTATCTCTCTCCTGCCACCATATGCGGCAAGGGGCATACCCCCGCCGGCAATCTTACCCAGGGTGGTCATATCCGGCCTGACATGATAGTATTCCTGTGCCCCGCCAAGCCCAAGACGGAAACCTGTGATTACTTCGTCAAAAATCAACACTGTACCATAGCGTGCCGTAATCTCTCTCAGAAATGCAAGAAACCCGTCTTCCGGCAGTACCACACCCATATTTGCCGCCACCGGTTCCACAATCAGGCAGGCAATATCCGATCCGTATTCTCTGAAAATCTCTGCCACTTTCTCAGTATCATTATAGGGCGCCACCAATGTATGTGCCGTATAAGAAGCAGGTACCCCATCACTGTCAGGCACCCCTCCTGTCAGTAATCCGCTGCCGGCCTTTACAAGCAAACCATCACTGTGTCCATGATAACACCCTCTGAATTTCACAATCTTGTCCCGGCCCGTATACCCTCTGGCCGCCCGTACTGCACTCATTACCGCTTCCGTGCCGGAATTAACCAGCCTGATCTTTTCCATGGACGGCATGCACCCACAAATCATTTCCGCCAGTTCTACTTCTTTTCTCGTCGGTGTCCCAAAACTCAACCCATCCGAAACGGCTTTTCGCACCTTATCGACTACTTCGGGACAGGCATGTCCCAATATCCCCGGCCCCCAGGAGCAGACATAGTCAATCCACTCATTGCCATCCTCATCCACGAGTCTGTCGCCTTTTGCACTCCTGACAAAAAAAGGAATCCTCCCAACACTCCGAAATGCTCGCACGGGGCTGTTGACCCCGCCCGGCATCCATTTGCATGCCTTTTCATATAAATGCTCTGATATCTCCGTTTTCATGATACGTTCTCCTTTCCTTCCCCTGTTGATAAAGCCATCCATCGCAAACAGCCATGTTACTTCAGTAACATCTGTGGGACAGCCTCTACAGTACTGACATAAAATTCCTTTCTGCCTAAAACAGTTCAAAATCCAGTATGTCCTGTATTCATTCTCATCTATTTTACTTATCAATCAGGGATTGGTTATCTGACAGACCTTACAGATTAGGGAAATGTGACACAATATACAGATACTTCCGTATCATACTGTGATAGAATGGGCAACTGAATTTATAAACGTGAATATGTAACGTAAAGAGATTATAACAGAATAATCAGGAGATGAAAAGTACCCTGTGCAAAAAATTTATCTCTTCCCGCCGGAAATTTACCAGGTTTACAAATGCAGGCATTTTAGGCAAAAACTCCCGGCTTTTATACCGGGAGTTTCAGACTGTCAAAGAACCCCTGTTATGCAACAGCATAACAGAGGTTCTTTTTTAAAGCAGCGATACGCATTGTGACAAAAAACTGACGGTGAGTGGCTTTCCACTTCCACATTGCCAGTTTCTTCAGAATCTCTTTAACGGATGACGAACTTAAAATACTGAAATCCTTATGCGTAAAAAGAAGACAACAAAAACAGTCCGCAACAGATGCCAGATTATCATTAATCTGGATGAGACGCATGGCAAAATTCTTACCCATGCTGTTTATGAACTTCCATATAATCCGGCACGTCCTGTTGTCTGCATGGATGAAAAGCCATACCAGCTGTCAGGAGATGTGAGGGAACCGTTACCCATGCGTCCCGGTGATGGCCAGAAAACCGATTCAGAATATAAAAGAAAAGGCACCTGCCGTATATTCTCTTTCGTGGAACCGCTTGGAGGAAAGCATCATGTAAGCGTCCATGAACAGCACTGCCATTGACTGGGCGCAGGAAATCCGTTATACGCCTACGCATGGGAGTTGGCTTAATATGGCTGAAATTGAACTTAATGTAATGACACGCCAATGTCTGTCACCCCATAACAGTAGTGGCAGATGTACTAAATATCAATGATACATTATACCAGTCTGTTCTTATACATCCAAACAAATCATTTTTCAAATAGTTCTAACCAAAAATTTTTCACTGTGGCCATAGCCATATCATCTCCTGAATAAAGTTCCTTTGCCCATTTATAAGGAGTGAATTCATTAAAGAAGTCTTTTACCTTTTGCTGTTGCTCTTCATTTACCTCTACTTCCCACGCTTTTTTACCATCTGTTCCTGCATGAAGGCAAGTGATCTTGTTGTCCGTAAAATATGTTAGGTATATTTCTCCGTCTTCCGGATTCTTTGCGGATACAATCTGATTTACAACCGGTATCTGATTTAATTTAAATTTGCCACTGTAAAATATATCTGTAAATGACAATCCCATATATGCACTTGGTACTTCCTCCTGTTCCTTTTGAAGCGCTTTTGGGGGTTCTTTTTCAGGTTCTTCTTGTATCCCAATAGAAAAAGGCTCTTCTATCTTTGTACTGGAAGTTGTATTCTTGTAATATTCCACACTATTGCTATTGCTGTTTACACTCGTTACTGACATATTTCATCCTCCTATACAAAAAGCCATGGACAGCTTTACAAATATATCACATACCATCCATGGCTTACAAAATATTTAATTCACTTCGTTACCAGGATATGGCTGCAAAATGCATAAATACCTAGCCGTTATTTTATCTTACCTTATCCTGTTTCCAGCCTCAAAAATCAAAATATATTTCAGGCTGCTGCTTTTGCCTTCGGTCTCGGTTTCGCATCCCGCTTCATAAAGAGAAGAACGGAGAGACACGCAAGCCCCATTGCCAAAAACCACTTGGGATGGATCGGATCACCCGTCTGCGGAGACATATCTGTCGCTGCTGTCAGGTTTGCCGTATCCACATAAATCGTATAAGGCGAGAAGTGCGTCGCCGTAAAAGTGATGCAGTCTACGCCATTGATATTATTAAATCTGGCGCTCAGTTTATCCAGGCTGCCATCAACCACACCGGCTGCCTTATTATTACCGCCGTAGCTGATCTGTGCATCGGGCAGCGGCATGGTGATATTCACCCGCAGCCCTGAAACATCCGATATGGGCACAGTTCCTGTTGCATCATACAGGGAGATATCCATCGCCGTGTATACAATATTGTCAAGGCTTCCATATTCCTTCAACAATGCATTTTGTACTTCCTGCTCTGCCACATCACTTTGTGTGATCATCACGACGAAATCATCGTCAGACCCCTCTACTGTTGCAGAAGCAACCCCTGTATTGGAAATTCCGGGTTTGGTAATCACCACTTTTGCATTGGTATCCGGGGTGTCCGGCGTGGTATCACTTACGGTTGTCGTCCCGTCACCGGAACCGCTCCCCGTCCCGTCGCCGCCCGATCCATCACCGGAACCACCGCCATTGGCGGAAGTGCCTACCACGGGAGCCGTCGTACTGTACGTTGTGCCGTTGCCGCTTGTGCCTTCTTTATAGTTAGCCGTTACGGTAACGCTGTTCTTGGGCATGGTAAATGTCGTTGTTGCATTTTGTGCATTCGCCAGTACCACATTTTCGGAAGTCGTGCTCCAATAGCTGAAAGACTGTCCTTCCGGTGCCGGATTGGCTGTAATGGTCACGGTACGTCCTCTCTTATAACGCCCGCTTCCCATCCCGTTGACAACTGTCACGGTGTGAATGTTGTCATCATCATCGTCGTCATCATCGTCATCGTCGTCATCGTCATCTTTGTTACTTCCGTTGCTGCCGTTACTTCCGTCGCTGCCATTGTTTCCATTATTCCCATTATTCCCATTGTTTCCATTATTTCCATTGTTCCCGCCATTGGGATCATCAGGGTTACCCGGCTTATTGGGATTATCCGGGTCTGCCGGATCCCCGGTGTTGGGGATATATTGTGCAATCACGGTTCTGTCTTCATGCACATTCTGGTAGCTTCCGCTCCAGCCGGTAAACTTATAACCATTCCGCTCCGGATTATCCGGCGGTACTGCGTCCTTGCCATCTTCAACGAATTCTATTCCCAATACGGTTCCGTCGTAATCCACGAAGGTAACCTTGTAGGTCTCTTCCATCAACTTCAAAGTAATCTGATGGTAATCCGCATATCTCGCGGCAGCACTGTCTTTATGCGTATAAATCGTCATTGTATTGACATGCTCAAACGCATTGGTCGCTATATCTACCTCCCGGCCTCTTATCTCCACTGTCGCACGCTTGATATTGCCAAACGCTTCATCCTGGATCGAGTTGACAGACTCAGGTAATATGACACTCATCAGATTGTCACAATCTCTGAAGCACTTCTGTGTAACGGTATCCAGACCATCCGTACCTGTCAGATCCACCTCGGAAATCTCATCACAATCTTCAAATGCACCTTCCTTAAGATATCCCACCTTTGCAAGCAGAGGATCATTTTCCACATTGACAGACGGATTGCCAACCAATGCGCCTCTTGCCGGCAGACATTCTTCGATGATATATTTTCCGTCTTTATTGACAGAATAAACAATACCATTTTCACCGATAAATTTCTCATTACCACCGACACTGGTCAGATTATAACATCCTCTGAACGGTGCGATACCAATATCCTCCATAGCCGCTCCAAGGACAACAGATTCCAGATTCTGGCAGTTATCAAAGGCGTAATCCGGCAGGAATTTTACATCTGTCAGAGTCACACTCTTAATATAGTCGTTACCTCTTATGTTCTCCGGGGTCTGCGCCGATTTATCCCCCTTTTCATCAAACCAGCCGCTGAACAGACCGGGCACCACATCCTCGTCTGACGTCTCCGGCCCTTCATCGGTATAATCGGGCTTTGCCTTCACCAAATCACTGTAAGTCGTATGATTTACGCCATTATCCGTATAATCCGTATAAAATGCCACTGCGTCAATGGACTGTACCCCCGACGGGACCACAATATTCAGAGTTGCCTCAACAATCGCCTTCCCCTCCGGCGCCAGCTGCTTCCACTGTTCTGTATAAGTATTCTCATATAAGTCTACGATATCATATTTGTTCTCATCGTCATCATAATACCGTCCTAATGCTGCTCCTGTCGCAATAACATTTCCCTGTTCATCCACAGCATCATCTTTTCCATTGAGCCAGGGGCCGTACCACTGTGCTTTTTCCTCATCCGTTGTAGCCTGTGCGTACTTACGCCTCTGCAAAGCGCCGCTCTCTCCCGCATAGACACTTTCCCAGAGAGCCTCCATTTCCCTGCAGTACTCTTCGTTTCTCTCATTAATCTCTTCATATTTGGGATAATCCACCAATGTGGCGAGTCCTGTCACGTTATCCTGTATGACAATCAGGTTTGTCGGACGGCTGGACTTATACAAAATACGAAGACCAGTGTCTTTTTTCGCATAGGTTTCCGGATTCATTGCATGGTCAAACGGCGCGTATCCCTTAACGATATCACCCTCGAATACAAGCGGCAGGCCACCGGTCGTAAAGGCATTGGTTCCCATCTTGAAATTTGCATGCCCGTCAGTCGGTGTACTGAATTTGACTTCCAGAGCTTTGGTGGAAGGAATTTCCGTACCACATTCTGCAAAAGCGTTTGCCCCAATACTATTGACGGAATCTCCGATTCCGACCTTCTCCAGATAGGGACAGCCTTTGAATGTATTATCTCCGATTGACTTGATAGCACCACCGTCTTTGATCGTAATCGACCGGATCCATTTTTTAATTGCTTTCTCTTTCTGACTTGCATCTTTATCAAAACTGCCATCGGCAATGCCTGTCGTCTTGATCGTTCCTACTTCTTCCGGGATGACAATATCCACAAATTCAGGCTGGAAGTCCGGATTTCCTTCCGCATCGCGGAATGTACAGGACTGCAGGACACCGTCTTCGCCAATCGCCAGCAGATATTTCTCTGTACATACTTCATAGCAGTCCTTACCGTTGGCATCCTTATAAACATAAGGAATCCCGCCTTCCGGTTTTGCCACTGATGTGGTCGCCCATGTACTCTTTCTGGGATAAGCCGTACTGCGCTCCGCGCACAGCATCGGACCTCTGACATACAGCTTCTCATTGGCCACTTCGGCAAACAGACGATCCCCAAACTCCACATAGCCGCAGGAAAATCTGCCATCATCTGTGAATTCCACATAGCCAAGATTATAACAGTTGATAAATGTCCCCTCGGGTAATGTCACCTTCTGCGCACGGCCCCAGGAACTGGAGGGCATATAGACCTTCTCCAGGGTTCCTCTGCCTGCCAGAATGTAATCCCCGAGAAAGCCGCCGCCCGGCTTCAGATAACCCGGCGTCGGATTTGCATCAGTACCGGCATTTGCCACGCCCTGCGGAAAATGGAACTCTGTCATATTACCGATACCGGAACTCATGGCAAAGGCCGCCGTACCGATCGACTTAATGTTATTGGTACCGTCTCCCCAGTCCACGTTCGTAAGCGCACCACAGTCATGAAAAGCAAACTTGCGTATATCACAGTCTGAATGGCCTCCCGGCTGAAATGTGAGCGTCGCCAACGTCCTGCAGTTAGAAAACGCACCCGCACCAATTTCCAGCAAAGAGCCGGGCACTTCGAAAGCCGTCAGCTCCGGATTGTTGCGAAACGCCTCCGCACCGATCCGCAGCAGTGTGGAACTCGTACCGCTCCCCCGCACCACAACCTCTTTCAGATAATTACAGCCACGAAACGCACCGTTACCGATACCGACCAGACCTCTGGCTGTCAGGCTGGTGATAAACGAATCCTCAAACGCATTGTCTCCGATATATTTTACATTTTCCGGAAGTGTCAGCTTCTCCACGTTTCTGACATCTTTAAATGCATTGTCTGCAATCGCCACAATACTCGGCGTCATCTTGCCAACGACAAAACCGGAGGCATCCCTGGCAATGTTTGTATTGATCTCCGTCTCCGTCTTCACCTTCGGCATATATACTCTTGTGGCAACATCCGGGTCGCCTGCCGTGGCGTCTGACCGGTCCGTCACATGCTGCAGTTCAAACCCCGTCAGCATATAAGTAGGATTGTATAATTTGGAATAAGCGATATCACAGTAAAACTCTGTCGCACGGTTCCTGACAGCGCTGCTGTTGAAATCAAATGCCTGAGTCGGGGCAGGCCCCGCGGTAGTCGGATCTGCCGCATTTGCCGCCTCCCATGCCTTGTACTTGGTCTCATAGGCAGCGTACTCAGTCGGAAAATATTTCTTAATCAGCACTGACGCCTGTACCGAGCCGCTGTCACCTCCATTAACCGGGTTGTAACCTCTGATACTGGCCAGCGGATCCGTAGGACTGGTCAGTGTGACATCCGTCACATAATTGCCATTATCCCCATTGATCCTTTTATTGACAAAATCATTAAACTCCTGTTCCGTGATCTGTTCATACTCCACATACAGGGAATCGGACATATCCACATTATCCGCTCTGTACGTAGGATTATATTCCTTGACGATCGCCGACTCCACACCACCGGTTACAGACGACTTAGCTGTATAATATTTAAACTGCCACTGATAAATATAGTTGCCGCCGCTTTCAATAACTGTATAGGCCGGTTTCGTCCCGGCAGTACTGCTCAGAGGAAGCCCACTGTCATTAAAATTCACATAATCGCTATTCGTGGCATCCACGTCATAGTCATATTTATCCGGTGTCCGGTCAGGATCATTTACCGGCGTCACACCTCCCGTAGGCGCCGCCGCATTCTCCGGCACAGGAATTGCCGCCACAATGATCGACGTGATCATCAGAATAATCGCAGTCGTACGCCGGATACGCCTGCGCAGTTTCCTGTTTTTTTTCTTTTCTGTCTTAGCCATTTATCTGCTCTCCCTCCGAAACACGCTTATTTCACACGCTTCGCCACCACTACAAATCTGCCGTCCTCTTCCCTGCTGTCACAGGTGGACAGTGTCAGCAACTGATCGCCGTAGGCAGCTTTCACCCCCGTATCATACAAAGACATCTCCGCCATGGCGTTCATATTGGAAGCAAACTCCTCCGCTGAATTCGCTTCAATGAACTGATAATATTTAAAGGTAATCTCCGTATCCTGTCTGAGTCTGTCCCGGAAAACATACATGACCTCCCAGGTTCCCTTCTCATACAGGGTATCAAACTGAATCGTGGCATGTTTCTTCATATACTCCCTTGATTCATACTGATCCAGATCCCCGAACATATTGCCGGATCGCATATGATGTCCGTACAGGATCAGATTGGTACTGGGACGCAGCACATCACATTCCGGATCCATAAAAATAGAGCCATTTCTGTCATATTCCTGATTGAAATTATGGGTCAGGTAATATTCCGAATCCTTTGACTGCATCACAGGATAATTTATATTTGTATCGTCAATCTTCAGCCATCCGATTAGGCTTTTATTCTTATTATATAAATTTTTATATTCATCCAGAATATCCGGGACTTCTTTTTCCGCTGTTTTGTTAATCCGGAAAGGGGTGATCGGCGGACGTTCTTTCAGTTCTGCCAGTTCCTCGAACTGACTGCCTGATCTGTCCGCCAGATAATAATACCCTGCAAAATATCCCAAACTGCCAACTGCCAACACTGTAAAAAGCAGGGTCAGCAGTCTCCTTTGTCTATTCCTCCGTTTCAGCTGAAGAAGGATGGCTTTCTGCATCTTCTCATCATACTCTTCCAGGTGATACTCAGCAGCCAGCTTTTTCAAACTTTTCTTCGCCAATCCGCGCATCTCCTCCTGCACATTTTATTCCACTTTCTATGTAACACATATCTTATATTTTACAATATCTTGTGAGAATTGCAAGCCCTTTGTCATTAATTAGTACTTTTGCACGATACACTACCCGCCCGTCTCAGCATATGTTCCGCCTTTTCTGCCGGCGCCCCAACAACCTTGCAATTTCCCATATCAGACCGCTCTGTGCCTGCGTCTTACAGCGTTTTTCAGAAATCTCCCACACTGCTGATGGCCGCACCGCAGGCCGCCTCTTCCTGAGAATCGGCAAGGACCGGCTCTATGCCGAACATCTGTCCGAGAATTGCCTGCAAAACCGGATTCCGGCGCACACCATTGCCGGACGCCACCAGAGAATCGGCGCAGATACCGGTACCCCGGCGGATCACTTCATACATGTCATACAACTCCCTGGCCATCCCCTTCAGGACACCATAGATAAGCCCTTGCGGCGTAAAAGAATCCTCCGTCAAACCGGTAATACTGCCGCGACATTGCGGATCGGCGCGGGTGCCGTTAAATGCCGTACAGACTACCATCTGCTCACGGCCCCGCGCCGCCTGTGAAATAAAGCCATCTGCCACGGCTGCGGTACTCTCCTTTGCCATCCCTTGTGCAGCCAGCTTTTCCATAATATCATACTGCGGCATATCGCTTGCCCCTGCCGCTACCACATAACTGCGTAAAAACTTTTCCAAAATGGCATAAGCTCTGCCGCCGCACAGGGAAGCGCCGGCCAGCAGATATTTCCCACCCGCAAACGGACGCGCTTCAATTTCAGGCGTCTCAAAACAGGTATCCGACAGCACCGATATCTGACCGCCGGTCCCGACATTTAATAAAAGTGTATTCTCCTTCATTCCCACTGAGCCCAGGAAGCTGGCCTGATTGTCGCCCAGCGCCGCCGTCACCGGTATCCCCCGATACTCGCCCAGTCTGGAAAATGCCGTCGTCAGATCCGGAAGAAATGCTGGGTCCATTCCCAGTTCCCGTATCATCTCTTCCCGAAAAATATGTTTTCTGCCGTCAAAAAACCCCATACCCGCTCCGTTACTCATATGCACAAGCGGCCTTTTCCTGCCGGTCAGTCTCATCCCCAGGTAATCCGCGATGGTACAAAAGCACACACCCGCCTGCGGCACCTTTCCATTCAGGCAATGATACAGATGCGTCAAAAGTCCATAACCGGAAGCAATCCTGATGCCGTAATGGGCCGATACATACTCTGCCAGGCTCATATTATCCTGATATGGCAGATTTCCGCTGCCATCCTGCCATGTATAAAGGGGGCTGACTCCCATCCCATACCGGTCTGTATAAAGAATCCCATGCATCTGACCGGTGAGTCCGATGGACACCGTATCGGGATAGCGGTCAAGCAGCTCATCCAGCACCGCCTTTGCCCTCTGCCAGATCATCTCCGCATCCTGCATACGCTCCCAGGCATTTGCCGTCCTGATAAAACTCCCATTACTGATGGTTCTCGCCGTTTCTGTTCTTCTCTGTTCCCTATGCACAACGACGGCACTGATCGTCGTCGTACCAATGTCTATCCCGATCGCTCTCATCTGTCTGTCCCCTTTATCCTTTCCTAAAAAATACACACACGCTGCCCTTCCCTGTCCGCTCTGTTGTCATGCGGCTCCTTGCATGCGAAAATAAAAAAAATACGAAGCCAAAACCAAAATGGTCTGCTTCGTATTTTTCATGCAGGAAAAGGGACTTGAACCCTCATGAGCGCAATGCTCACACGGACCTGAACCGTGCGCGTCTGCCAATTCCGCCATTCCTGCCCACCGTGCGGGAGATGGGACTTGAACCCACACGCCTATACGGGCACAAGATCCTTAGTCTTGCCTGTCTGCCAATTCCAGCACTCCCGCATGTCGTGCCGCAAGACATATATTATCACCATGTAAGGAGAATGTCAATGACTTTTTTAAAAAAATGTCGAAATTTTTTTATCATGGACAATACGCCTGTTCCATCAGTCTTTGCGCACGCCGACTTTTTAACTCAGTCCTGATACACCAGTGCATACGCCGCCGTACAATCCGTCTCGAATTGTACTTTATTGCCCCGTTCCCCCAGATTTTCCAGAACTGCCGGTTGGCCTTTGTATACGCGCAGCATCCTGAACCTGCGCCCGCTCTTTTGGTACTGCGCCGGAATATCAAATAAAAGCTGTACGGGATGATCCAGTTTGTCTGTCAGTTTCCCCGCATGGGCAAAGGAAATATTGTACATGCCAATATAGGTGTAGTCTCCCTTTATACTGTCAAAGGCCTCTCTGCACAGTCTGCCCTGTACAACCTGGTCCGTAGTGATGCTGACCGCATCTATCTTATAGCCCGGTGCAAACACACAGGCACTGTTGGACCAGTTTACCTTCGGCACATCGTCTTCCTCATTATCGCCGCGCTTGACAAAATGGGCCACTATCGTATGGTCATCATAGCCCGGGCAGAAAGTATACCAGGCACTTTTGGTGACAATCACATCATTATCCGTAAAGTAAGCAAATGAAAATCCGCTGTTCGGGCTCGCCGACACTGTGATACTGTCATACTCCGACGCATAAACAGTATTCTGGAATGTCACACCATTGCACTGGGCGTATACCGTGCCCATCGTATGGTCTTCCGAATAGGCCACCACCGCTCTGGAAGCCCCGGTGATTTCTTCTGCTCTTGACTCCGGTATAGAAGCCTGAAACAGAAACAATATGCCGCTGAAAAGGGCGGCTGCCCTGCCAATCCATCTGTTATCCATCTTTCGTGTCCTCCTTTTGCACCTCCGCCCTGCCATTGTCTCAGAGCAGGCAGGGAAGGGCTTTTATGTATTTATCCCTGCGTCTGTCAGTCAGTGTCTCAGTAAGGGCCAGATGGTCTTTCAGATCGGCCAGTTTGACCCAGTAGGCTTCCGGCATATCTTTGGCATGTGAGCGGATGTTTGCGATATATTCCGTATACTCTGTCTCCTTAGACCGGGTCAGAAGCAGCAGGCAGGCCTGCAGATGCCCGCAGTCTGACAGAATATCCGGCGGGCAGTCTGTGTCTTCCCACAGATCATGCATCAGCGCAAGCGCGATGCAGTCCGCCCTTATCTCATCGGGTATCAGCGGGTGCTCCCGTACATAGCCGGCCACCCTGACCGCATGGGCATTTGTCTCAGCATCATAGTATTGCCCGGCCAGCCGGGCAGCATATTCCACAATATCCATCCCCTGCACTCCTTTCGCTGATTACCAAATGGATATCTGCAAAACGGCTGCGGTCACTGCGCAGACATCTTGCGGCTTTTTATAATTTTATCATAACATGGGAACATGCGGCGGGCAAGCACGGAATCATAGTTACACGACAAAAGCAGGGACAGTAAGCCTTTCCTGAAGGTAACATGACAGAAGCTGAAAAAATCTGTGATACAAGCGCTTCCACCAGGGAGAAAACATTCACTGCGGCAGTACCCGGCGCAGAAAGGCAAACACATTTTCTCCGAGAATTTTTTTCATTGTTTGCGGACTGATCCCGGCTTCCAGAAGAGCCGCTGTCAAAAGGCCCAGTTCTCCCTGATCAGGCAGCGCATCCGTTCCCCGAAACTGATTCGCCGGCAGTTCCCGCCTCGCCAGCTCATAATTACGGCAAAGATCCAGGCCCAGCGCCACATGATCCGCCCCTGCCTGATCGGCAAGGTATCTGCCATGCTTTTGCAGCAGTTCCAGATGTCTGCCATCCCGGGCGGAACCGGTGAGCAGGCTGCAGGCATTCAGGCCGATGATGCCACCCCGGTCAGATAACAGGTCAATCTGTCCACGGGTCAGATTCCGGTAATGAAAATACACTTCTCTGGCATTGGAATGGGTGGCCAGCACAGGAATATCGGCCCCTGTCAGCACCTCTTCCGCGCCCTCGTCATTCAGATGGCTGATATCCAGAAACATATGCAGTTCCTTCATCTTATGTACGGCGTCAATCCCCGCTTCTGTCAGCCTTCCCCTGATATCCCGTTTGTCATAAGCCCGGCAGCAGCCACAGGCCAGGAGATTCTGCCGGCTCCAGACAAGTGAAGCCCCTCTCACTCCCAGCTCCGAAAGCAGGGACAACAGTCCCGTGTCGGTGCCAATACAGTCCAGCCCTTCCAGGTACAGCAAAAGTCCGACGGAACTTTTATCATATGCCGGCTCCAGATCCGCCTGCTTACGAATCAGATGCACCGCGCCCTCCGCCTCTTCGATCTCCTCTTTCAGCGCTTCTATCTGCAGCAGTACACTGCGCAAAGCCCCTTCCGGCAGATTCTCATCCTCTACATAGACAGCAGCACCGATCAGGCTGATGCCTGCTTTTCTCCAAAGCGGCAGATACCTGCCGGCAATCACATGTCTCTGTCCCCGGCGACGGCGAAACAGCAGTTCACCCGGCAGGTCCATATGCAGATCCGCGACCGGTGTCTCTGCCTGCAGGCGACAGGCTATCTCCCAGTTTTTCAGTGAAATTCTCAAACGGTTCTCCGATCATTTCTTTTCTCTTATATTTATTTCCTTCCGGCATATTCTATGCCTGCTCAGTCTCCGTGCCGCCTTCTCTGTCTTACCATCCGTATTGCTGTCATTTCCCCTGCCCCCGTCCATGCACCGCCGTTTCCCTGCCCATGCGCAGCAATGCCCGGACTGTTTGCAGCAAGGCGCTTCTCTTCTCTTTGTCCAGTTTCTTCACGGCCATCCGCATCTCTCTCCCTATCGTTTCCCGGCAAATGGAAAGATCTGTCAGCTTTTGGGTCCCGCAGGCCTCCAGGATCCCGAAAAGATCATCAATCAATGCCGCCCGCTCTTCTCCCGGTACAGACAAGATCCACCTGTTCAATCCTTCCAGCGCCGCTTTGCGGCCTTTGTACACATCCTTTACCCTGACGAATTTCCCATCCCGGATCAGCCAGGAAAACGGATTGTGCTGTAACATGCCAAAGGCACTGCTCTCCACAGTCTCATAAGCATCCGCATCCTCCAGCAGCATACCAACTACCGAAGAATGTGGCACAATCTTGCGTATCCGCGCCCCAATCTCCTCATAAGCGCCCATCTCCCGCAGCCCCGGCAGAAATCCCGGGCCATCCAGACTGTAGATCCGCCTGATCCGCTCTCGCACCTCCTCCCGGCAGAACATCGCCGCAAAGACTGCCAGATTACCACCTTTGGAATGACCGCCGACCAGCAACGCACCGTGATAACGGCCGGCTGCTTCATCGAGATAGGCAGCTGCCAGCTGCTGACTGCGCACCGGCGCCTCGTATGCCATGCGAAAATCTTCTTTCCATCCCACAACCGTCTCATCCGTTCCCCGAAACGCAATGTAAACCGAATCATCCTCCGGCAGAAGCGTCACAGCGGAAAACTGTGACTCCTCTCCAGGGTCAATCCGGTTTACACAATGTACGATCTTCATGGTCTGAAAACGCCGGCTCTTTCGCATCGCTTCGAACAATGCAAGCTGATCCCGGCTGAAAAATACATCCTCAAAGATTTTATCCTTTTGTTTCATATGGCTGATCTCACCGAGGGTGACACCGGCAGGCCGGACTTCCGGCGGCGGTACGACACCTTCCAGCTTCAGATAAGCCAGCTGCGCAAGCGCCAGACTGTCCTCATCGGAAAAAGGGCGCTCCTGCAGAGAATACGCGCCGTATTCCCTGATATAATCTATGATATTTCCCATAGGGCTCCTTACAGTTTTGCCTGAATGTGTCCGATTCTCCTGAGCAATACGGAAATACTCCCGTCAGCTTCCGTAATAAATTCCACCCGTTCATGATCCCTGTACTGATCCATGGGGATTTTCAGTTCAATCCCTGTATCGGTAAGGAGATGCTGCGTCTGATACTTCCTGACAGTCGTGTCACTCTTTGGCGTCACTTCTTCTTTCACCATATTGTACTGTTCCATCTTTTCCTGAAAACGGACCTGCAGTTCGGGCTTGTCCGCAAATATCTTCTCTGCAAGCGCTTCCACCACAAACCCGCCGTTTTCCGCAATCTCCTCGGAAATAATATGCTTGGCCCGCATATGCTCTTCATACTGTTCATATTCTTGGAAATTTTCCTTCTGAATATGCGCCACTGTCTTGGCAACAATATCCAGCTTGGCCTTATGGGACAGATGACTGCTGCATTTTAAATACAGCCAGGAAAAATAATCCGTCTTCTCACCATTGACTTCGTATTTTTTTTCGACCACGCGAACGGAAAAATCCTGCAGATCTATCACTGCCGCTTCCTGCAGACGCTGAGACTGTGCCGGGAGTGTGGCCCGGTAACGGATAATCTCATTCAGATTCCCCTCTTCGCAGGACAAGGTGCGATGGGTATAGGAATCGCGGAAATTCATTTTCAGCAGCGCCAGATATTCTGCCTCACCTGCCCGGAATCTTACCACACATAAATCAGCCGCAGGAATCTCAATATTGCTGTTCATAATATCATAGAGAAGCTGCGCCGCCTGTCTGCTGAACTCCACAAACCCCCCGTCCTCATACGACGCCAGCAGCTTCCAGATCTCTGACTGCTCCTTATGAAACTCACATTCTTTACTGTCATCTCCGGCCATAATCTTGTAAATATGATCCCGCAAAAACTCCGCGAAATCTGAACCAAACTCTATTTCCCGCTCCGACAAAACCGGCAGCCCCACGGTGGAGTCCAGTATATGTACGATCACATGCCTGATGCGAATGTCCTCTTTTTGCATGTCCTTCCTCTCTTTGTAACTCTTATATCCGGGTCATTGTCAAACTTTGTATTCCTTAAGTCAGAGTTTAGGCAACGCTGACACAGATCAGCTGCGGCGCGGCTTCTTATGCAGGGCCAGGGGCCTGAATATCGTCTTCCTGCCAATAAATCCCACGATTCTGACCAGGATAATACCCGGCAGGATACCGATGCTGTCTATGGCCACATCATGGGCAGACGGCCCCCTTCCCGCAACAAAGGACTGGTGATATTCGTCCAGTCCCGCAAAACCCACACAGAACGTCCCTGCGAGCAAAATAAGCCAGAAGCCGCGAATACCATAGACATACAGCGGAAAAGCCACCGTCACAGCAAGTACAAAGTATTCCGTCACATGGGCCGTTTTTCTCACATAATAGTGAATCTGTTCCGTATACGCCTCCACCTGCGCGCCATTCCATCCCTTATCCAGTACCTGGTCGGCCAGCACCACTACCTTATGGCTCACTTTCCGGCTCAGCTGTGCCGACGAGACGCCGTCCTGAGACGAAAAGCTGAAGATCAGATACATGACGGCTATGGCCGGCAGAAATGACAACGGCTTAAGCAGGTAACGCAATAATTTTTTGATAAACAATCCTACGTATTTCATAATATTTGATTCTATCCTGTTTCTTTTTTTCCTGCAATTCTTTTTCTCTTAAATTTTAATTAAATTATTGCATTTTTTGCCGAAATATTGTGTAATAGTATTATAAGGAGATGAAATATATATGGGGACATTATTGAAAGGCGTGCAAAGCGTCCTGATTGCACTGGGAATCATTGCGGTCGTGGGAACAGGAGTTATCGTATACTATAACACGGTGAAGCCTCCGGAGGATGAAACAGTATCCGCCGAGACACAGACCGGCATGGAAGAAGAGACAGATGGGCTGCAGGAAACTGCGGGGGAAACAGAAGCCGGAGACGAAGACGGCACGGGCCAGGGAGATGTGATCGACCCGACGACGATCCCTGTCTCAAACAATGGCACCGCTTCCACGGTATTCTCTCCCGAAAACGGCCACGAACATACCTATACGAGTACGGTACTGCGTCCGGCCACCTGTACGGAACAGGGCGAGGCAAAGTATGAATGTTATTGTGGTGATTTTTATGTGGATGCAATTCCTGCCCTGGAACATACAAAGGGTGAATGGCTTACTGTGAGATCTGCCACCACCACACAGACAGGCCTGCGCCAGAAATCCTGTACTCTCTGTGGCAGAACGCTGGAAGAAGAGACGATACCCATGCTGCAGGCAACAACGGACAGTAATACCAGCAGCAGTAAAAATAAAAAAGACGACAAAGATGATCACCGCCACACCTATACCTACGAGATCACTTCGGAAGCCTCCTGTACGGAAAAAGGGGAGAAAACCTATACCTGTACCATATGTGGCAGCACTTTTAAGACGTCCATACCGGCTACCAACCATCCCAGCAGAAGAACCGTACGGACAGACGGGGACTGCGGGAATGACGGTAAGATAGAAACCGTATGCAACCTCTGCAAGGCCGTTATCTCATCGGAAGCCCTTCACTATGACCATGACTGGGGTTCCTGGACCACCACGACCGAACCTACCACCACTGCGGCAGGTGTCAGGACGAGAACCTGTAAAGACTGCGGCGAACAGCAGACAAGAAGTATTTCCAAACTGCCCGGCGGCAGCAGCTCCGGTTCCAATTCCGGCTCAAATTCGGGCAACAACTCCGGTTCCAACTCCGGCTCGAATTCAGGCAGCAACTCCGGTTCCAATTCCGGTTCCAAGCCAGGTACCAGTACACCGGGAGCAGATCACAAGCATACCTATACCTCCGTCGTGACCAAACAGGCCACCTGCGAGGATGCCGGCGTTACCACATATACCTGTACGGCCGGTGATGATACTTACACCGAAAAACAGCCGGAAGCACTGGGACATAAGCCAAGTGGAACCTGGAATACCACCAAACCGGCCACGGTGGAAGAAGAAGGAGAACGCGTTCAGTACTGTTCCCGCTGCGGAGAAGTGGCTTTGACAGAAACGATTGCCAAACTGCAGGATGTCCACGTGCATAAATGGGTACCAAACGAAGGAACCATTGTCAGAGCGGCAACCTGTAAAAAGACCGGCTCCAAAAGATTTGACTGCTCGTGTGGTTATTTCATTACCATTCCGATTACCAAGCTGGAACACGAATTTGAAAGCTACACAAAAGAGCCTACAGCATCCGAGGATGGTTATAAAGTAGAACGTTGTAAAAATTGTGGGGAAGAGCGCGGTGAAAGAGTTATCATTCCCGCTACTGGTTCGGGATCTGGTGGATCTGGTGGCGGTTCTACTCCCCCTCCCACTCCTCAACCTTAAAAACCTGTCAGACAGATAATATATGATAAGAAACGGCGTGAACTGACTCACGCCGTTTTTTGTGTCTTCTGCACTTCTCAGGGCATCAAAAAACTCTATGTGAATGCCTTTCCCATCACATAGAGTTTTCTGTTTCTGATCACCTGTTTTTCCAAACAGATCCGAACATTTCAGATCTGTGTCTCTGCCGTCAGGCAACCTTGCCTTTTGCGATCTCTGCCAGCTTTGCAAAGCCTTCCGCATCGTTTACAGCCATCTCTGCCAGCATCTTTCTGTTGATATCAATCTCTGCCAGTTTCAGGCCATACATAAATTTACTGTAAGACAAACCGTTCAGTCTCGCTGCCGCATTGATACGTGCAATCCACAGCTGTCTGAACTGACGCTTTCTCTCTTTTCTGCCTGCATAGGAAGAAGTGAGGGCGCGCATCACAGACTGTTTTGCCACTCTGTACTGCTTTGATCTGGCTCCTCTGTAGCCTTTTGCCAGTTTTAATATTCTTTTATGTTTCTTTTTTGCGTTCAAACCGCCTTTGACTCTTGCCATGTCTTATACCCTCCTGCTCTTTATAAATACGGTAAAATCTTCTTCATATTCTTAACATTGGTTGCATCAGTGATCGTTGATTTTCTCAGATTTCTCTTTCTTTTTGCAGATTTTTTTGTTAAGATATGGCTCTTATACGCTTTTGCTCTTTTTAATTTACCCGATCCTGTTACTTTGAAACGTTTTGCTGCTGCTTTGCTTGTCTTCATTTTTGGCATCGCTACATTCCTCCTGTCTGTCAATCTGTTGTTAACTCTATTTTAACTGCACGAATTAACGCTTTTCAGTTAAAAACATCGTCATGCTCCTACCCTCCACCTTGGGCGCCTTCTCAACGGTGGCAATATCCGCAAGTTCCTGAGCAATATCATCGAGAATATGTTTGCTGTTGGCCATATGTGCCATCTCACGCCCGCGAAAACGCAGCGTAATCTTGACTTTATCTCCTTTAGACAGAAACTTTCTGGCAGCATTTACCTTTGTATTGAGATCATTTTTATCAATATTGGGAGACAGACGAATCTCCTTGACCTCTATGATCCGCTGTTTCTTCTTTGCTTCCTTCTCTTTTCTGGTCTGTTCATACCGGAACTTCCCATAATCCACTATTTTGCATACCGGCGGCTTCGCTGTCGGCGCAATCTTCACCAGATCCAATCCTGCCTCCTCGGCAATCCTCATAGCCTCTCTGGAAGACATGATGCCAAGCTGCTCACCGTCCTCACCAATGACACGTACTTCTCTGTCTCTAATCTGTTCGTTAATCATTAAATCACTAATAGCTGTTACCCCCTATGCAAAAAAAAGTGGATAGCATAACTATCCACTGCAAAAGTCTGTACACGAGATACCCCTGTGATATCATGTATAGAACATCTGACACCTGAAGCCTGATTGCCGCAGGGTGAGAGTGGATACTCTGCTTGGTTGTTCTGTATCATACTCAGTTACTTTAACATAACTGATGCGGTCTGTCAAACACTTTTTAGAAGTACATGAAAATATGTAACGCACCCCTTTCGGGTATCTCTCCCCCTATGCGTGTCCGCCACCTGCACATGGCAGACGAAAGAGATGCGTTTTGTCTGTTTTACTGTTTTCTGAATGTATTACAGATAGTCTGTCCGCTTTCGGAAGCGCCATTGCCTGAAATATTTACATATTCCGCATGGCACTTGTAGTTTTTATTGTACATACAGTCACATGCCTCACAATCAATGCTGATCGTCCTGCAGGGATGCTCCAGGGCACTGATATAGGAATCTCCCGCACGTTTTCCTGAAAAGCTCTCACAGCATGTATCGCTCCTGCTCTCCGCATGTTTTCCTCCTACTGTAATATCACCTTTACAGCAGCTTTTACATTTGTTGTATACGCAGTTATCCACACCGCAGTCTAACTGTGCCATAGCATTACTCCTTTTCCTGTTTTTTTCTGTTACAAACGGATTTATTGGTTCACTATAGTATTTCTTTTTGCCAGACAGATTATACTTTTGTCATCTGGAAAAATCATCTCTGTCTGATAACGAAAAACCCCCGGAACCGCGCCTTTGCGCAGTCCCGGAGGCTCTTATAGGGGAGGATAAGTATTTCGCATCTTTTGTAAAAGTTTAATCAAAGGAGGGGGTCCATTTGATTAATCATAGTATGACCCCGACATTCGTTTCTTATACAATGAAATTATATTTTTTTAAGAAAAAAATAAAATGTGCTTTTTCCTTCCCTTATGGACAGGCAGATTAATTTGTTATATAATAAAAAGCGCATGGTCATCGGCCTGTCAGTCAATGACCATATTCAGAGGAACATTGACGGCAGCTGCGGGTATCCGGGCTGTTTAAGAACAAATTATCAGATAAAGGGGAAAAAGACATGGCATTATTACAGCAATGGCGCGACAAGGCATACGATGAAAAAGCAAATAAAGGAGATCTCCAGCGGCTATGGGCTGCCTATTTCCAGAAAGAAAAGGAAATCTATATGCAGCTGCTAACAGAACCCGATGTGGTAGTAGAAGGTACGGTAAAAGAACTGGCAGAAAAATATGACGTGGATCTGATGACAATGACCGGATTTCTGGATGGTATCAATGACAGTCTGAAAGAGGCCAACCCCATCGAGGAGATGGAGGAGGATACCATGGTAAATCTGGGCTTTGAAAAGGCACTCCTTTATAAAAATATGGTAGCTGCGGATGCGGACTGGCTGTATGGTCTGGAAGAATGGAATGATATCTTTGATGAGGAGACAAGAAAGGCTCTGTATAAAGAGCAGAAGTCTTCCACCACGATTGTAAAAGAACCCAAGATCTATCCCAATGATCCCTGCCCTTGCGGCAGCGGCAAAAAATATAAAAAGTGCTGCGGAAGGAAATAGCAGCAAAGAGACACAACCTGAAAAAAAGAGAATCCTGCATGGCAGGGTTCTCTTTTTCTCCGTACGCTTTTCTCTATGCTCTTTTTGTTTATGCCTGCGGAATCAGAGACAATGCCGCTTCGTCTCCTACCAGCACCACATTGCTGTGAAGCTGCAGAATCGACGCCGGAACCTGGGGCGTGCAGGGACCGAAAAAAGCATCCTTTACAATCTGTGCCTTGGATTCACCACTGACGATCACCAGTACCTTTGCCGCTTTCATGATAGTGCCGATCCCCATCGTATAAGCCTGTCTGGGCACTTCATCCATGGAAGCAAAAAAACGGGAATTGGCGTCAATCGTACTCTGTGCCAGATCCACGCAGTGTGTTTCCTTTTCGAATACATCCGACGGCTCATTAAAGCCGATATGCCCGTTGTGTCCCAGGCCGAGAAGCTGCAGATCAATGCCGCCTGCTGCGGCTATGATGCTGTTATAAGCTGCGCAGGCTTTGTCGCTGTCCGGCTCCAGTCCATCGGGAACATAAGTACACTCCTGCCTGATATTGATATGGCGGAAGAGATGCTCATTCATAAAATAGCGGTAACTCTGATCATTTTCCGCGGACAGTCCCTTGTACTCATCCAGGTTAATACTTGTTACTTTCGAAAAATCCAGATCTTTGTTCTCATACCTGCGAACCAGTTCTTCATAGGTCCCGATCGGTGTGGAGCCTGTCGCCAGTCCCAGCACGCAATCCGGTTTCATGATCACCTGGGCAGAGATGATATTGGCCGCCATACGGCTCATGTGGTCATAGTCTGTTGTCCTGATAATTTGCATCGCAATTCCCTCCTAATACATAATATACTCTTACTCTACCAATATCAGCGGAAAAGTACAAGAGAAAAATTTGCCGTTCAGCTATGAAATAATATGTAGCATCACTGCCAGATAAAAAGTCCTGCCTTCTGTGCGCCAGTCCACGCCGCCATGATATTTCCGCGCCGAAGCCTGCATATTGAGAAAGCCTATCCCGTGCATTTTTCCGTCTTCTTTATCCGTCGCCGGAAATTCGTAGCCCTTTTTCCGCAGCAGACGGCCATTGAAACTGTTTTCCATATTGATAAAAAACATATTTCCCCGTTGAAACGAAAAAATACGGATCTTCTTTTCTTCTTCCCCGCCCAGTTTCCCGCATGCCTCGATCGCATTGTCCAGCGCGTTACACAATATGACGACAATGTCATAATTTTCCACACACGATTTTGTGGGAAAGACCAGATCCTCCGCTTCGATCAGGATTCCGGGTATCTGTTCCGACGCCTCATGATATTTCATATGCAAAAGGGCATCGGCCATCATGTTGCCGGTCTGAAATCCCGGCCTGGAAAGCGCCGTCATCCGGTCCAGTGTCCCCAGATAACCGGCCAATTCCTGTATCGTCTCCTCCGTTCCCCCGCCTTGCCATAGCATTTCATGCACCACTGCCAGTTGATTATGGATATCGTGCCGGATACTTCTGATCTCCACATAAGTGCGGTTCATCTCCTGCATATGCGCCTCCATACTCCGCACCTGCTGCTCCATCACCAGCCTGCCGCTCTTTTCCCGGTTCAGTGCAATCATATCCTGCAGCAGCCGCACGCTGCCAAGAACAGAAAAAAGAGACACCAGCAGAATCCCCGGAACCATCAAAATCAGCGGCGGATAACTGTCATAAAGGATCACCGTTTCACCATCCTTCACTGTGACCACAAGCAGCCGCAGCAAAGTACAGATCAAATATCCGCTCAGCCCCGGCAGGATAAGGAACAAAAGTTCCGTTCCCGATACTTCGTATTCCTTTTCCCGGTATCTTCTCACAAAGGCTCTCACCATACGAAACAGCAAAAATAAAAAGACGCCACATTGCAACATCTGTAAAACCAGTTCCGTGGCCGTTAAAAGCACCAGAAACGAGTCCTCTGACGACGCCGGCAGTTTACCCGCAAGCAGATACCAGAGATACAGGTCATAAATATGACTGCCCAGTACAATGATCATATAAGCCAGGAAAAAGCTGATCTCATGCAGTGCCATAAACGTAACAGACAGATAAAACTGAAATCCCCGCCTTCCCTGATACAGCAGCATAACAGACAGAAAAAGCAGCATAAACAAAACAAGCTGCCGAAGCAGCGGCCTGACACTGTCCGGCGCCTTGACGGCCCCGGCCTGTGTCAACATCTTTTGCAGTGTCCAGACAAACACAATATAATAGCGGCTTCCCCGCCGCCCGCCTGCAGCCGGCTTCATAAAACTTCCCATCAGATAAGCAAGAATACATCCCTGCAAAACTGCCAGAAGCAGGCTGATACCCGCAAAGAAGATCTCATACATAAGAGATCCCCCCTCCCTGCAGATAGCGCATATAGGCTTTGACAAAGGTATTATACTTCTCTCTGGACAGATAAATAACCGTACCGTCCGTCAGGGAAATACTGTCTGTGGTATATTCCATCACATAGGCAAGATTCACCAGATAGCCCCGGTGGCAGCGGAAAAAACTGTCTCCCAGCGATCTCTCCAGTTCGTTCATCGTTCCATAGATCTCGTAACTTTCGCGGCCTGTATGGATTTCTGCTTTCCTCATCCGGCTCTCCACATACAGGATATGATCACGCCGCAGCATGATATTGCGATTTCCGCTCCTGATCGGAAACGGCTCCTGCTTTCCGTTACGCTCGGCCTTTTGCACCGCCCGTCCGAAGACTTCCATAAATTTCTCCTCAGAAAGCGGTTTCAGCAGGTAGTGAAACGCGCCTACGTCAAAGGCGTCAAACACATATTCTTTCAGGCCTGTAATAAAGATCAGAATACTCTCCTCACGCCTTTGCAGAGCCCTGGCCGTCTCGATTCCGCTCTTTCCGTCCATCTTGATATCCAGGAAGATAATGTCAAACTGTTTGCCCGCCGCCAGCAGCTCTTCCCCGGTGCGATAAAGCATCACAACTGCATCAGCCCGCTGCCTCTCAATCAGCCTTCTGATCTGTTCACAGATCACTTTTTCGTCATCACAGATTGCAATTTCCAAAGTTTCACCTCATATTCCGCATGGATCTGTCCCATTGCCTTACTATTATATCGGCTGGAAACGCGGATACTTAGCACAACATGTCATGAAGATCGCCGGAAATGTTATGAAAAATATGGCTTATCTCACTCCCAGGGCCGCCAGCTCTGATACAGCTGCTTCTTTGTCCGTAAACACAATCCCCTCAAATCCCTGCGCTCTGGCAGCCTCCACATTTGCCTCCAGATCATCCAGAAAGACACATTCCTCTGCCTTGAGACCATACTTTTCCAAAAGGCGAAGGTAAATCTCGGGCTGTGGCTTGATCAGTTTCTCCTCGCAGGAAAGGATACCACCATCCGCATAGGGTATAAAGTCCAGCGCATGCCTGCACTCCCTGCCCGCTTTAAAAGAAAAGTTGGACAGGTAATAAACCCGGTAGCCCCTACTCTGCAGTTCCTGTATCCAGGGGATCGCATAGTCTGCCCGGCTCACCAGGCCGCCCACATCCGCCATCATCCGGCGTATCTGTGGTTCCACGCCGGGATCATTGGACACCAGCAGGTCGATAACCGCCTCATCCCCCATCACGCCCCTGTCAAATTCATTCCATTTGGGACTTAATACCGTGGCCTTTACCACCCTCTCATAGATCTCTTCCGCAAAGCCAAAACTGCGGATATGCTTCTCCCATGTATAATAGGTCAATACATTGCCGATATCAAATACAATATTTTTTATCATTTGTCCCATCCTTTCTTGGCAAACCCTTGTTACAAAGATTGTATCATGAACCAACGGTGAATGCAATTTAGGCTGACAGATGGCCTATGATCTGTTCTCCCGCATGCAACATCCGCTAAAATGTTGCTCGCCTTCTCCGGGCCATTATGATACAATCCTTTTAGAAACAGCAAACATCTGCTGATACATAAGGAGGTATGATATGTATTCTGTCGTATTCTGGGATCTGGACAACACACTGCTGGATTTTACGGCTTCGGAAAAATATGCCTTTGATACCTGCATGAGAGAGGCCGGACTCACGCCCACCGATGAGCTCCTCTCTCTCTATTCGCGGATCAACCTTTCTTACTGGAAGATGCTGGAACGGGGTGAGATCGCAAAGGAGGTGCTGCTGGGGCAGCGCTTTGTCAGTTTCTTTGAAGCGGCGGGAATCACCGGCGTGGATGTGACCCGTTTTAAGGATACTTACCAGAAGCTGCTGGGCAGTGTCTGTTATTATCTGGATCATTCACTCCCACTTTGCCGGGAAATACATAAAACATGCCGCCAGTATATTGTGACAAATGGCGTGGCCTCCACACAGCGCAATAAATTAACGCTGAGCGGACTTATGGATGTGATGGACGGTCTCTTTATTTCGGAAGAACTGGGCTGGGAAAAGCCTGCCGCGGAATTTTTCGCCTGCTGTTTCCGGCAATTACCGGAACTGAAAAAAGAGGAAGTCGTCATCGTGGGCGACTCCCTCACCAGCGATATGCTGGGCGGTAACAATGCCGGAATTGCCTGCTGCTGGTATAATCCGTCAGGGCAGCCTGTGCCGGACCAGATCCGCATCGACCATACCATAGAGGATCTGTGGCAGCTATTGCCTCTTTTAGGCAGATAACGCCGCCACATTCCTGATGCACAGACACTTATCTTCTAAACCATGCCTTCATCGTATCCAGGACACAGACCAGTTCTTCCTCTTCGATCACGTACGGTACCATGGCATAGAGATAGTTGAGAAACGGGCGGCTGAAAACGCCGCGTTCGCGGGCAAACTGCTGGTATCCGATCAGATCAGCCGCATCTTTGACTTCCAGGCAGATGCAGCCGCCCATCATCCGCACCTCCCCTATGCGCGGATCGGAAAAGCCTTCCATCTCTCTTTTGGTAATCCTGGCTATTTTTGCAATTTTTTCCATATACTGTTCTGACTCAAACAGCTCGATCGACTTCAGCGCCACACTGCATGCCAGCGCATTTCCCATAAAGGTGGGCCCGTGCATCAGTGCCTGCTCCGCCCGCTCACTGTAAAAACCTTCGAACACTTTGTGATTGGCTACCGTCACCGCATGGCCGATATAACCTCCGGTCAGCGCTTTGCCCAGCACAAGGATATCCGGCAACACCAGGTCTGCCACAAAACGATGTCCGGTCCGTCCGAATCCGGTCGCCACTTCATCAAAAATCAAAAGTACGCCATATTGATCACACAATTCTCTGGCCCGCTGCAAAAATGCAATATCATACATCCGCATACCGCCGGCTCCCTGTAAAAGAGGTTCCACAATCAGGCAGTGCAGCTGTTCATGCCAGACGGCAAAAGCCTCCTCCAGCGCAGGTATCTGCGTGGGAATATGGATCACATCTGTTTTCTTCCCGTAGACTTCCAAGATGAAATGATAATCTTCGTCATCGCCCGCCTCCATTGCCTTAAAAGTATCGCCGTGGTAGGCATGTGTGAGGGAGAGGATTTTGGTCCGCCTTTTTTGCCCCTGATTTACATAATATTGAAGCGCCATTTTCAGCGCCACTTCCACTGCCACGCTGCCCGAATCAGAAAAAAAGCAATAGGCAAGGTCTCCCGGCAGCCAGGCCTCCAGCTTCTCCGCCAGCCGCAGTACCGGTTCATGTGTCAGCCCGCCCAGCATCACATGAGAAAATCGCTCCGCCTGCTCCACGATCGCCGCCGTCAGCAGGGGATGTTTATAACCATGGATCACGCTCCACCAGGAAGAAACAGAATCAATCATCCGTCCCTCGGGTGTATAGAGCCAGACGCCCTGTGCGTCTGTAATCCGGTATGGCTCACGCATTGTTTTCATTTGTTCATAGGGATACCATATCATACTTTTTCTTTTCCATTCTGCCATCAGATACTACTGTTTTTGAGTTCCGTTTTATTGATACAGGGACAGGAGTGTCTCTGTATCCAGAGGCAGGTCCTGGCAGCCCTCTTCCAGACAGGCAAGTACCGGGACGCCGGACAGTGCGCACATCTGCCTGTTATCTTCTTCCAATCTGTCACCCGGATGGAAACGGTTGAGAATTATCCCTGCCGGATGAATCCCGCGGCTTTTCATATAGTGCACAGTCAGCAAAACAGCATTGATTGTACCCAGCCCCGCCTCTGCCACTACAAGACAGTCAGCCGCTGTCTCCCGGATCACATCCTCCATCCAGATAATTTCTTCCCCAAAGGCAATGGGACAGAGAATACCGCCGCTGCCTTCCACCGTCAGATAGGGATAGGCAGCCCGCATAGCCTGCAGTCCCCGTCTGACAACATCCATGCGCACCGGATTGCCTTCCAGGGCGGATGCCAGGTGAGGGGATACGGCTGCCTCATATACATAAGGACACATCTCATCAAGAGACTGGCCGATCCCGGAGATTTGTTTTACCTGCACGGCATCTCCCGGTATCAGCCTCCCGTCCGGGCCCCTTTCGTTCCCGCTCATGGCCGCCTTGTAATATGCGGCATTTTTTCCCGCTTTCTGCAGCTTCTTCAGAATCAGGCCCGTGACATAAGTCTTTCCCACATCTGTGCCGGTCCCTGTGACAAACAGACACTTACCCATACTCTTTTTCTCCTCATCCCGCGCTCAGATGCCATTTATCCGGGCCAGAGCCGGTTTCAGCCGTCTGGTCAGTTCCGCCGCCAGAAAACACAAACAGAAGTCCCCCGGCACTGCCAGTACAAAACAGTACAAAAACAGGGCTCCCAGGCCAATCGGTGTATGAATCACATAATTGCAGATCACATAATAGTAAAACATACCCGCCGCATACACAATCGCCAGTCCCAGCAGATTGGCCGCCAAAATCCTGCCAAAAGCCAGCCTTTCAGAACGTTCCACCAGCCTGCCGGTCACATAGCTGGCCACGATAAAACCTATGATATAACCAAAGCTGGGCTTTAACATATAATAGATACCGCCGCCTTCCGCAAACACCGGCAACCCCGCCAGCCCGAGCAGCGCATACAGCGCCACGCTGCAGGCACCGAGCCGCCCGCCCAGCAAAAGGCCTGCCAGCATCGTAAACAAAAACTGCAGCGTAAATGGCACTACCGGCACCGGTATCTTGATAAACGCACCCGCTGTGATCAATACCGTAAATAAGGCACATAATGCCATATCCTTCGTGGCAATTCTCTGCTTTGCTTTTTCTTCTGTCATCTTTCCCTCTTTTCCATACAGTCCGGCCGGCGTATTGCTTTTTATTATTGTTAACATATTGATTATATTGGGTTGACATTTAATTGTCAACCTTTTTGTCATTATGGCAAACAAAAAAACGCAAGAACCACTTTTGCAGTTGTTGCGTTTTTATCTGTCTTTTCTTCCGTTATTAAGCCAATGTGCTCGTTCTGTATATGATATCTTCTCTTCCCGGCCCGTTGCTTACCATGGTGATCGGATAACCGATCTGCGCCTCGATAAATTCCACATAACGGCGGCAGTTTTCAGGAAGTTCTTCATAGTTTCTGATACCGCGGATATCCGTTTTCCAGCCAGGCAGAGACTGCAGGACCGGTCTGGCATGTTCCAGCCTGGTCGTCACGGGAAACTCTGTGGTTACCTCACCGTCGATCTCATAACCGACGCATACCGGAATCTCATCCAGATAACCCAGCACATCCAGGACAGTAAAGGCCACATCGGTCGTACCCTGCAGGCGGCATCCGTATCTGGAAGCCACACAGTCAAACCAGCCCATCCGCCGGGGGCGTCCCGTGGTCGCGCCGAACTCTCCGCCGTCTCCGCCGCGGCGCCGCAATTCATCTGCCTGCTCGCCAAATATCTCGGATACAAACGCACCTGCTCCCACTGCGGAAGAATATGCCTTACATACCGTAATCACCTGTCTGATCTCATAGGGTGCAATCCCTGCTCCGATAGCCCCGTAAGCCGCCAGCGTGGAAGAAGAGGTCACCATCGGATAAATGCCATGATCCGGGTCTTTGAGCGTCCCCAGCTGTCCTTCCAGCAGGATATTCTTTCCCTCCCGCACTGCTTTGTCCAGATAAGCGGATACATCACATACATAAGGGGCAATCATATCTCTGTATTCATGCAGCACGGTCAACAGTTCTGCCGCATCAATAAGTGGTTTCCGGTAGAGATGCGCAAAAAGCACATTTTTGATCTCACATACATCGGCCACTTTTTTCCGGAGCAGCTGCTCATCAAACAACTCACTCACCTGAAAACCGATTTTGGCATATTTATCGGAATAAAAGGGGGCAATCCCGGATTTGGTAGACCCAAAGGATCTGCCTCCCAGACGCTCTTCTTCATACTGATCCAGCAGGATATGATACGGCATCACGATCTGCGCGCGGTCCGATACAAGGATACGCGGTGCCGGCACGCCTCTGCCTGTGACGGAGCGGATCTCTTCGATCAGAATCGGTATATTCAGCGCCACACCGTTTCCAATGATATTGGTCGTATGACTGTAAAAAACCCCTGACGGCAATGTGTGCAGCGCAAACTTTCCATAATTGTTCACAATGGTATGCCCCGCGTTGGCGCCTCCCTGGAAGCGGATGATGATATCCGACTCCTTCGCAAGCATATCCGTTATCTTCCCCTTACCTTCGTCTCCCCAGTTTGCTCCTACAACTGCTTTTACCATGGCAGATTACTCCTCTCAAACGATTTCAATCTATGCTAGTTCTCACTGGCTTTCGCCCCGTCTATTATACACAATCATGTGCCATAAGTCCATCCCGGATTTATTGAAGCATCAATCCTACCGGACAGTGATCAGACCCCTGCACCTGCGTATAGATCATCGCATCCCTGAGACGCTCCCGCAGCGCCCGGGAAGCCAGAAAATAGTCGATCCGCCACCCCGCGTTCTTTTCCCTGGCCCGAAAGCGGTACGACCACCAGGAATATACCCCTTCTTTGTCAGGATAAAACACGCGATAGGTATCCAGAAAGCCGCTTTCCAGCAGGCGGCTGAATTTTTCCCGCTCTTCATCGGTAAACCCTGCGTTTTTATGGTTGGTAGCGGGATTTTTCAGATCAATCTCCGTATGCGCCACGTTCATATCCCCGCAGCAGATGACCGGTTTCTTCTGCTCCAGCCCTTTCAGGTAAGCCAGAAACGCCTCTTCCCAGGACATCCGATAGGCAAGCCGTGCAAGCTGCTGCTGGGAATTAGGGGTATAGACTGTCACCAGATAAAAATCTTCATATTCGGCCGTAATCACCCTGCCTTCCCTGTCATGCACCGGGACTCCCAGTCCGTTTTGGACGGCAAGGGGTTTTGTCTTTGTCAGAATGGCCGTACCGGAATAGCCTTTTTTCTCGGCATAGTTCCAGTACATAAAATAATCCGGCAGATCCAAAGATATCTGCCCCTCCTGCAGCTTTGTCTCCTGCAGGCAGATCATATCGGGAGCTTCCTCTCTGACAAAGGCAGAAAAGCCTTTTCCTTCACAGGCCCGCAGCCCGTTTACATTCCATGAAATCAGTTTCATCAAAACTCTTCTCTCCTGTTTTATCATACTTTTGCGTCGGATAACGGTTACAGATGCAGCAGGCTGGCCGCGATCTGAAAATAGACCATCAGAGAAATGGCGTCCACAATAGTGGTAATAAAGGGACTGGCCATCACAGCCGGGTCAAAACCTGCCTTTTTGGCGAACATCGGCAGACTGCAGCCCACCAGCTTGGCAATAAAGACCGTTACTATCAGCGTCAGGCAGACCACAAGCGCCACCTGCATGCCCACTCTGTCCAGAAAGAGCAGCTTGACAAAGTTTGCCGCTGCCAGTGTCAGCCCGCAGAGAAGAGAGACGCGACATTCTTTCCAGATCACCTGCCCCATATCCCGAAATTCGATCTCCTTCAGGGACAGCCCGCGAATGATCGTAACACTGGCCTGTCCGCCCGCATTGCCCCCCGTATCCATCAGCATGGGGATAAACGCGGTCAGTACCACACAACTGCTCAGAGCATCTTCAAAAGAGGTGATGATCCTGCCTGTAAAGGTGGCAGAGATCATTAAGAGCAAAAGCCACGGAATACGCTTTTTCCATGTCTCGAAGATGCCTGTTTTCATATAAGGCTTGTCCGACGGCACGATTGCTGCCATCTTTTCCATATCCTCTGTGGCCTCTTCCAGCAGGATATCCATAACATCATCCACGGTGATAATGCCCACAAGCCGGTTTTCATTATCCGTCACAGGCATGGAGGTAAAGTCATACTTCTGGAACTGCCTGGCAACCTCCTCCTGATCCATCAGCGTATGAAGGGAGATCACGTTTTCATGCATGATATCTCCGATGACCGCATCGGGCTGGCTGAGCAGCAGATAGCGCAGTGCCACAGTCCCCACCAGTGTCCGCTTCCGGTCCAGCACATAGCAGATATTGATGGTTTCGCTGTCCACGCCTACCTTGCGTATCCGCTCTATGGCCTCCTGTACGGTGATATCATCTTTCAGATCCACATATTCCACTGTCATGATACTGCCCGCGCTGTCCTCCGGGTATCGCAGGAGATGGTTGATATCCCGCCTTGTCTCCGGACTGGCATTGGCCAGCAGCTTCTTCACGATATTGGCCGGCATCTCTTCTAACAGGTCCGTGGCATCGTCAGCCATCAGATTATCAATAATGCCGGCGGCTTCCTTATCGGAAAGCGCAGTGATGATAAACTGCTGGTTTTCCACTTCCAGATAGGAAAAGACATCGGCGGCGCTCGATTTTGGCAGGATGCGGAATACTTTCAGCAGATCCTCCTCATCCAGACTTTCGATAAATGCCGCGATATCCGCATCATTGATTTCCGCCAGATGCTGCCTGAGCCTGGTATACTGCTTTGTACCAAGCAGTTCCCGTAATTCTTCCATGATCTCTTTCAGTTCATCCACGCCATTCACCCGCCTTTGCTTTTACCTGCTGTCACCGGAGGGGATACCAGGTAGCACAGAGCTTTTCCACCGCCGCCTTTGCGCCGGTCAGCTCCATGATCTCTCTGTGAATCCCTTCCTCTGCCTCTCCCGGCACAAGTATATGAAACTCCACCTTATCAGTATAAACCGTATCTTCCATAATAATCTGCCGCCCGGCAAACAAATGCTGCAGCTTGCCGGTCATCCCGTAATCCACAGTCACCTTATAGCGCATGCCCAAACCCATGGCCACGATCTCACTGCCTGCCAGCGCCTGCTGTACCGCCTGCGTATAGGCCCGCACAAGTCCGCCCGTCCCCAGCAGTGTACCGCCAAAATAGCGGGTCACAACAGCCGCCACATTGGTCAGCCCCGCGCCCCGCAGAGCCTCCAGCATGGGCCTGCCTGCCGTACCACTTGGCTCCCCGTCGTCGCTGCTGCGCGCAATCCCGCCTTCCCGCAGCAGATAGGCAAAGCAATTATGCCTGGCATCATAATATTTTTTGCGCACACTGTCAATAAAGGCAAGCGCCTCTTCTTCGGAACTCACAGGTTTCAGGGAGGCAATAAAACGGGATTTCTTTTCCACGATTTCGCCCATGCTCTCCCCTGCCAGTATATGGCAGCCGACTGCCTCTCTCTGCACTTCCTGCTTCTCCATCCGTCCGCCTCCCTCTCAGATCCTATGGAAACTCACATTTACTACGATCATATCACAGGCACTGGATAAAGTCTATTGATCTTTGACTTACTGTGTATACTTTGTTATAATGTACGTCAGACTTGTAGTATACAGGCCAGAGCACGTATCAACATCTCATTCATGTTCAGGAGGCATGATTCATGAATTATGGAAAAAAAGGAATACGAAAAAAGAAAAAGGCGCTCAACTCCACCTCTGCGAAGCTGGGGCGCAAATTTACCCTTTTCCTCATAAAGGCTGTCCTGGTAAGCATCATCGCGGTAGCTGTCATCGGGATCAGCGCCGGGATCGGCGTATTCAGGGGAATCCTCAGTTCGGCGCCCGATATTTCCCATATTGATGTTTCGCCCTCCGGATTCACCACCTTTGTATACGATTCCGAAGGGCATGAACTGACCAAGCTGGTGGCGGCGGATTCCAACCGGATCCCGGTGACAATGGAGCAGATCCCCGAAGACCTGGCGCATGCCTTTGTAGCCATCGAGGATGCCCGTTTCTATGAACACAATGGGATTGATATAAAGGGTATCATCCGTGCAGGCTTTACTGCCATCAAAGAGCGGGATCTCTCGCAGGGCGCCAGCACCATCACCCAGCAGCTTCTGAAAAACAATGTCTTCGAAGGCTGGACCAATGAGACGACCATGCAGAGTATCAAGCGTAAGATCCAGGAACAGTATCTTGCCCTTGAACTGGAAAAAGTCATGGACAAGGATAAAATCCTCGAAAATTATATGAATACCATTAACCTGGGCCAGAATACTCTGGGCGTACAGGCTGCTTCTCTGCGCTATTTCGGCAAACCCGTCTATGAACTCAAACTCTCGGAGTGCGCCGTGATCGCGGGCATCACCCAGAATCCTTCCCGGTACAATCCCATCTCGCATCCGGAAGAAAATGTCAAGCGCCAGAAAAAAGTCCTGTCCGATATGCTGGAGCAGGGCTATATCACGCAGGAAGAATACGATGAAGCCATCGAAGACGATGTTTATTCCCGCATCCAGACAGTCAATGAGGAATCAGAAGATGATTCCGTATATACATACTTCGTGGATGCGCTCACACAGGATGTCCTGGATGATCTGGTCAATGTGGCCGGCTATAATGAGACCCAGGCTTACAACCTGTTATACAGCGGCGGTCTGAGTATTTATACCACCCAGGACAGCGCTATTCAGGCTATCTGTGACGAGGCCTTTGCCAATCCGGATAATTTCCCGGAAAATACCAAATGGTATCTGAACTATGAACTGTCCATCAAAAAGGCAAACGGCGAAGTGGAAAATCACAGTTCGGAAATGTTAAAGGCGTATTTCAAACAGGAGAAGGGTTCTTTTAACCTGCTCTATGCCTCTCAGGAGGAGGCCTATGAGGGCATCGAAATTTACAAGCAAGCTGTGATGGAATCAGGCGATGAAGTCATAGGCGAGCATGTCTTTCTCACCCCGCAGCCGGAAGTCTCCATCACAGTGGAGGATCAAAATACTGGCTATGTAGTAGCCATGGTCGGCGGCAGGGGTGCCAAAGAAGCCAGCCGGACTCTGAACCGCGCCACTGACACCGCCCGCCAGCCCGGCTCCACCTTCAAAGTCGTCTCCACCTATGCGCCTGCGCTGGACAGCGCCGGTCTGACACTGGCCGATGTACAAAATGACGCGCCTTACGCCTATGCGGACGGACGGCCTGTCTCCAACTGGTACAGTTCCGGCTACCGGGGACTGTGTTCCCTGCGCGATGGTATCCGCGACTCTCTGAACATCGTGGCAGTCAAGACACTGACACAGATCACGCCGCAGCTGGGCTACGATTATCTGATCAATTTCGGCTTTACCACCCTCAAGGACCGCTATGAGGTAAACGGCAAGGTCTATTCCGATATTCAGCAGTCCCTTGCGCTGGGCGGTATCACGATGGGCGTCACCAACAAGGAACTGAATGCGGCTTATGCCACCATCGCCAACGGCGGCACTTATTATAAACCGACCTTATATACCAAAGTGGTGGATCATGACGGCAAACTGATTCTGGACAACACCAAACCGCCGAGCCACCGCGTGATCAAGGAGACGACCGCCTTCCTGCTGACCGATGCCATGGAGGATGTTGTCACATCCGGTACGGGAGGCTCTGTCAATTTCGGCAATATGGCCATCGCCGGCAAGACGGGAACCACTTCCGACTATAATGACGTGTGGTTCGCAGGCTATACGCCTTATTACACGGCTACCACCTGGGCCGGCTATGACAACAATACCAAACTGTCCGGCGCAGAAAAGAATCTGGCTAAAGTACTCTGGCGGGCCGTTATGTCCAAGATCCACGAGGAACTGCCCAATCAGTCCTTTAACCGGCCTTCCGGCATCGTCAGCGCCACAATATGCAGCCAATCCGGAAGACTGGGAATCTCCGGCCTGTGTGACGGTTCTCTGCGCAGCGAATACTTCGCGGAGGGGACTGTGCCTTCGGAAAGCTGTGATGTGCACTATTCCGGTATGGTCTGTGCCTACAGTATGCTGCCTGCCTGCGATGAATGTCCATTCAGTATGGCGGGTACACTGACCCTGCTGCCGGAACGTCTGGAGGGAAGCGGTGTCTCCAGGAAACAGGCACCCGCGGCAGACCCGGCCACTGACCCGCTGCAGACCGGAGAAGCGCCTCAGCTGGGCGCTAATGTGGAAAAATGTCCGCATAATGCGGAATTTATGGTACAGCCCGGCGTGGAACTGCTGATCGAACAGCAGCGTCAGGAAATGATTCTCAATGCAGCGCAAAACGGCATTGTCCTGCCGGAAAATATCACCAACCCGCTGGGGCTTCCGTCCGCACCGGAGTCTGGAATCATCCCCGGGATTCCGGGCCTGTCATTCCCGATCCCGGGCACAGGGACTACGGAGACGCCGACTCCAGAGACACCGGTTCCGACCCCGGAAACCCCGGTTACCCTGCCTCCTGCCGGTGATACCGCGCCTACGCCGGGAATGTAAAAACTGACAGAAAAACGGCACAACCGCTCAGATGTTGTTGTCGCCGAAACAAAAAACAGTATTGCAGGCAAATACCATCCTATTGCCTGCAATACTGTTTTTCTGTATCTTTGTACCTGTTTCTTTTTTTATTCTTTTCCGATGTTATTGATCTGCTCCCGCAGTGCTTCCGCACCTGTCTGGGCATCCAGTATGGCCTTGCACTGTTCTCTGTACTCATTCTCTTCTTCATTTTTGTGGCTTTCAAAATAAGCCTTACCAATCTCCCGGTATTTCTGATCCATGACTTCTTCACAAGTGTGCAACATGTTTTTCAGTCTGGTCAGTTCTGCCAGTTCTTTGGCCTTTCTGCTGATGCCCTGACCGGTCTCGGTCACAGTCTTTTCCAGTTTGTCAAATAGATTCATATGGGGCCTCCTATTTAGAGTTCCGCATCTCCCCTCCTGCCGCCTTTTCACCCGCAACAGGCTCGGCTGTTCACTCATCCGTTCCTGTTGCCTGGCGGCCTCCGGTACGATGCTGTTTAGAGTTCCGCATCTTCCCTCCTGCCGCCTTTTCACCCGCAACAGGCTCGGCTGTTCACTCATCCGTTCCTGTTGCCTGGCGGCCTCCGGTACGATGCTGTTTAGAGTTCCGCATCTTCCCTCCCGCCAGCCGGCTTTGGGTACAATGCTGTTTTTAGTGTTAGTGCTATGCATCTGTGTGTCGGTCTTATTCCATTTCCCGGATGATTTCGTACAGGGAATGGTCTTTGATGTAGTTAAACAGATCTTTCATCTCCTGCGGGGATACGACCATGCCGTCCCGTATCCAGACCATAAAGATAAAACCGAGAAATTCCGCGTAGTATCTGGCCAGTGTCTCATGGGACAAAAGTTTGTAGCGGGATACTTTGTCTCTGGAATATTCGCTGATAAAGTCCAGCAGTATCTCATACAGGCTGTCCTTGACAATGCTTTCGAAGGAATTTTGCCCCTGCAGGCGGTAAACGCGGCCATAAAATTCTTTGTCTTCCTGCATGCGTACAAAGATCAGGACGACAGCGTCATCCAGCATATCGTTCCGGATCAGGGGTTTGACCGGAAGGATGACTTCTGATTTGAAGATATACTCCAGAAGCTGATATTTATCCTGAAAATGGTTGTAAAAAGTAGGACGGATCACGCCTGCGCCTTCTGCAATCTCCTGTATGGTAATTTTTTCAATGGGAGTGCGTTTGGCCAGTTCTTTAAAACTTTCTATCAGTTTCTTTTCTACATTTTCCTTTCTGCGCATTATGTCCTCCGGAATGTGATGGTCCCGGCAGCGGCATCCATGGATTCCACCACTGCCAGAGATTCCACGCGGATGCCTCTGCCGCGCAGCAGACTGCCCCCTTTCTGAAATCCTTTTTCAATGGCTATGCCTACGCCTTCCACGGTAGCACCTGCACTGTATACCAGTTCCAGCAGACCGTTTACGGCGCACCCGTTTGCCAGAAAATCGTCGATAATCAGCACATGATCTTCACTGGTCAGATATCGTTTGGATACTATGATATCATATTCTCTTTGATGCGTAAATGACCGTACCCGGGCCGTATATACATCATCGTCCAGATTGATACTGTGTGTTTTCCTGGCAAAGACGACCGGTACATGAAAATATTGCGCCGCTGCGCAGGCAATGCCGATACCGGAAGCCTCTATCGTGAGGATTCTCGTTATAGCATCCCCGGGAAACAGGCGCCTGAATTCTTTCCCCATCTCGTTATAAAGTGCAATGTCAATCTGATGATTTAAAAAGCTGTCTACTTTCAGCACATTGCCTTCTTTTACTCTTCCGTCTCTTATTATCCTCTCTTCCAGCAGCTTCATTCCCTTCCTCCTGTGTCCCTCTCTTTTTCCGCTTACATGCTGTCTGCTCTCATACTATCATCCGGGAAAATGCTTTTCAAGCGTTTTTGAACTTTTTAAGAAGCAGAGTCAGCCGGATTTCATCTCCTGTCCGCCTGCCCATTTGCAAGTGCCGCAAAAAGATCAGCGGAGATGGCCGTGTCAGAATAGAAAGTCAAACCAAATAAAAAAAGAACAGCCGGCATTTCCCCGAAGGGTCCTACCAGCTGCTCTTTCCTTATATTGGCTCCTTTTTATCCTGATTATCCTGAAATAGAAGGAAGATGAGACAGGTTATTGTTCTCGCTGCCGTCGGGAATAGATTTGAGATATTCCGTATCCCGGCGGTGTGCCACACCCACACCTTTGATCTCGCCGTCTTTTGCCATCCGCACGCCTTCCTCCCGTTTAACAACCGAACCGTCGGAAAGCTGATAGCCGTCGACTTTTCCACTGTGTTTCACCAGTCCCACGATCTCTTTGGCGTCCGCCTTTGCCTGTGGTATCTCATCCAGCGTATTTCTGGCAAGCGCCGCGCCACTGTCTCTGTCATTTATTTTGTTTTCCATATAGATATCCCCCGTGCCCGCCTTCTCGTATCATGAACACCGAAACAGAGCGTTACGACATTCACCATCTCACGGCGGACGTATCGTTTTTTATGAGTATCCGGGGTTAGTATTCCCTTTTTTTCTGTCATCATGCCGGAAAAATCTGACGTTTTTGATGGTTGAATTCTATGTGGCCGGCATGTATACTGAGGAAAAAGGGAAACAACGGTTTACGAGGTGTTCCACAGATGAAAAAATTTCATGTACCTGTTATTCCATTATTCCTGTCCTTGTACCTGACCGGCTGCACTGCCGGTATCTCCGGACAGATGCAGGAACCGGCGGCAGAAAAGCCGCAGAATGTAACGATTGAAACAACGGCTGCTGTCGATCAGGCTCCGGAGACAGAGACCAAAGAGCCCTCTCTCCCCGGGCAGAATCCAGCTGCCGGGACTGATGATGCCAAGAAAGACGCAGAACAGAGCGGCGAAAACACTGTTGTCTATGAGCAGGGAGAGGTATATCTGTCCCTTGTCCTGCCTGACGGGTGGGACTATCAGATCAAAACCGCAGCCGACATGGAGCCAGGCACCGATCTCATGGCTTGTGCCATTGACTTCTGGCCCGTAACGTCTCCGGAAGCAGTCTTTCAGCTGGGGTATTGTCCGCAGTTCGGCATTTGCGGCACTGATCTCACAAGCCGCGAATTATCCTGGAACAGTGGTCTGAGCGGCCGGATGTATACCACCGAACAGTGGTCAGAAGAAGACTTTCTCTGGCTGACTGTTGTCTTTGACCTGCCGGAAAACAGAACCGGCAATCCTGCCGGCAGCGACACAAATACGCACCATGACGGTGCGGACGGGGATTCTTCTGGCCGCCATGCAAAAGGCACCTATGTGATACTGGCCTCACCCAGGCTTTCCGTATGGGAAGAGATAGGTCCGACGTTCGAACAAATACTGGATTCTGTGATGGTCGGGCAGGAAAGATGAATCTTATGTCAGTTCTTATGTCAATCCTTATGTCTTTTCCGGTATCCGCAGTTCCCGCACGGCATTGCTCTGCCTGTTCTCATTTTGATCCCATGAACTGATACGCACATATGCAAATATGTCTCCCATTCCTCTTTCCTCCTTTGTAATCCGCCGGCACTTTCGCGGCAGTAACCTACTGCTGCATACGCTTCGCCGGTATGCCTGTCTCCTGCATGGTCAGCAAAGCAGATGGCCCGTATGCATCCGGTTTGTTTGTTTTATGATATACCATGGCAGATGTGGTTACCGGCTCAGATTATGATGCGCGTCACTCTTGAAAAACGATATGCGCCATGGTAAGATATTGTCGGGAAAATCTGATATTACGCATATAGCGGCAGGATTAAGGGCTGCCGACTATATGCAGACAGGGCAGAAGTCAACACCCCGCTACAGACAACGAGGCTTCAGGCTCGCATCTCCACAAGGCGACAGGGTACATGACCCTCACGGCAGTCGCCAGTTGTGCAGACAGATATGCTCATCCGGCCCGTTGCCTGCGGGAATCAGATTTATGACTTATTTTTTAACAGCAGGGGGAATGTTATGAAATTTTTGGTAAATCGTAAACTTGCCACACGTATCGGCATGATCACCACAGCAATTACCTGTATGGGAATGTTGCTGCTCTGGTTCATCGTATCGAACCGCATCGCTTCCATGGTCAAAAACAATATTACCAACCAGATGATAGATGCCGTGGAATCAAGGGCAGCCATCATCAATGATTATGTGACTTCCGCAGAAGAATATATGACAGCATTTGCGCTGGGCAGTGAAGTACATGAGCTTCTTGCGGATCCTGATAATCCCGCGTTGCTGCAAAAAGGGCAGCAGTATACAGAAGACTTTGCCGCGGTCAAGGGAATTTTTGAAGGATTATACATCGGTACCCCGGATACCTATGTCCTGACCCATACTTCTGAAGGGGCAATCGGCATGACAACCCGCAGTGGTGATTCCCTGGATACCTTCCGGGACACAATCCTTTCGCGTCAGGAACTCACCAACCTGGGCATTATGAAATCACCCGGAACCGGAAGCATGATTCTTTCCATGTATTATCCTATCTTTGCCGAAGAGGAATGTATCGGTTTTGTAGGCGCCGGTGTTTACGCCAGCCATTTAATGGATGCTTTGTTACATCTGGATATTGAGGGACTGCCTGACTGCGAGTATGTGTTTCTGAATGTGGAAACAGGTACATACCTGTATCATCCTGATGAAACACTGTTAAATACACAAACCACTGACAGTGGTTATCAGGAAATCCTGCGGCGGATCCGTACAGACGGCAACACGCAGGCAGATACCTTTTTCTACCAGGATGAAAACGGTGTCGATCAGCTGGTTGTCTATAAATATCTCAAAGACCGCAACTGGGTCTTCATGGTCCGCGACAATGCAGTGGAAGTCTATGGAGAAGTCAAAACAGTCCGCCTTACGGTAGGGATTTTGTGTGCATCAGTGACACTTATTATTATCCTTGTCACATTGCTGATCCTGTACCGCGAAGGCAAGGAACTTATGATTATAGAACGGTCGATCCGCCATCTTGGCAATCTGCAACTGTCCGCCGACAAAGAACTGAAATCTTTTTACGGCAGAAAGGACGAGATTGGTATGATCGCGCAGACAGTCCATCTTGTCTGTGACTGCCTGCGAAAGACGATTGACGATATCGGTCGTATTCTCGGTGAGATGGCAAATGGTAATATTTCTGTTGATGTTTCCAAAAATGAAAATTATTATATCGGAGATTTTAGAGTCCTGGCTGACAGCCTGAACAGTATTCGCACAAACCTGACAAATGTAATGCGGGATATTACGCATATTGCCAATCAGGTTGACACCGGTGCCAACCGGGTATCCGCAGGCGCACAGGCTCTGTCCAGGGGAACCATGCAGCAAAAAGATTCCATCAACGGTCTTGTATCTAACGTCACGGATATCACCACACAGATCCGCAGCAGTGCAGACCGGTGCCGCAGTGCCAGTGATCTGGTTGACAAAGCCACAGGTTATGCGGCGGAGGCCGATACAAAGATGGAACAGTTAGCCGCTGCCACCGAAAATATCAACCGCTCTTCTGCCCAGATTGGCAGTATCATCAAAACCATCGAGGACATTGCTTTCCAGACAAATATTCTTGCACTGAACGCTTCCGTTGAGGCGGCACGTGCAGGAGAAGCCGGAAAAGGATTCTCCGTCGTATCCGATGAAGTCAGAAGTCTGGCCGCCAGATCTGCCGAGGCTGCCGGAAATACCAGCGTATTGATCGGACGCTCCGTCCAGAGTGCCAAGACAGGCACCGAGTCTGCAAACGATGTGATATCCGCCATGCAGCTCATCAACGAATGTATTCAGTCTGTCAAAGTACTGATGGATGAAATTTCATCGGCCAGCATCCAGCAATCGGAAATGATTGTATCCGTGGAAGACAGAATCAAGGAAGTCTCCGTTGTCATCCAGACAAATTCCACGGCTGCCGAAGAAAGTGCGGAAATCTCCGATAAACTTTCCGGGCAGGCCAGAACACTGAGCCACCTGATCAGTCAGTTCCGGATCAGTTAACTCCTAAAACAGAGAACGTAAAGGCGCCGGCATATGCAGATAATTTCCGCATAAACCGGCGCCTGTTTGTCTGCCGATGATTACCGGTAAAGTCCGCTTCCTGTACACAAATCAGCGGCTGACTTCGAATTTCTGTACCATTTTATTTAAGATTTCCGCCTGGGAAGCCAATTCCTCCGAAGTCGCGGAAGTCTCCTGAGAAGCTGCCGAATTATCCTGTATTCCATGTGTGATCTCTTCAATCCCCGCACGCAGCTGTTTCATATTTTCAGCCTGGATAGCTGCACTTTCAGCCGTATCCTGTATCATTTTATTCACATGATCCACAACACTTACCGATTCTTTGAGAGAATCCATGGCCCCGACCGCAATGGTATTGCCTTTGTTGATCTCTTCCATGGAAATTTCGATCAGTTCTTTCGTTGTGTTGGCTGCTTTGGAACTCTCCAGTGCCAGCTTCCCGATCTCATCTGCGACAACTGCAAAGCCTTTTCCGGCCTCACCTGCCCGTGCGGCTTCTATAGAGGCATTCAGGGACAACAGGTTGGTCTGTGACGCAATATCTTCAATCGTCTGGATGATTCCCACCACCTTTTGAGAAGTCTGGTGAATCTCATTCATGGCTTCCATCATCTGCTTCATCTTTTCCTGATTCTGCTCGATCATGGCAGCCGCCTGCGCCGTCGCTTTGGCAGAAGCCTCCGCCTCTCTGCGGCTGTTCTCCACCTGATCCGCCACGACAGTCGTCGTCGCCGCAAGCTGTTCGATGGAAGCCGCCTGCTCCTCTGCTCCCTCTGCCAAAACCTCAGATGCCGAGGCGAGCTCAGAAGCACCGACGGATACCCGTTCGGAACTTTGATTGATGCCGATCATAACCTCATTCATGGAATCAGAGATATTGAGCAGGGCCGTCTTAATTTTCTGAAATTCACCGACATAGTCATTTTTCAGATCAACACTTAATTTCCCATCCGCGATCCGGGAAAGCACTTCCGCTGTCTCATCTATGTATACAATATACTCTTTCAGCCGGTCCACTGTCTTGGCAAAAGACTCACCCAGTTCACCGATTTCATCCTCACTTGTTATATGAAGATTCACATCCAGATTACCCGCAGCAAGCTGCTGCGCCGTATGATTCAACTGCTGAATGGGCTTTGTCAGCTTGGCGGCACTTTTCCTGATACTGAAAGCGATCAGGACAATACCGATCCCAAAGAGGATCACCAGCGTAATGACCATGATGATCAGCATCGCATAATATTCTGCAAACGGCAAGTTGCTAAGGACCATATATCCCGTATCTCCCGCATGCTGCAGAAAACCATATTTTACCTGCCCGTTTGTCTTGTATTTAAGAAATACATTACTTTCTGACAATACTGCATCCACAACATTCTGTGATATGTCCACATCTTTGATATTCTTTTGTATAATATCGCTCTGTGGATGATACAGGAAGGTGCCACTTTCGGACATCAACAGCATATATCCATTGCGCCCGATCCGGTACCCGCTCATAACCTGTGTCATATGGTCCAGAGAAATATCCATTCCCACCGCGCCAAGGACTGTACCTGTCGCCTCATCTAAAACAGGGGCTGCAGCACTCAAAATCATCTTACCGGTCGATGAATCCACATAAGGCTCTGTCAAAATAGGTTCCTTTGTCTCAATGCAGCCATACCAGCCACGTCCTGTGATATCCCAGCCTTCTTCACTCGTAAACCCGTCAGACTGCGTAAGCGCGCTGGCATCCAGATCGGAAATCCATACTGCCATGACGTTTTCCGTATCGGTATTGGCGATCTTGACAAGATTCTCCATTACCGCGTCCATCTTTTCCGCCTGCCGGATATCGTCGCCTGCTTCAATCTCCATCATCACATCCCGAATCTCCGGATTGACAGCAAGCTGCTCCACACATTTCGTATACTGTTCCAGAAATCCGGTCAGTTGATTGGCAGCCGCATTGGATTCCTGCGTCAATTCTGTTTCCTTTGATGTAATGATCAACCATCCAACCATACAGATCGCCACAGCCGCTATCAGCAGAAGCACAAATATAACACTGCCGCCAATCTGATGGAGAATCTCGTCTGCAATTCTCTTCCTCGCATTTGTTCCTGTTCTTTCTTGTTTCATACTTAACCTCCGTACGCTTCTCCCCTACTCTTATTGTATCTCTGTTCTTCCGACAACACAACAGAAAGTTTCAATACCTTAGCGCGTGTTTCTTTACAACCTCACAAAAATCCGCTTTCACACTCTCATACCTGGAAGGCTCCCGCAGTATTGCCGAGGGATGGAAGGTTGCAGTCAGCGCACAGTTTTTGCGGACCGTCCAGGTGCCATGCTGTCTGGTAATCTTAAAATCCGGTGAAATAATGCGCTGCGCCGCGACACGGCCAAGGCAGACAATGATCCTGGGCTTTAAAAGAAACGTCTCGTATTTCAGATAGGGAAAACAGGCGTCTTTTTCCTCTTCTTTGGGATCACGGTTGCCGGGCGGATGACATTTTATGATGTTGGTCATATAGAGTTCCTTCCTGTCCAGCCCACAATCATGTAAGAGTCTGTCCAATATCTCTCCGGAGCGCCCCACAAACGGGATCCCCTGTTCATCCTCCTGTCCTCCCGGGGCTTCGGCAATCAGCATGATATCGGCCTGCCGGTTCCCGCGTCCCATGACAGGCAGATGTCTGGTTTGGCTCAATGGACACTGTCTGCACACCATAACGTGCTGTTCGATATCATTCCAAGTATATTGCATAACCCCTCCTTTGCAACCGCTCTGCAATGCCGTCTTTCAATCATCGTATTTCTTTTCCTATTTTGAATATACCGTTTTTTCAGGCTTTTATTTCACATATAGTGCAACACCCTGCAAGAGAATCCCGGCCAATGGGATTGCCACAGATAACACAATCATGATTTTATTACCGGCTGTTGTAACCACTAATTTCTCTGCCAGAATACTGTCCCTTTTTTTCATCAGACTTTTTCTGTTTTCTTCCCCGGCCTCCTCTTCCATCTGCCTGTTCAGCCTGATAATCATTTCGTCTTTTTTCTTTCTCATAAATGCAAATAATTCTTTCAATGGAATAAATTCCAGTATGGTCAGACATATCGTGATCTGGGCAAAAATCATTGTCTTTATATCACTGCGAAACAGATAGTGTATCCCATAACTGACGGCAATTCTGTCATTGAGTATTATGATCACACAATCCAGAATATAAATGGAACCATGTGCAATCGTACATGCCAGAACATCAAATGCTTTTATCACGCTGATGTTCCGATTGTAATCCTCTTCTCTGTATACCATCTGATTGCTGCGTATGGCATAAAATATAAGCAATCCGGCACAAACCGTCATGCCGAATACTGTCAGTGAGAAGTACCATGTGACACCTAATATAAAGCAATAGTACAAAACGCCGAATATAGTCAGCTTTTTCATCCAATAGGCATGATTCATCTGAATGATATGACAAAAGCATAAGGTGGCAGCAAGTATCATGACAAACAGCACCACTCTGAACGCCCACAAAACTATTTTCACATGCTCCCGTGCTTCATATCTGCTATAGGTATCACGCATCTCTTCCTCGGTGCCATTTATGATAAATTCTTTCAACTTTTGAGGAAACGAACCGGAAAGAAAATAAGATACAAAAAATAACATCGTCAGACCCAAGCTGTTTCCAATATCATTCAGATAACCAAACTGACCATCCCCTCTGTATAAAACCTCCCGCTTACTTAAAATCATCAGATTGATGGAATACAGCACGAAGGGAGCGATCATATAAAGAAACTGCCCAAGAAACGTTTTCTGTATTGTATCATAAAACCTAGAAAGCAGGTTTGTCTGTCTGGCCATATGAAATACTGTCATTGCCCTTTCCATGCATCTTTTGTCTCTTTCACTTTGCACGCTTCTCTCTCCCCAAACTGTATGCGCCTGCCACTTCCTGGCAGTTATCTATTGTCATAAAATTCTTCGCTATAAGGAAATTATAACCATGTTCTGCCAAGTTGGCAACCGTGTCACAGAAGCGGAAGACCTTACAATAGACAGGCCGGCAAAGATACACAGCCACACAATAAAAATGTTAATTTTTCTTTAAACATCCACATATCTATTGATATAAAGAGCAGAATTGTATATGATAAAGGTGACAGACATTTCGTCTGGCAAACGGAAAAGGAGGGTGGTACATAATGAGAAAAAAATGGATCGTGATCGGATTACTGACAGCCGCGATGCTGCAGACATCCATGACAGCTTTTGCAGCGCCCAAACAGATGAGCGATGGAACGGTTTTTGATGCTGCATACTATGCAAGCAGCAATCCGGACGTCAAGGCAATCTTTGGCACGGATGAACAGACTCTGTACACACATTACAAAATGTTCGGAAAAAATGAAGGCAGGCTTCCGGTAGCGCCTACGACGTATCCGACCCCTGTTACACCGCCGGCAGTGACAAATATGATGGAAAACGGCTTTGATCCTGTGTATTATGCCAATAATAACAAGGATGTTGTAGCAGTCATCGGCAATGATCCGCAAAAATTATATCTGCATTATACTTTATTCGGGCAGAATGAAGGCAGAAAGGGCTGCGCGCCGACTAATACGTCAAATACGAATACTTCTTCCGGTTCCTCGTCATCTGCCACAGGCACATACAAGTATGGTCTTGACGAAAAGCAGTACAACCGGGTAGTGCAGAGAGTGGACAGCAATGAGGGCAATGCAAAATCTCTCGTCGGCAAAGTCAATAATTACAGAGATGAAAAGGATAAGAAGAAGCTCTATCGTGATGATCTTCTGGACGAGGCGGCAACACTGCTGGCAATGGAAATGGATGATGCTGAAAAGGCATCCCACACACGTCCAAACGGAAATTCCTATTCTACTGTTTTCTCTCAGTATGGGATCAGTGATTACGAATATCAGGGAATGATCTATCAGAAAAACAATACTTCCGATATGAACAAGCTGTTAGAGGAATGGAAATCTGACAGCAGCGACAGATCAGAACTTACAAACAAGCGTTACAAATACGTAGGCGTAGGCAGAAGCAATAAGTACTGGGTACTGCTGTTTACCGATTAAAACGCGGCGAATAATCTAATTTGTGAGAAACAACAACAGGCCGGAAATGCCGTAGCAGGTGGCATTTCCGGCCTGTACTATATTCTCCTGGCCTCTGCCAGAGAGTTTTGGCCGCTAGTCGCCTCCCCCGGATGCCTGGGGAGGCCGCTGAAAAAGTAGATATCACCGCCTATATTTGGTATAATGTAATTATTCAATACAGGCGGTGATATTATGGTTGAGCAACAACAGAAGTTAGTATTAAGTCCCTACATGGAAATATATGCATTAGTCGTTCCAAAAGACAACCTGCTGCGACAGATAAAAGAACTGGTAGATTTT
>CANPIC010000018.1 GCA_947574055.1 uncultured bacterium
GGAATCACACTGACTGCATCAGAAGCCTATTGTGATGGATATTCCATATTCCTTACAGTAAATATTGAATCAGAAGATGCAGATTTTACGCATATTCCCCAACATGCTACCGGTATGAATGTTACAGATAACCGGACAGCCGCGGGATTTTATATAGGCGGGACATGGAGTGTAGATGGAAGTTCACCCGAATGGCTCGAAAATACGTTTGATGGAGAGGTGATTGACAGCCATACATTTGCAGGCATGCTGAAGATAGATCTGGCGGAGAAACATACAGACAACGGCGAACTTATCTTAACGGTAAACGGTCTTGGCTATGATGATGACGGGATGCTTGATGGTGAGGGCATATCGGCATCTCACTGGACGGATGGCAGCTGGAATATCGTTATTCCGTTTGAGGTAAACGCGACAGATGTAAAAATAATGGAAGTGGGTGAGAAAAAAGGGAATATTACACTGGAAGATGTGGTGGTATCTCCGTATCAGGTAATTGTCCATACGACAACGCCGGGAGAGCAGAGAGAACTGACAGACGACAGGAGAGAAAAACTGCTTTCAATAGATCCCGATATGACAGATGCAGAGATGTTTGAACTTCTCGGGTGGTCTTATGAACCCTGCTATACAATGTGCTTTACGCAGGAAGGGGAAATGCTTTATTCGGATACGGAAATGGCAGGCAGAGCCGGATTTGCTGTTCAGGGGAAAGAGATAGAAACATTGTATCTATTTATTTTTGATAATTTTGATGATTGGATTCAGATGAAGCAGGAAGGAATGAACAGCAGCGCTGCAGACAGGGCGGTCATTTCGAAGGAAATCCAGGTAGAGTAAGCGGGTTAAGTTTTTAAAAGTAGATATATGCTACTGAAATGGATCAGGCAGGATGGCGGGAAAGCGTTTGTCGGTAGAAAAACAAGCAACGCTTTCCTGCCAGTTACCTAAGTCACCTGTCCATGATCGCAGTCAACAACAGGCTTACCTAATTTTTCTTTTATTTCATCTGAACTGAACTTGCCAAAAACCTTTGTAATATCGGGCATCATAAATTCTACATTGCATTCTATCATAGCTTTTTCCGCCCATTTCCATTTGCTATCACAACAGGGCCTGAGAGTCTTCTGGACTTTCACATGTTTCCAAATATTCAGACAATAAGACAGAGGATGGATTTAAGCGCAGTGCTCTGTTGTATTCTGCGCCATTGTCGTCAGGCGGTGCCTGTTCTACATTGATAACCACACATTCCCGTTCTTTGCCGGTTCCAAACAGGCCAGAAGCGTCAAGCCTTTTCATAGCCTCTTCCATGAAATTGATCCGGGCCACCCACTCGCTCTCATAAAGTTCATCATCTGTTAATTCGCTGGCTCTTTTATCCAGCAATTCACTCACTTCACCAAAAAATTCGTCATACCCATAAACTGCATAGGGGGAATCTGCACTGTTCCATTTCCACCAGCTTTTTTCATCATCGGGTATTTGCTGTTCCAGGATTGATTTTTCCAAGGCTTCGTAAGACCACGCCGAAATATATGGATGCAGTCCCTCATCAAAAACAAAGGTATAGAAATAAAAATGTTCCTTCGTGGTTTCTTTCAAAGATGAGAAGGCAGCCCCGGCAGCTTTTACAAAGGCTTCTATCAATTCCTCATTGCCTTTTTTCATAGCCATATCATAGCTGATTTCCTGGATGTTTGAGAGAATAGAAGCAGGCTGCTGCTTTTTGCAATACATAATGTGATCGATTCCCTCGTTTTGGATTGCATACCACCCGGCCTCAAGGGAAAGTTCAAAAACGATTTCCATTTCCGAATCCGGATATGGAAGGCATTGAATCAATTCGCTCGCTGTAACCGCTAACAATTTGCCGGTAGGAAGATGCAGCCACTTACATGGGGCTGTGATTTCATTACTTTTTGTAAATTCACATTCCCTGACAACACTATCCAAAAGCCAGACGATCATTTTTCCCTGTCCACAAAATTCCCGGATCTGTTCTGTTTCCCGCTGCCTTACGGTGTCCCAGTCTTCATTGGGAAAATCAAAAATCAATTCGGATGTTCCGGATGTATCAAGTAAAATGTCCATTGCATATAACAGATCGTCATCATGCAATTCTGACAGATAGCTTTGATCTATGAAAACCAACCCATCCAGTATGTCACAATCCAAAGTGTATTTCATGTATGATTCCTCCCCACCCTGACAAAAGTTAATCATAAATCCCTGTTTTGTGCTGATTTTATCACAGAGATCTTTGGGTGTCAACGGATAGCCAGTGACATTGACAGTACCACGTTCCACCACTATATAAGGGAAAAGTAAGTTTAAACTGTTTCAATATTTATGCAGCACGATTTCATGTCGGCACAAGGGAGAAGGGGGATATTCCCGGGTTCAAAATTTAGAGTTTTTGTAATTGTAAGGGATATTTGTTCCTGCAATCACGTCTTCAATCTTCTCTAATATAAGCCAATCATCCATATTTCTCTGATGTGCAAAAGCAAGGGGAGATATTTCCCTGACATTTTCAAATTCCACTAAGCACAGACACTTTTTGTGCCAACGTACTTTTTGCTTATCCGATAAGTTTAGTTTACTCTGATGATCCGCGAGCGTTTTTGTGATTTCTTCGTCGGAGAGTTTTACAAAATTCTGTACTTTTTTTACAATAGCGGTTGTTGATATCTCCGCACTTCCTTTTTCCATGAAATAAAGACGCTCCCCTTCAAAGACCCTGCTGTGGGGAATTTTTCTTCCTGCTGCGCCGCGCACAATCATTGTCTTGGTTCCTGCTAAAATTTTATCTAATACTTTTTCCCCTTTTTTGCCGGCGTTATCACAATAAACCAAATGTACCATTTTTATTCCTCCTCTATCATTGGTATCCATATTTGACTTAAATAGTCACTGTCATATACATTTCCATTGCTGTACCATTCTATTTCCGGGCATTGTGCGTGTTGAAACGGATATTTGACAAGCCATTCTTCATGAAGGTATCGCCATCCTTTTTGGATTGCCTGCGGCACGCTACCTCTACAATCAAAAATTGCCCATGTGGCATCTGGGATATTGATCTCAGTAAAACCTTGTGGCGTTTCCTGATCAGACAGAGCCATAATAGAGTAGGAAATCTCATTTAATGGTTCATCATAAGTGCCAAACAGACCAAAGATTCCTTTGGGGACAGCAGTGTCTATCGAAATCAGTTTTGCAAAAGTACCATTGCGTTGACATTCATTCCAAAATTCCGGTATTTTCTTGAAATACAGATTGTTTTCACAAGGGACAAGGATACTCTTTCCTACCAACCGAAAACCGTCTTTTTGTTCTATTTTCCATGAATATTGATGGTGTTCTGATATCTGCATTTTGGGAACGACTTTTAAAACCACATCCTGATTTCGTGCTTCTCTCGGTGATACTCCATGAAAAAGTTGAAATGCCTTTGTAAATGAGGTAGGAGAATCATAACCATATTGATAGCTTATATCAATCACTTTTAAATCTGTGCTTTTCAGATCATACCCGGCTAACGTTAATTTCCGTGAGCGAATATATTCAGCAAAGCTGATACCATTCATGTAGGAAAATACCTTTTGAAAAAAGCCAAAAGAACATTCGGCCATCTTTGAGATTTCTTCACTGTCAATCAATTCTTCTTTTCGCTGCAAATGATTTTCGACATAATCAATAATTATTTGTAGTTTTTCATTCCATTCCATGTTGCTTTCCTTTCGGTTTGATCCGTATTATGTTAGCAAATATTTTCCGGCACTTCCTCTTATTTTTGGTTCTGTATGGATAGTATAATACATGTATTTGTAATTTGTGGCAAAGATACTGTCTTTTTTCAGAGTCTGCTATCTATTGGAAATATCCGTTTCAGGACCCTTGCAAAACCGGTGCAGTATTTCGGGGGGGGGGCATGAGATGGTTTCTGAAAGTCCTCTCTTTGCGGATGTGCATGCATAGACCGGAGAATTGCCTGTTGCGGTGATAACAGAGCGGAATCGGCTACGCAAAGCATTGTCATATTTACCGTTGTACAATTTCAGGTTCCGTGCTATGATAAAAATCTGAATATGGGAAACGGACCAGTCTGTTTTGTTACAGGGAATCACCTGTGAGCATGTCAGGAGATACCGTACCCCGGCAGTAAAATCACATTTGTAAAAAGGATAACCAAGATGAAACTTTCAGATGATTTCGATGACAGAAATGCAGGAGTGCCGCTTTTGTATATGACAGTGGGGGTGCTGTTGTTTGCGGTGACGGTCATAGGTATTGTGGTATTGTCCAATAAAAAGCCTTCCCGTGCAGGGCAGAAGGCACCGGATGCGGCAGAGATACTCCAGGCAGAGACAGAGGAGAGCGGTGAGCAGGCGGCGGAAGGGAAAGATCCTTATATTTCCGGCAGTAAGCTGACCAGTGATGATCTGGACTTCTGGCATATGTATGATGAGACGGAGAGTCCGGAGGAAGAAGAAAAAAAGAAAAAAGAAAAAGAAGAGGAAAAGGAGCAGGACCCTTCCACCGATGGCAAACATACGAAACTGGTGGCAGAAGATGGAACGGAAGAGTGGGTGGCCATCAATCCCTATCTGACAAAGAACACCTATGATTTTTCCGGTCTGGTCTATCAGTATCCCATCATGAAATATTATGAGGACAGTGAGAGGGTCAGCCGGGTGGGAATCAGTGTATCGGCAGATGACGGCGAGATCAACTTCAGCAAGCTGAAGAAAGCGGGCGTGGACTTTGCGATGATCCGCATTGGTTCCAGAGGATACGGAAGCGGTAATCTGATGGCAGATGAGATGTTTTATGAGAATATCAACAAAGCCACAGAAGCGGGGATGGATGTTGGCGTCACCTTCTATTCTCAGGCGATCACGCAGGAAGAGGCTCTGGAAGAGGCCTACAGGGTTATTGAGGGCCTGCAGGGTTATTCGATTGTGTATCCCGTTGCTTTTGATATGGAATATGTAAAAAATGATACGGCCAGGGTACAGGGTCTTTCCAAAGATGCCAAGACAGAGATTGCCAGGACTTTTATGGATGCCGTACAGCAGGCAGGATATAAAGTGATTCTGTATGGGAATAAAGAGTGGCTGATTCGCAGGGTGGACCTTTCCAAGCTGATCAGTTATGATGTCTGGTTTTCCCAGGATCAGGATACCCCGGATTATCCGTACAAATTTACCATGTGGGAATACACGAAAAATGCCAAACTGGACGGCGTGAGCGAGCCGGCCAGATTGAGTGTGTGCTTCATAGACTACGCTTCCAAATAACATTTTGGGGCCGTCGGCAGGAAAGATGCGGAACTGTAACAGCATCCTTACAGGCGGTGCCAGGATAGAGTAACGGATACGAAGCGATTAACAGGAGGATAAGAGAATGGGCCAGGGCAGAGTGGCAGAGCTGACAAGGAATACAAAGGAGACAGAGATTTGCCTTTCGTTTCATCTGGACGGAAGCGGGATGTGCCGGGCGGAGACGGGGATCGGTTTCTTTGATCATATGCTGGACGGATTTGCGAGGCACGGGCTGTTTGATCTGGAGGTGTCGTGCAAGGGAGATCTGGAGGTAGATTCTCATCACACGGCAGAGGATGTAGGGATCGTCCTGGGAGAGGCCATAAAAGCGGCGCTGGGGGAAAAGAAAGGGATCCGGCGCTATGGCAGTATCATACTGCCCATGGATGAAGCGCTGGTACTCTGCGCCGTTGATCTGTCCGGACGGCCTTATCTTGGATTTGAAGAGACGTATACGGCGCAGCGGATCGGAGGCCTGGACACGGAGATGATTCATGACTTTTTTTATGCCATCTCTTATAGCGCCGGCATGAATCTGCATCTTAAGCAGCTTGCCGGGACGAACAATCATCATATCGCGGAAGCCAGTTTCAAGGCATTTGCCCGGGCGCTGGATGAGGCGGTATCCTGCGAGCCGCGTATCAGCGGTGTCTGGTCCACCAAAGGGACGCTGTAAGATCCGGCCCTTCGGCCACGGGGAAATTTCAAAGGAGTATTCATGGCAAATGACAACAAGGGGCTGTCCATGCATCTGCCCGGTGTTTTTCGTGCAAAGAAAAAGGATGGGAGTCTTTACTATCGTGCTTCTGTCACATATCGCAACAAACATATCAGTCTGGGTAGTTTTGCATGGGAAGAAACTGCCCATCAGGCATACCAGGAGGCCGGGGAGATCATAAAAAACAGTGTACTTACCTTTCAGGCTTACCGGGAAGATATGGTGCTTCCCTTTGAAAAATGGGTGTGTCTGATGAATTTTCGTGACAATGGTCTCTATATTGCCAATCCGATCTATATTCGTATCCGCTATTTTGAATACTATCTGACCCGCGATACGGTTCTTAAATTTGATCTGGACGATCTGTTTTATTATTCTTCCCATAAGATTATGAGACGGGGGAATCGTCTGTTTGTAGCCGATTATGGTATGCAGACGGGCATTGCGGCCCGTTACGGGATCAAAAACTATGCCGTGGAAGGCCGAGATTACCGTTTTGTCAATGGAGATCCTCTGGACTACCGCTATGAAAATATTGAAATTATCAATCAGTTTCACGGCGTCAGCCGGGTATCGAAGATGGGAAAATCATATTACAGGGCCAAAATCCATGTCAATGGTGATCTGATCATTGGTTATTATGAGACGGATATCGAGGCGGCCATCGCCTATAACAAAGCCATCGACCTGCTGAAAAAGGCCGGTGTCACCAGGGAATATGTCCCCAATTACATGGAGCAGATTTCGCCTTCTCTCTATGCCGATCTTTATGGCAAACTGTCCGTTTCCCCCGGTATTCTTTCTTATCGTCCGTGAACCGGACAGGCGGAGATGATACCGGACCTGCTCTTTATTAGAGTAATCGTATGTATTGCAAAACTCTGATGACCAGAGAAAAAAGAAAGGAGAAATAGCAGATGCTGCCAACAAGAGAAAGAGCCGAAGAACTGTTACAAGAGGCGGAACACTGCAATCCGGGGCCGTGGGGAGATCACTGCCGTGTGGCGGCTCATTGTGCGGAGCGAATTGCCGGGAAATGTGCCGGAATGGATGCGGAAAAGGCATATATTATGGGATTGTTGCATGATATCGGGAGAAAATTTGGCGCCAGACATTTGGGACATGTGGCAGACGGTTATTCTTATATGCTGTCCCTTGGGTATGCTGAGGTTGCCCGTATATGTCTGACCCATTCCTTCCATGATCAGACCACGGATCATTATATCGGAAAATTTGACACCACAGAGGAGGAGTTTATGATGATCCAGAATGCGTTGCGTTCGGTGACTATGGATGAGTATGACAGGCTGATCCAGCTTTGTGATGCCATGGCCGGTGTGGAAGGTGTGCTGGATATGGAGGAGCGGATGGAGGATGTAAAGCGCAGATATGGTGCCTATCCCTGCGAGAAATGGGAGGCGAATCTGGCATTAAAGAGACGGTTTGAAGATAAGATGAGAGAAGATATTTATCAGGTGGTGGAAAAAGACAGTTTCAGGCCATAAAGAAAGCAAAGGTTTCTGTCAGCAGGTACCCTGGAAAAATTTACCTGTTTTATGCATATATCTGGTACAACCTGTATAGAATATTATGGGTGAAGATTTATGTATAAAAAATGTATTCTTTCGCTTTTCCTGTGTAATATGATTGTCCTTGCTTCTTTTTGCTGTCTGAAGATAGCAGAACGGAGCCGGTATGCAGCGACGCCGGCTTTTCAGATAGAACTGCGCCAGGGGCTGCAGGAGGAAGAGGCCAGCAGCATGATTGGCAATATAGACCGTGCGGACTCAGGCCAGCGGGTTATTGACTATCAGATACTGGAACGGACAGGCATCACCCTTTCCGATGATGATTTTCAGATTTTATGCAGGATTGTGGAGGCGGAAGCAGGGGGTGAGGACATCAATGGCAGGATATTGGTGGCCAATGTGATTTTGAACCGGGTGGAAAGTTCCATCTTTCCCAATACAATAGAGGGTGTGGTTTTTCAGAAAAGCAATGGGACATACCAGTTTTCGCCGATCTGGGATGGACGTTATTACCGTGTAAAAGTTTCGGAAGAGACCATAGAGGCAGTGGAAAGGGCGCTTTTGGGGGAAGACTATTCAAAAGGGGCTCTCTATTTTGCGGCCAGAAAAGCGGCGGCGCCGGAGAAGATGCGATGGTTTGACAACCACCTGACTCGTCTTTTCCAATATGGCGGTCATGAATTTTTTTCCTGATATCGCTGCCCGGAACTTACCTGTTGCGGGATGTGGCACGATATGCTATAATCCCGGAAGATGGCTGCTGTCACAAAAGCCATAACGGAAATACGAAAGGAAACGAAAGCGATGGAGATTTTATATAAGAGTACCAGAGGAGGCGGGGCGCCGGTGACGGCTTCTCAGGCGATTCTGAAAGGCCTGGCGGATGACGGCGGGCTGTTTGTTCCGGAACAGATTCCGGTATTTGACAGGGAACCGGAAGCGTTTGCCGGGCTGACTTATGCGCAGACGGCGTATGAGGTGATGAAACTTTATCTGACCGATTATACGCAAGAGGAACTGAAGGCTTGTATTGCCAGGGCTTATGATGACAAGTTTGACAGTGACCTGATTGCACCGATGGCGGAAGCGGACGGCGCTTTTTATCTTGAGTTGTTTCATGGCCCGACCATTGCATTTAAAGATATGGCACTTTCCATTTTGCCCCATCTGATGACTACCGCAGCGAAGAAAAACCATATCTCCAATGAGATTGTGATTCTGACTGCCACCTCCGGCGATACGGGCAAAGCAGCACTGGCGGGGTTTGCCGGCGTGGAGGGCACCCGCATCATTGTCTTTTATCCCAAGAATGGGGTCAGTCCCATCCAGGAGCGTCAGATGGTGACCCAGAGAGGAGATAATACTTTTGTAGTAGGCATCAGGGGTAATTTTGATGATGCCCAGACAGGCGTTAAGTGGATTTTTTCCGACAACGAGCTGAAAGCGAGACTGGATAAACAGGGATTCCAGTTCTCCTCTGCCAATTCCATCAATATTGGCAGACTGGTTCCTCAGATCGTGTACTATGTATATGCTTATGCTTCTCTTCTGAAAGAGGGCAGGATAAAGAGCGGGGAAGCCATCAATGTTGTAGTACCAACCGGCAATTTCGGCAATATTCTCGCCGCCTATTATGCGAGAGAGATGGGGCTGCCCATACACCGGCTGATCTGTGCTTCCAATGAAAACAAAGTGCTTTTTGACTTTTTCCAGAGCGGTACATATGACAGAAACCGGCAGTTTGTTCTGACCAGTTCTCCGTCCATGGACATTCTGATTTCCAGCAATCTGGAGCGTCTGATTTACAGGATTGCGGGAGAGGACGGTGAGAAGAACCGTCTGTTGATGGAGTCTCTGGCTGCGGAAGGAAGCTATACGATAGATGAGGCCATGAAAAGGAAACTGGAAATTTTTTATGGTGGATATGCCAGTGGCAGGGAGACAAAGGAACGGATCCGGGAAGTCTATGATAAAGCGGGTTATGTCCTGGATACCCATACGGCGGTTGCCTCGGCTGTCTATGAGAAATACCGGCGTGAGACAAAAGATGATACCGCAACGCTTATCGTTTCCACGGCAAGTCCCTTTAAATTCACCAAAAGTGTGATCGAAGCGGTGAATCCGTCCTGCCAGGATACGGATGATTTTGTACTGGCAAATGCGCTGTCAGAACTTTCGGGACTGGCCGTACCCGGGGCAGTGAAGGAGTTACAGAATATCCCTGTTGTCCATGACCATGTATGTGAGACTGGCGAAATGGCGGATATGGTATGTGGATTCCTGGGGATATAAGCGGAACGGATACAGATACGAGAAGTGGAGCAGGAGAAAAAAATGGATCTGATGTTAGATATGTTTATGGCTTTTTTCGGCGGCTATCTTTTGTATGCTGCCGTCAGGATGAAACGGACCGGTGAAGTGGTAAAGGGGGTCATGGTCAGCAAGGATGTTGACTTGTCCAGAGCCAGAGATCTGCCGGGGTATATCCAATATATGTATGGCAAGACCATGATTATGGCCGGCAGTGCACTGGCCTGCGGTGTCGTGGGTGTGGTTAACGATCTGTACGGAGGCCTGAATATGGTACAGCTTGTCATGTCGGCGGTTTTCTTCCTTGTAGTCGTGGTATTTGGCGTGATAACGGTTAAGGCTCAGAAAAAATATCTGGGGTCCTGAACTGACGATAGCAGGAACAGGCAGAAAGAATGAATAGGGAGTGGAAAGAGCGCTGACAGGAAAGTCAGCGCTTTTGACGTTATTTTGTTATCGTTGTGTCATCGGTATATAGGGCTGATCGGTACAGAGAGTCTTATAAGCCGGGCGCATAATCTTACCGTTGGTGGCAAGTTCTTCCAGTCGGTGCGCACTCCAGCCCGCAATCCTGGCGATGGCAAAGATGGGGGTGTACAGCTCCATGGGCAGATTCAGCATCTTGTAAACAAAACCGGAGTAAAAGTCCACATTGGTGCTGACGCCTTTGAACATCTGGCGTTCCCGGGCGATGACCTGGGGGGCCAGCCTTTCGACGAGAGAATACAGGGCAAATTCTTTCTGCAGTCCCTTTTCTTCCGACAGCTTTTGTACGAAGGAACGGAAGATCTCGGCCCGGGGATCGGATTTGGAATAGATCGCGTGCCCCACACCGTAGATCAGACCGGCTTTGTCAAAGGCTTCTTTATGCAGCAGTTTCTGCAGATGGCTGCCGACCTCTTCTTCATCGGTCCAGTCAGAGATCTGCTCCATCATATCATCGAACATCTGTACGACCTTGATGTTGGCGCCGCCGTGCCGGGGGCCCTTCAGAGAACCGATGGCGGCTGCAATTACGGAATATGTATCAGTCATCGTGGATGATACCACATGGGTGGTAAAAGAAGAATTGTTACCGCCGCCATGCTCCATATGAATAACAAGGGCGATATCCAGCAGTTTGGCTTCCAGGGGGGTATAGGAACTGTCAGGACGGAGGACATGCAGGATATTTTCCGCCGTGGAGAGTTCCGGCTGGGGCTGGTGTACGTAGAGGCTGTCACCATTGTGGTAATGGTTATATGCCTGATAGCCGTAGATGGACAGCAGGGGGAAGAGACTGATCAGCTCCAGGCACTGCCGCAGCACGTTGGGAATGGAAGTATCATCTGCCAGTTCGTCATAAGAATACAGAGTCAGCACACTTCTGGCCAGTGTATTCATCATATCCCGGCTGGGCGCTTTCATGATAATATCTCTGACGAAATGAGTGGGCAGAGAACTGCGGTAATCGGACAGCATACGGGTGAAATCTGCCAGTTCTTTCTGATCCGGCAGTTTGTTAAAAAGGAGCAGATAGGTAACTTCTTCATAACCGAACCTTTTTTCTGCCGTAAAGCCTGTTACCAGATCCTTGATATCATATCCCCGGTAAAACAGATGACCATGTGCGGGAACGGTTTTGCCGTCTATGGTCTCGGTTGCGCGTACATCTGAAATATTGGTCAGACCGGTCAGGACACCTTTTCCGTTTAAATCCCGAAGCCCTCTGTTTACATTGTATTTTGTGTAGAGAGCCGGGTCTATATTGCCGGCCTCCTTGCTGAGCTCTGCCAGTGCAAGAATTTCCGGTGTAATGGTTGAATAGATATTGTGGTCCATATAATGCTCGCCACCTTTCCGTGAAGAATTTGACATATACTTTCCGGATATACTGAAATCGGGGTGTTTTGCAATACTTATATAAGGTATACCCTCCAGGGTATCCCCTATCCACTGTGCTCTACACTGATTGTAAGTATGCCGGATGGATAAGAACAGATTCATAACAAGAAATGACAGAAGTCACTTTTACGAAATGAATTATTTTATGATATCATGAGACAGAGAGGGGATGCAAGAAAAAATATCATTTTTAGAAAAAATTAATACACTTGTAAAATACAGGAAAGGGAGTTTATAATAAGAAAAAAGGATTGACAGGAAAGAGGCAGTTTTTATGACAGATAAAAAAGTGATCAGGCAGAGGCTGCGGATGCTGCGCACTGCCATGCGTGAAGCGGGAATTGATTATTACCTGATTCCCACAGCGGATTATCATAATTCAGAATATGTGAACGATTATTTCAAGGCCCGGGAATTTTTATCCGGCTTCACCGGCTCCAACGGTACGCTGGTGGTCTCACAGGAAGAGGCCGGCCTCTGGACGGACGGCCGTTATTTCGTGCAGGCGCAAAAAGAACTGGAAGACACAGGGATTCGGCTGTTCCGGATGCAGGAGGAAGGCGTGCCGGATATTGCGGCCTATCTGCAGAAATATATGTGGGAAGGACAGAGTCTGGGGTTTGACGGCAGGACTGTTACGGCCCGGTTTGGCAGGCGGCTGGAAGACGTGCTTTCAGAAAAGAAGGTGCGGATCGTCTTTGACAGAGATCTGGTCGATACCATCTGGCAGGACAGACCGCGTTTTCCCTGCAGCAGGGCGGAGACTGTTCCCGCGGAATATTGCGGGATGAGCGTGACGCAGAAGCTGGCGGCTGTCAGGAACAGGATGAAGGAGGAAAAGGCGTCCGCGCTTTTTATCAGTAAGCTGGATGAGCTGATGTGGCTTTTTAATCTGCGGGGGAATGATGTGGCATATAACCCGGTACTGATGTCCTATGGATTTTTAACGGAGAAAGAGGCTTATATTTTCCTGCAGGCCGGCTCCCTGCAGCGGGAGACACTTGCCAGTATGAAAGAGGCCGGGGTGATGATCCGGGATTATTGCAGTATCATTCCGTTTTTACGTGACTATTTTTCGCCGGGACCGGCAAGGCGCGGAATCCTGTACTATGATGACCGCAATATCAGTTATACCATGTACCGGATTTTCTGGGCGTATGGAAATTGCCGGGAAGGCAGCAGCCCCGTGGAGCAGCTGAAAGCGGTCAGGACAGACACGGAACTGTCTTTTATCCGCAAGATCTATCTAAAGGACAGTATTGCCGTCACCAAATTTATCTACTGGATCAAACAAAAGGCCGGCGAAGAGCCATTGACGGAATATGATGCCGCCCGCTATCTGGACAGCCTGCGGCGTGGCATCCCGGAATTTCTGGATGTTTCCTTTCCCACCATCAGTGCCTATCAGGAGAATGCGGCTATGATGCACTATGAGGCAGAGGAAAAGACGGCGGCGCCGCTGAAGGCAGAGGGGATGCTGCTGGCAGATTCCGGTGGACAGTATCTGGGCGGTACCACCGATGTGACGAGAACCATCGTTTTGGGGGAAATTTCACAAGAGATGAAAGAGCGCTTTACCGCAGTGGCAACAGGTATGCTGCGTCTGGCCGGTGCCAGATTCCTGCATGGCTGCACGGGCCGCAATCTTGATATTCTCGCCAGGGGTCCTCTCTGGGATCTGGGAATGGATTATAAATGCGGTACCGGACATGGTGTGGGGTATATGCTCAATGTCCATGAAGGGCCGCAGAGCATACGGTGGAGATATGAAAAAAATGTACCGGAGGCAGTCCTGGAAGCCGGTATGATCGTCACGGATGAACCCGGTGTCTATCTGGAGAACAGATATGGCATCCGCACGGAAAACGTGCTGGAAGTGAAGGAAGCATTTCAAACAGATGACGGCCTGTTTATGGAATTTGGGCATTTGACCTGGGTTCCTGTTGATCTGGATGGTATCCTGCCGGAGCAGATGCCGGAGCGGGAGAGGGAAGCCCTGAACCGTTATCACAAAGGAGTGTTTGAAAAGATTTCTCCTTACCTGACAGAAGAGGAACAGGCGTGGCTGGAGACGGCTACAAGAGAGGTGTAACAGGCACCAGCGGTGGAGAGAAACATGTGCTGCCGGATTCTGACGGGGCGGTGCGGACCAGGATTTCGCTATTGACTTTTGCCTGTCGTTTTGAGATAATATATGAGGTATACCAGAACCTGGGAATACCGCACATGGCATATATCGGCCCTCTGATTTGGGGAGGGGGTCCGATATCAAATACACAATTTATATAAGGAGGACGTAATATGTCAACAAAAGCGTATTATCCGCTCAATGAGATCGGTGCCGGAAAACCGGGTTTTTCCAAGACTCGTTCCATTGTTGAAGCTGCTTTCTACGGAAACAATGTGGTAAAAGTAAACACATTAAAGGAAGCGTATGAATTAGCGAAAAACTCTCCCGGAACGGTCGTGACAGACATGCCCGTATATCATGGAGAAGAGTTTGGTCTTGAAAAAGACGCAAAGGTTCTTTTATTTAATGACGGTGCCGTTACAGGCCGTTATGCGGCAGCACGCCGTATCAAAGGCGAGCCCGGCGTGGATGAGGCAAAGCTTGACAAAGTAGTGATGGATGCGGTTTATGAGACTCGCTGGAAAACAATGTACCATGCGGAATGTTTCATCGGACTGGATCCGGAATTTATGGCAAAGGCACATCTGCTTATTCCCGAAGGAGAAGAGAATATCCTGTATAACTGGATGCTGAACTTCCAGTATATGTCGGATGAGTATGTGAAGATGTACAAGAATTCCAAACCCATCGGTGATGGCAAAGAGCCTGATATCTATATTTTCTCCGATCCGCAGTGGGCACCTCATGATGCACCGGATGTGGATTACAGCTGCCTGAGCGATCCTCTTACTCTGTGCTATTTTGATACAAACCAGAACTGTGCGGCTATTCTCGGTATGAGATATTTCGGTGAGCATAAGAAGGGTACTCTGACGATGGCATGGGCACTTGCCAACAGAAACGGCTATGCTTCCTGCCACGGCGGACAGAAAGAGTATACACTTGCTGACGGTTCCAAGTTCGTTGCTTCCGTATATGGCCTGTCTGGTTCCGGAAAGTCCACACTGACCCATGCAAAACATGGCGGCAAATATCCGATCACCGTTCTGCATGATGACGCATTTATCATCAATACAGATACCTGTTCTTCTGTAGCACTGGAGCCTACTTATTTTGATAAGACGGCAGATTACCCGACAGGCTGCCCGGATAATACTTATCTTCTGTCTGCACAGAACTGCTCCTGCACGCTGGATGAAGAAGGCAAGATCCAGCTTGTGACTGAGGATGTGAGAAACGGCAACGGTCGTGCGATCAAGTCCAAATTGTGGTCTCCTAACCGTGTTGACAAGATTGATGCTCCCGTGAATGCGATCTTCTGGATCATGAAAGACCCGACGATTCCTCCGGTACTGAAGTTAAAAGGTTCCGCACTGGCATCCGTTATGGGCGCTACGCTGGCAACCAAGACTTCTACAGCAGAGCGTGTGGCAGCAGGTACTGACCTGAACGCACTTCGTATCGTACCTTATGCAAACCCGTTCAGAACCTATCCGCTTGTACATGACTATGAGAAGTTCAAAAAACTGGTGGAAGAAAAGAACGTGGCATGCTACATCGTAAATACAGGCGATTTCATGGGCAAGAAGGTAAAACCGGCTGATACCCTTGGAATTCTGGAGACGATCGTAGAAGGGAAAGCAAACTTCGAGAAATGGGGACCTTTTGATGATATCGAAATCATGAATGACTGGTCCGGCAAGACAGGTGACTTTACCCCTGACTTAAATGACAAAGAGTATGTGGCAGCGCTGAAGAATGCTATGCAGAACCGTGTTGATGCAGTGGAAGGCTTCGCAAGCAAGAAGGAAGGTTATGACAAACTTCCGGATGAAGCACTGGCTGCTGTGAAGAAACTGGTAGATGCGCTGGCATAAACCGGCTGACTGACAGAGTAAAAGTACAGGCAGGAGACTGGAGCAGTTTCCTGCCTGATTTATTCCTGCGCACATGTGTCGACATGAAATGACAGCAATAGAGCGGGAATCTGAGACAAAAGACGGGGGGACTCTTATGTTAAAAGAAATGAAAATGCGATCCATCAAAAATGTGTTGCCGATTTCGCTTTGTCTGATAGCGATCGGAATCTTTGGTCTGTATTTTTGCCGCATAGAAGATGATGTCGTAGGACAATATGTGATGACCGGGTTTTTTGGCCTCTCATGTGCACTGGGCGTATTTTTTCCATGTAAGGCCGTGGCAGGCGGATTCCAGAAGGATTTGATTAAGAAGCTGAAAGCCGAGGGAGGATCGGCGCTGAAGATTGCGGAAGACGACTATCAGATCGCAAAAGAGATTTGTGCGGGTGTCAAAGCAGGGCATATTTACCTGTTCAGTACAAGAAATGCCAGATCGCAGGCTTTGCGGCTTGATCAGATTGCATGGGCCTATACATACAGAAAAGAGACCAGAAAAAAGGGCGCTGTAACAGTGACTTATATGGTAAAAATATGTATGGTCAATCAGGAAAAGGAAGAGATAGACAGCAAAGATGAAGCTATGTGTCATCTCATTCTTGATTATCTGCAGCAGACACTGCCAGGTGTATTTATCGGATATTCCGAAGGGCTGGAGAATTTATATAACAATCAACATAATGAGTTTATGCGCATGCGCAGAGAGAAGGAAGCAAAGGCAGCCGGGAACGGACAGTGAAAGGAATGTTGCCACAGGTCTGTGATGGTAAAATAAAGTTTGCTTTATTTTCCTCCATCTTGATATTGTATTTTTTCATCTGATTGGGTATAATGAGGATAACCTCAGATGTGGATCAGATTCCTGTTATTTTTGAACCTACATTTACTTTAAACGGGATTCCTATATTGCCGGACTAATGTCAAGCCTTCATTGCGCAGAGGAAGACAGGCCTCCGTGCTGCGGTCACCCACCTGGCGCAAGCTAGGAGTCAAAAGACAGGAACCACATTTTGGGGACACAGAAGATAAAAGGCAGTTGCGAAAAGGCAGCTGCCTTTTTACTTGTCGATTGCTTGGGGTAACAGGGCGGCTTGTCTGAACTGTTACTGTTTGGGAGGCTGTATGGAAAAAAGAATACGGATGTGGCTGAAAGCATGTCTGATCCTGGCGGGTCTGCTGTTTTTCTGCTTTCTGGCGGGGAGACAGGGCCGGGGAACCGATTATGAGAAGGAAGCCCGGATCAGACAGTACGAAGAGGATGAAAGCGTGGAAAAGGTCGAAACCACAGTGCTGGCATACGGGGAGATGATACGAAAAGCAGATGAGCCGCCAAAGGTATTGCCCGGAGCGGGAGCAGAAGATTTTGACGGTGTGGTGTTGACGACTTTGGGGACATTTACATATCAGACAGAGGAAATAGAAGCATGTCTGTACCGGCAGATAACGGCCTATGTCCGCGGCAGCGACATATTGGAAGTGGTGGAGCATGAGAGGCAGAAAGAAACTGTGCTGGCCAATGTCTGGGTCAGTGGGGTGGAAGAGGAACGTATTTTATGTTTTCTCTCCGGAAGCCTCTTTTATCTGCCATATCAGACGGGGAGTGATAACAGGGAACAGGTAGCGGATATCACACTCTCTGAGGGCAGGGTAGAGGATTGCCGGTTTAAAAAAGAGAAGGTCAGTGGTAAACTGATCGGGGTGACACAGGAGGCTGTCTGCCTGCCGGACCAGGAACTGCCCCTTGCAAAAGAGGTGCGGGTATATCGGCTTTATGGAGAATTTGCGGAACTTTCGCTGCAGGAATTGCCGGTGGGATATGAAAATACGGATTTTGTGACAGAGGACGGAAAGGTATGTGCCTGTCTGATTACCTCGGAAGAAAATATGGAGACGATCCGTGTTCTTTTGCAGTGCGGTAATTACAACGGGCGTTATCACGAAGAGGTGTCACTGACCGCAGACTGCGGCTATACTCTGCAATATGGCGGGGGACAGGAAACATACAGCGCCGGGGAAGCTGTACATATTACGACGGACAGTGCCTGTTTCAAAGAAAGTGATCGCATTTTTCTCACGCCGGAAGCCAATACGGGCAGGATGGAGATCACATCCATACAAAGAGGCAGGGAGAGAACGGATTACAGAGGCAGCCTTGAAATCATAAAAACACAGGAGGGGCTGGCAGTTATCAACGAGCTGCTGCTGGAGGAATATCTGTATGGTGTGGTTCCCAGTGAGATGCCGGCTTCCTATCCGGAAGAGAGCCTGAAAGCCCAGGCAGTATGTGCCAGAACCTATGCGTATGGCAATATGCGAAATGCCGGTTTTCCCAAACTGGGTGCGCATGTCGATGACAGTACCTCTTATCAGGTTTACGGAAATACGGAGGAGAGAGCCGAGACAACTGCCGCCGTTGAGGCGACAAGGGGACAGCTTTTATATTATGGAGACGAACTTGTTTCCGCATACTATTATTCCACTTCCTGCGGATATGGCACCGATACGGGTGCGTGGCTGGGATTGGATGCGCCTGATACGCCATATCTGCAGGCCAGGGAGATTGCCGCGGCGGTAGAGACAAGAAAAGAAGAGAGAGAGGAAGAAAACGGGCCGCAGTCATTGATGGACGAAGATGCATTTGCGCAGTTTATTCAGGGTGAGCAGTCACAGGCTTATGAAAAGGAAGAAGCCTGGTATCGCTGGCGATACGTGGTAGAGCAGGTGGACGTGGCGGAGATGGAGCGCCGTCTGGCACAGCGCTATGATGTCCAGCCGGGTTTTATTCTGACAAAGACGGAGGAAGATACTTATGAGAGCAGACCGGTGGGCGTGATCGGCAGCCTGCGCGATTTGCGGATCGTGGCGAGAAACCCGGGCGGCAATGCGGCGCAGCTTCTGATCGAAGGCAGCCGGGGTACCTATCTGGTGGAGACGGAATACAATATCCGCTATCTGCTAAATAACGGCAATGCCCCGGTCATAAGAAAGGACGGAAGTGAAACAGCAGCGCCCACACTGCTTCCCAGTGCATTTCTGATGGTGACAACTGGAAAAAAAGAAGAGGATGTGATAGGATATACCATAATTGGCGGTGGCTATGGACATGGCATCGGTATGAGCCAGAATGGTGCAAAGCATATGGCGACAGCCGGACTGACACAAGAAGAGATTCTGTCATTCTTTTACGAGGGAAGCCGGATCGAAACGATTTATTGACGGCAGGGAGGGTATATGATCCTGAAGATATATCATATCACGCGTGATTTTGCAAAGCATATTTCCAGAGAGAATGTAAGTGCCCACGCGGCAAGTACGGCGTTCTTTTTATTCCTCTCTCTGATTCCTCTGTTGATGCTGGTCTGTGCCATTTTACCATATACGCCTGTGACAGAGGCGATGCTGATGGAGATCGCGGTGAATTTCACACCCGATTCTGCCAATGGGCTGATGATCTATCTGATCGGAGAGGTTTATGACAGGTCTGCCGGTGTGCTCTCTGCAGCGGCCGTGATTACGGTATGGACTGCGGCCAAGGGAATGATGGCGCTGATGAGAGGACTCAATGCCGTCAACGGCGTGACGGAGCAGCGCGGCTATATCCTGCTGCGGATAGAAGCCTGTCTGTATACGATACTGATGCTTGCCGTTATGATACTGACACTGGTGATTCTTGTGTTTGGCAATACCCTGGCGCGTCTTTTACTGCGTCAGGTTCCGGGTCTGTCATTTTTGATCGGACTGATTATGCGCATCCGTTTTCTTCCGGTCTGGCTGTTTCTGGCGACGGCTTTTGCCATTATTTACACATATGTGCCGCGGATCAGGACCAGATTTCGTTATCAGCTTCCGGGCGCCCTGTTTGCCGCAGTGGCATGGAGTGTGTTTTCCTGGGGCTTTTCTGTCTATGTGGACCGCTTCAACGGACTGAGCATGTATGGGAATCTGACGACCGTGATTATTGTTATGCTCTGGTTTTATTTTTGTATCTATCTGTTTTTGGTAGGAGCAAATATCAATCGTTATTTTAGCCCGGCCATCCGGTTTTTATGCAAAAGAAGGAAGGAGCGGAAAGCGGCGAAAAAGGCGTCCGGGGCAATTTTGTAGAAAAAGAAGCAGAAAATGCGGTTTCATGCTAAAAAATACTTTTCTATCTCATATTTATATGTTATGCTATCATTGCTGTAAAATCTTTTAGAATCACAACCTGCAGCATATTCCGAATGACTGCGGGAATAAAGCGGAGGATAGATAGAAAGGTTATGCAAAAGGAAAAAGGCGTCGTACGATTTAAAACGATCTTTTTGTTTCTTGGAGCGGCAGCAGTGTTCATCGGGATCATCTGTTATGATCTGGGCAGTATACGCAAGTCTTTGTGGGAGCAGACAGTCCTGGGTGTCAGGGAGGTGATCTCACAGGGGAGCCACGCATTTAGTATTTATGTGGAAAAGGATATGCAGATATTATCCCGAATCGTGGAACATGTCTCAGAGGAAAGCCCCGATGATGTAGAAACCATTATGGGAATGATTGAGTCTTTTGGAGACTCAGGTGTGGGCTTTGCTGTGATTGATCTGGAGCAGGGGGTTTTGTATGCTGCGGAAGCAGAAGGAGCCGTTTCACTGAGCCAGGAAGAAGTGGCCCGGTATGAAAACTATGGGGAAATGGGATTCAGGGAACCTTACACAGATATTTGCACCGGACAGGAAATGATAGGCGGTTACCAGCGGTTTGTCTTTGCAGACGGTACAGAAGGGATTGCGGAAGTGCGCCGCCTGGTGAGTGGTGTTGCGGAAGAATTTATTCTTTCGTTTTATGATGGTGCCGGTGTTTCCTATATTGTGAACAGCCGGGGTGATGTACTGGTATGTGCATCATGCAGGGAAGCAGACCGCAAGGTTCTTAATATTACGGATATGATCAGTCTTTCGGACAGCAGTCAGGCAGATCTGTTCAGGGAGAGTCTCGCGCAGGGAAAAGATGGGGTAATGCGTCTTAGCCTGAACGGGGAGAAACATATATTGGCCTTTACGCCCGTGCAGTGGACCGAGGGATGGTATGTGGTCGCGGCAGTACCGGATGCTGTCATTACAGCCCATACCAGTAAGGTACTGAAAAGTTCCGAGACAGTTGCCATTATATTGACAGGTATCTTACTGGTGGCGATTTTATTTATCTATACGGAGCGGCAGTCGCGCAAGAAGATCCTGGAGAAAGAGAGCGATGTGCAGTACCGGGAAGAACTGTTTGATATACTGGTGAACAATACCAACGAAGTATTTCTTGTATTTTCCACCAAGGATTATGCAGTGGAGTATGTGAGCAATAATATCGAACGGGTTCTGGGGATTACGCAGGAAGAAGTAAAACAGAATATCATGATATTGGATGAGCCAGCCATCGGTGACGGGGAAGACGTCAGCAGAACAGCTATCCGAAAGCTGAAAGCGGGCGGCTCTGTTTCGCGTGAAGTGGAACGGGTACATAAAAAGAACGGAGAACGCAGATGGTTTATGGAGACCGTTTACCGCACGTCAGTGCATCATCGGGAACGGTTTGTAGCTGTCTTTTCAGACCGGACCAGCGAGTGGCAGAGTGAGAAAACGCTGGAGGATGCACTGGAGGTTGCGCGGACGGCGAATGCATCCAAGAGTGTCTTTTTGAGCAATATGAGCCATGATATCCGTACACCGATGAACGCCATCGTAGGATTCTCCACCCTGCTGCAGCGGGATGCTCACAAACCGGATAAGGTGCAGGAATATACACATAAGATCATGGCATCCAGTCAGCATCTGCTGGGACTGATCAATGATGTGCTGGATATGAGTAAGATAGAGAGCGGAAAGACGACATTGAATCTGTCAGAGATCAGCCTGGCGGAAATTGTGGATGAACTGGGGACGATGATGCATCCGCAGGCAAAAGCAAAGAAGCAGGAGTTCAGAATCAATGTTTATGATATCCGCAATGAGGAGATTCTGGGTGATCAGCTGCGGATCAACCAGATACTGATCAATATTTTATCCAATGCCGTGAAATATACGCCGGAAGGCGGCAGTGTGGAAATGAATGTCCGGCAGTTGGGGCAGCACAAGAAGCATTATGCCCGTTTCCGCTTTGAGATCAAGGACAATGGGATTGGTATGTCGCCGGAATATCTGCAGACTATCTTTCAGCCATTTAGCAGGGAGAGCAGCCATAAGACGAAGGGAATCCAGGGAACCGGCCTGGGGATGGCGATTACGAAGAATCTTGTCGATCTGATGGGCGGCAGACTGAAGGTGAAAAGTGAACTGGATAAGGGAACTACATTCGAACTGGAACTGGAACTGCGTATCAGAGAGCAGGATTCCGAGCCGGATTTCTGGCAGAAACATGGCCTGAACAGAGTTTTGGTGGCAGATGATGATGAGGCTATCTGCAACGGCGTGGTCAAGGCGATGGAAAGCACCGGTATGGATGTACAATATGCATTGGGCGGACTGCCTGCTGTGGAGGCAGCGCAAGAAGCGCAAAAAGAAGGGGCCGGATTTGATCTGGTACTGCTGGACTGGAAGATGCCGGATATCAGCGGAATCGAAACCGCGCGTCGCATACGGGAGATTGTTCCTTCCCATGTGCCGATTATGATACTGACGGCCTATGATACCGGGGAGATTGAGGAGGAAGGTACTGCCAGAGGCGTGAATGGCTTTTTGCAGAAACCGTTTTTCACGAGTAATCTCAGGATCGCGCTGGAAAATATGTGGGGTGAAGAAGGAAACGAACCGGGCGAGGGAGAAGAGGATAACATTCTCGCAGGCAAGCATGTCCTGGCAGTGGAAGATATTGAACTGAATGCGGAAATCCTGCAGGAGATGCTGAAAATGACAGAGGCCACCTGCGAATGGGCAGGTAATGGGAAAGAAGCCCTTGAGAAGTTTCAGCAATCAGAGCCCGGGCATTTTGACCTGATCCTGATGGATGTGCAGATGCCGGTTATGGATGGGTATGAAGCAACCAGAGCCATACGGAATTGTCCCCACCCGGAAGCAAAGACCGTGCCGATCATTGCCATGACAGCCAATGCCTTTTCGGAGGATGTAAAAGATGCACTGGATGCGGGAATGAACCAGCATGTATCCAAGCCTATAGACATGGAACGTCTGAAAGCGGTACTGCAGGAAATTTTCGCCGGACAGGAGATATAAACGCTTACAGATATATAAGTGACAGATCCGGGAACCATGCCTGCGGGGCATGGTTCCCTGTGTATATGGGGGAGTCTGGGTGCAGGGAAAAGCAGCAGCATCCTTGCAGCTAAGAAAAAGTATTTGACAATCCACAGCAAAAACGTTAGAATAGAGGAAATTTGACAGCAAAAGGCATAGATGGTGTCAGTAGAAACATATCTTCCTTCAGAGAGAAGAGGTCGGCGGCTGGGAGCTTCTTCAGGTTCAGATATGATTTGAATTTCCCACCGGAGCCGTCTGGCTGAACAACAGGTAAAATGGTTTCAGTAGGCCGGAACGCAGGCGTGCGTTACAGCGTTTTAAGTGTCTGCCGGTGAGGCAGGAACATGGGTGGTACCGCGGAATTTCCGTCCCTTGCATAGCATTATGCAGGGGATTTTTTATCGTATGGGAAGAGAGAGGGAGAGATTTCGCGGCCGATCAAAATACAAAGCCAGACCCATGCGGCACAAATTAGTATAAGGAGAAGAGCATGAAAGAAAAACTGGAACAAATCAGAGAAGAAGCGCTTCGACAGATCAGGGAAGCGGGTGCACTGGAGGGGCTCAATGAGGTCCGCGTAGGCTTTCTTGGCAAGAAGGGAAAGCTGACAGCAGTGCTGAAAAGTATGAAAGAAGTAGCACCCGAGGACCGTCCCCGTGTCGGACAGCTTGTAAATGAGGCAAGAGAACAGATCGAGAAGGCCCTGGAAGATGCCAGGACGAAGATGGAGCAAAAGCTGCGGGAAGCACGGCTGAAAGCGGAAGTGATCGACGTGACCCTTCCCGGAAAGAAAAACAGAAGGGGACATCGGCATCCCAATACCATCGCCATGGAAGAAGTGGAACGGATTTTTATCGGTATGGGCTATGAGGTAGTAGAAGGGCCTGAGGTGGAGAAGGATTATTATAATTTCGAAGCCATGAATATACCTGCGGATCACCCGGCCAGAGACGAACAGGATACTTTTTATGTCAATGGTGATATCCTGCTGCGCACCCAGACATCTCCGGTGCAGGCCAGAGTGATGGAGAAGGGCAGGCTGCCGATCCGAATGATCGCACCCGGACGTGTATTTCGTTCGGATGAGGTGGACGCCACACATTCGCCGTCCTTCCATCAGATTGAAGGACTGGTGGTAGATAAAAATATCACCTTTGCTGATTTGAAGGGGACACTGGCAGAGTTTGCGAAAGAACTGTTCGGCGAAGATACCAGGGTCAAATTCAGACCCCATCATTTCCCTTTCACGGAACCCAGTGCGGAAGTGGATGTAAGCTGTTTCAAATGTAAAGGGGCAGGCTGCCGCTTCTGTAAAGGCAGCGGATGGATCGAGATACTGGGCTGCGGTATGGTGCATCCCCATGTCTTTGAGATGTGCGGTATCGACCCGAAAGAGTATACAGGATTTGCGTTTGGCATCGGCCTGGAGCGGATCTCTTTACTGAAATATGAGATAGATGACATGCGCCTGCTCTATGAAAACGATATCCGGTTCCTGAATCAGTTCTAGAGAAGCGGAATGAGCGGAGCGAAATCAAAAACAGCACAAGAGGTGCGGAACCAGAAATAGGAGAATAAATATGAATACAACATTATCATGGATTCGGGCGTATGTACCGGAACTTTCCTGTACGGATCAGGAATACTGTGATGCTATGACACTTTCCGGTACAAAGGTGGAGGGTTATGAACGAACCGATAAAAATCTGCAGGATATTGTGATCGGACAGATTCTGAAGATAGAAAAGCATCCGGATGCGGATAAACTGATCGTCTGTCAGGTGGATACAGGCCGGGAGACGATCCAGATTGTCACAGGTGCGCCTAATGTAAAAGAAGGAGACAAGGTGCCGGTGGTACTGGACGGCGGTAAAGTGGCGGGCAGTGCCCATGCAGACGGCCCGCTGCCGGAAGACGGGATTGTGATTAGGGCGGGCAAGCTGCGCGGTGTGTCTTCAGCCGGTATGATGTGCTCGATTGAAGAACTTGGTTCCAGCCGTGAGATGTATCCTGAGGCGCCGGAAAACGGCATTTATATTTTCCCGGAGGAGGCGCCGGTAGGGGCAGATGCCATAGAAGCGCTGGGGCTGAGAGATACGGTATTTGAATATGAGATTACTTCCAACCGGGTGGACTGCTACAGTGTGCTGGGTATCGCCAGAGAAGCAGCGGCCACGTTCAGGAAGCCATTCTGCCCGCCGGCAGTGGAGATCCGGGATGAGCAGGGATCGGTATCCGATTATATCAGCGTGGAAGTACAGGATAAGGAATTGTGCACCCGTTATATCGGACGGGTGTGTACGGATATAAAGATTGCGCCATCGCCCAAATGGATGCAGAGGCGGCTGGCTGCCAACGGTATTCGTCCGATCAATAATCTGGTTGATATAACAAACTATGTCATGGAAGAATACGGACAGCCTATGCATGCCTATGATCTGGATACGATAGCAGGCCGCCAAATCATTGTCCGCAGGGCAAAGGATGGCGATGTATTTACCACGCTGGACGGACAGGAGCGCACGCTGGACAGCGATGTGCTGATGATTTGTGATGCCGAAAAAGAGATCGGCATAGCAGGTATCATGGGCGGTGAGAATTCGATGATCACGGATGCGGTAAAGACTGTACTGTTTGAAGCGGCTACTTTCAATGGTGCCAATATCAGAAAATCCGCCAAGCGGATCGGTCTGCGTACAGAGGCTTCCGGAAAATTCGAAAAAGGCCTGGAGCCGCAAAATGCGGAGGCTGCCATCAATCGTGCCTGCCATCTGATCGAGGAACTGGGCTGCGGCCGTGTGGTGGGGGGCATGGCACAGGACGGTGCTGCTCCTGTGGCGCTGCGGGAGATTCCCTTCGAACCGGATCGCATCAACCGCTTCCTGGGAACGGAAATCCCGGCAGAGGAGATGCTGGCCATTTTCAAACGTCTGGAACTTGTATACCAGGAAGAAAAGAACAGTCTGCTTATTCCTGCTTTCCGCCAGGATTTGGAAGGCTTTGCGGATATTGCGGAAGAAGTGGCCAGATTTTACGGATACGACAGGATTCCCACCACTTTGCCAAGCGGGGAGGCCACGACCGGCAAATTGCCGTTTAAACTGCGGGTCGAGGAAAAGGCCAGAGATATTGCAGAGCATTGGGGATTCTCTCAGGGAATGTGTTATTCCTTTGAAAGCCCCAAAGTATTTGACAGACTGCAGATTGCTGCAGACAGTCCGCTGCGTGATACCGTGACGATTTCCAATCCGCTGGGGGAAGATTTTTCCATTATGCGTACCATTTCTTTGCATGGTATACTGACGTCGCTGGCAGTGAATTATAATAGAAGAAACAAAGATGTGCGCCTGTATGAACTGGGCAATATTTACCTGCCGCATAGTCTGCCGGTTACGGAATTGCCGGACGAACGGATGCAGTTTACGCTTGGGATGTATGGAGAAGGGGATTTTTATACGCTCAAAGGTGTGATAGAGGATTATCTGGGTGCAATCGGGATGGACAAACGTGCCGTGTATGATCCCGATGTGCAAAAGCCTTTTCTGCATCCCGGCCGCCAGGCATTGATTCAATATGAGGGTGTGGTCGTGGGATATCTGGGTGAACTTCATCCTCAGACGGCAGATGCCTATGATATCGGGACAAGAGTCTATGTGGCTGTGCTGGATATGCCGGAGATTGTGAAGTTTGCCACCTTTGAGAGAAAATATACGGGTATCGCCAGATATCCGGCCGTTACCCGGGATATCAGTATGGTAGTGCCGCGCGAAGTGCTGGCGGGACAGATTGAAGCCATGATCGTACAGCGGGGCGGAAAACTTCTGGAAAACTGCCACCTCTTTGACTTGTATGAGGGCGAGCAGATCCGGGAAGGATTTAAGTCGATGGCATATTCTATTACATTCCGTGCCCAGGACAGGACATTGGAAGACAATGATGTCACAGCAGTCATGAAAAAAATATTAAACGGCCTGGAGGCCATGGGCATCGAACTGCGCCAGTAAGCAGAGTGGCCGCAGGTGTGTGCAAAACTGAAATAGGAGAACAAAATGGAAAAGAAAAATGTATGGGATATTTATGACACTGCCCGTCTGAACGAGGTTGAAGACTTCACAAAAGAATACATGCACTTTCTTGACGAGGGCAAGACGGAGCGGGAATGTATTGACTATCTTGTAAACAGGATTGAGGGGGAAGGTTATCGGGAACTGGAAGCAGTGCGCAGAGACGGCGGGACACTTTCAGCCGGGGACAGGATTTATCATGTGTGCATGAACAAATCCATTGTCATGTTCCATCTTGGCAGCCGTCCGCTGGAAGAGGGGATGAATATACTCGGTGCGCATATTGACTCGCCGCGCCTGGATGTGAAACAGGATCCCCTGTATGAAGACGGCGGGTTTGCCTATCTGGATACCCATTATTACGGCGGGGTAAAAAAATATCAGTGGGTGACGATCCCGCTTGCCCTTCATGGCGTGGTGGTGAAAAAGGATGGTACGACAATAGAGATCAGAGTGGGAGAAGAGGAAGGAGATCCGGTATTTTTTATTTCTGATCTGCTGATTCATCTGGCTGCGGAACAGCTTGAGAAAAAGGCCGGCAAAGTGATCGAAGGGGAAGCGCTGGATATTATTGTGGGGAACCGTCCCCTGAAACTGGCCGAGGAAGAGAACGAGGCGAAGAAAGAAAAAGATCCTGTCAAACAGGGAATCCTGAAGATCCTGCAGGAGGAGTACGGCATGGAGGAAGAAGACTTTCTTTCCGCGGAACTGGAAGTGGTTCCGGCGGGAAAGGCCAGAGAGGCCGGGTTTGACCGCAGTATGATACTGGCTTACGGGCAGGATGACAGGGTGTGTGCGTTTGCTTCTCTGAAAGCGATGCTGGAACTGCAGAGGCCGGAGCGGACAGCCTGCTGTATTTTGGTGGACAAAGAAGAAATCGGCAGTGTGGGGGCAACAGGCATGCGTTCCCGCTTTTTTGAAAACAGTGTGGCGGAACTGATGGCACTGTGTGGCTGTCAGGGTGATCTGGCGCTGCGCAGATGTCTGGCAGCATCCTATATGCTTTCTTCCGATGTGAGCAGTGCCTTTGATCCCGCTTATGCATCCAGCTTTGACAAGAAAAATGTGGCTTATCTGGGCAGGGGAATGGTGTTTAACAAATTTACCGGTTCCCGCGGCAAGTCTGGTTCTAACGATGCCAATGCGGAATATCTTGCCTATATCCGTGATATGTTTGAAAAAGAAGAAGTGCAGTTCCAGACTGCGGAACTGGGAAAAGTGGATCTGGGCGGCGGCGGAACCATTGCCTATATCCTGGCATTGTACGGGATGCAGGTAATTGACAGCGGTGTGGCGGTTCTGAACATGCATGCACCGTGGGAAGCTACCAGCAAAGTGGATGTCTATGAGACAAAGAGAGGTTACAGCGCATTTCTTAAATACAGAGGAATGTAAGCGTGGATAGCAGCACAGAAGAACGGACGAAACAGAGTATGAATGGTTTGAGGACAATAGATTACGATTTTGTACTCCCGCAGGAACTGATTGCCCAGGACCCGCTGACAGACAGAAGTGGCTCCAGGCTTTTGACACTCGACAAAAGGACAGGACAGACGTCTCATCGTCATTTCCGGGAGATTACAGAATTTTTGCAGGCGGGGGACTGCCTGGTGCTGAACAATACCAAAGTAATCCCTGCCAGACTTTATGGTATCAAAGAGGACACGGGTGCAACGATTGAGGTACTGCTTTTGAAGCGCCGGGAAGCAGACTTGTGGGAGGCGCTTGTGCGTCCGGGGAAAAAGGCCAGACCGGGGACCAGGCTGATATTTGGGGACGGTGTTCTCACCGGTGAGATCGTGGAGATTGTGGAAGAGGGTAACCGGCTGATCCGCTTTGCGTATACGGGGATCTGGGAAGAATTGCTGGATCGTCTGGGTGAGATGCCGCTGCCGCCTTATATTACGCATAAGCTGGCTGACAGAAACCGCTACCAGACCGTATATGCCAAATACGAAGGTTCTGCCGCCGCACCCACAGCAGGCCTGCATTTTACACAGGAACTGCTGGAAACGATCCGGGCGCAGGGAATCCGGCTGGCTTATGTGACCCTGCATGTGGGACTTGGTACGTTTCGACCGGTGAAGGTGGAACAGGTACAGGAGCATCATATGCATACAGAGGCCTGGGAAGTGTCGGAAGAAGCAGCAGCGGTCGTCAATGAGACAAAACAAAACGGCGGCCGGATTATTTGCGTGGGCACTACAAGCTGTCGTACTATTGAGAGTGCGGCCTCCTGCGGCGTGCTGCAGCCCGGCCGGGGCAATACGGATATTTTTATCTATCCCGGTTATCGCTTTCGGATGACGGATGGCCTGCTCACCAACTTTCATCTTCCCCAGTCGACCCTGTTGATGCTTGTTTCTGCACTGGCCGGCAGAGAACATGTGCTGGCTGCTTATCAGGAAGCCGTGCAGGAGAGATACCGGTTTTTCAGTTTCGGGGATGCGATGTTGATCTGTTGATGTCTGCCGGAAGCCTCCCTGTAATAGCGGGCTTTGGCTGGCAGTTATGGCAGGGCAGGTAATGTGGCACAGGCTGATGGGGAGCGGAGGCAGTAAGAGAGCAGCGGGCGGGTTTTGAGGCTCCTTTCTTACTGCCTTCGTCTGTGCCCAAAAACAGGCTCCTGTCAACCCTTTTTGTTTCGATCCTGCATACATATCAGGTTTACCGTGTAGTCATGTATGGTTTGTCATAGAGATTGCGGATCTCCTCTTGCCAATTAGCGATTTTTATGGTAGAATATCTCTCGTTGAAAGACAACTGTCCTCATATTGCGGACAGAAAGGGGATTAGGGATCAAATGAAGGACGAAAACAGGTATTTCGTGCTGAAACAAAAAGCGGTGCCGGAAGTCTTGCTGAAGGTAGTGGAAGCAAAGCGGCTGCTGGATTCGGAAAAGGTGATGACCGTGCAGGAGGCTACGGAAGCCGTAGGAATCAGCAGAAGTTCTTTTTATAAATATAAAGAAGATATTTTCCCCTTTCATGACAATTCTCTGGGCCGTACTGTCACGTTTACCATGCAGATGGACGATGAGCCGGGGCTTTTGTCGGATGTGCTTAAGATTGTGGCCCGTTTTCAGGCCAATATCCTGACGATCCACCAGAGTATACCGATCAATGGTGTGGCATCTCTGAGCATCAGCGTGCAGGTTCTGCCCACGACACAGAATATATCGGGAATGATCGAGACAATGGAAGTCCAGAAGGGCGTCCGCAATGTAAAAATACTTGCCAAGGAGTAGAAGAAAGATATGGTTTATGCAGCAATTTTAGGCTACGGTACAGTAGGAAGCGGCGTAGCGCATGTGTTAAGTGAAAACAGTGAAATGATTGCCTGGAAGGCAGGAGAGGAAGTCCGTGTAAAATATATCCTGGATCTGCGTGATTTTCCTGGCGATCCCAATGCAGACAAAGTGATTCATGATTTTAACAAGATTCTGGAGGACCCGCAGGTTACGGTAATCTGTGAGACAATGGGAGGGCTGGAGCCGGCCTATACGTTTTCAAAACAGTCTCTGCTGGCGGGTAAGAGTGTCTGCACTTCCAATAAAGAACTGGTGGCGGCTCATGGCCCGGAACTGCTGCGACTTGCCAGAGAGCATAACTGCAATTATCTGTTTGAGGCCAGCGTGGGCGGCGGGATACCGATTATCAGGCCCATGAACTATTCTCTGACCGCCGAGGTGATCGACGGCATTACCGGCATCCTGAACGGGACGACCAATTACATCCTGACGCGGATGAAGCAGGATGGCGCAGATTTTGAGACAGTGCTGAAAGAAGCCCAGGAAAAAGGCTATGCGGAGCGGAATCCGGAAGCGGATGTGGAAGGGCATGATGCCTGCAGGAAGATTGCGATCCTGTCATCGCTGATGCTGGGCAAAACGGTGCATTATGAAGATATTTATACGGAAGGCATCACAGCCATCACAACAGAGGACTTCCTTTACGCGAAAAAACTGGATCGCACAGTGAAGCTGCTGGCAATGAGCAAACTGCAGGAAGAGGGCTGTTTTGTGATGGTGGCCCCTTTTATGATTTCCAATGATAATCCTTTGCATGGGATTCAGGATGTGTTTAATGCGGTGTTTGTACACAGCAATATGCTGGGCGATTCCATGTATTACGGAAGAGGCGCCGGTAAACTGCCCACGGCCAGCGCGGTGGTGTCTGACGTGGTGGATTGTGCAAGGCATCAGGGCAAGACTGTGATGTGTCTGTGGGATGAAGAAGAGATAAAACCGCTGGACTATATGCTTGCTGTCAGAAGATTTTTTGTGCGTGCGGACCAGACGCTGATGAGCGAGGCGCAGGCACGTGAACTGTTTGGCGGGATCGAGGTCATCAGACTGGAAGAAAAGCCACAGGAATATGGATTTGTCACACCGCCGATGACAGAGGCGGCGTTTGAACGGATCAGAAGCGGCGTCGAAGGGATTCTGGGGAGAATCCGTCTGGAGGATTGAAGATGAAATATGTGATCGTACTGGGGGACGGGATGGCCGATGAACCCCTTGCAGAGTTGCATGGCCAAACGCCGTTGGCTTATGCGAAAACGGAAAATCTGGATGCCCTGAGTGCAGTATCAGAGATCGGCATGGTACATACCATACCGGACGGGATGAAGCCCGGTTCGGATACGGCAAATCTGTCTGTGATGGGCTATGATCCGCGGGTGTATTATTCCGGGCGCTCTCCGCTGGAGGCGTTGAGCATCGGCGTGCCCATGAAGGAGACGGATATCGCCCTTCGGTGCAATCTCGTGACACTGTCTGAAGAGGAAGCGCTTACGTTTGCAGAGCAGACGATACTTGATCATAGTGCCGATGAGATTGGCACGGAAGAGGCGGCCGTGCTGCTGCAAGCCGTGCAGCAGGAACTGGAAAATGAAACCTGGCATTTTTATGTGGGCACCAGTTACCGCCATTGTCTGATCTGGGAGCAGGGACAGGTCGTGGAACTGACCCAGCCTCATGATATACCGGGACAGGTGATCGGGGCGCATCTGCCGCAGGATACGACGCTGCGTGAGATGATGCAAAGAAGCTATGAGATACTAAAACATCATCCGCTGAATGAAGAACGTCGCAGACGGGGGCTGCGTCCTGCCAACTGCTGCTGGTTCTGGGGCGCGGGCACAAAGCCACTTTTATCAAATTTTCAGGAAGCGCATCAGAAAAAAGGGGTGATGATTTCCGCAGTCGATTTGTTAAAAGGCATCGCGGTAGGCGCCGGTATGGATACTATCTGTGTGGAAGGCGCTAATGGCGGGCTGCATACCAATTATGAAGGCAAGGCTGCCGCTGCCGTGAAGGCGCTGACAGAGGATGGGTATGATTTTGCCTATATCCATATTGAAGCGCCGGATGAGATGGGGCATCAGGGTAGTGTGGAGAAAAAGATACAGGCGATCGAAAATATTGACAAGCGTGTCATAAAACCTCTGAAAGAGGGACTGGACCGGTCAGGAGAGCCCTACCGGCTCCTTGTGCTGCCGGATCATCCCACACCGATCCGTGTCAGAACCCATACCAGTGATGATGTGCCCTATCTTTTGTATGACAGTACAAATGTCGCCGGGGCAGCGCAAAGCGGTGCGAATGAAAGTCATCCGCATTACAATGAGAAAGAGGCGTCGGCAACCGGGATTCGCGTGGAAAAGGGCCATGAGCTGATCAGAAAACTCTTTGCGAACAGATAATAAGCAGATACCATGCCAGAGCGTGTATGAAACTTGCTTTCTGCCAGATGTGCGTCACACTTTATGAGAGATTTGGCCCGGCTGCGGGCTGCTATACTGTAAAGTGAGGCGTACAAATGACAGAATGAATTTACATGCACTCTTCAGATCAGGAGGAGAGATATTATGATAAAAGTGGTAAAATTCGGCGGCAGTTCCCTTGCCAGCGCGAAACAGTTTCAAAAAGTGGGCGAGATCATCCGCAGCGATCCGGAGCGGCGCTATGTGGTGCCATCAGCGCCGGGCAAACGTCATATGCACGATACCAAAGTGACGGATATGCTGTATGAATGTTATGCGCTGGCGGAAGAGGGCAAAAATTTTTCGGGACAGCTAAAACAGATCAGGCTCCGGTTTGAAGAGATCATAACCGGGCTGGAGATGAGCCTTTCTCTGGAACAGGAGTTTCAGGAGATTGCGGAGCAGTTTCAGAAGAAAGCGGGCAGAGACTATGCGGCTTCCAGGGGGGAATACCTTAACAGTATCATTATGGCGCAGTATTTGCAGTATACATTTATTGATGCGGCAGAGGTGGTACGGTTTGATGAGGAAGGGGCCTTTTTGTCTGAGGAGACGGACAAAATGCTGCGTCAGCGCCTGGAAGAGACGGAACATGCGGTTATTCCCGGCTTTTATGGTGCCACGGCGCAGGGCTGTGTGCGGACTTTTTCCAGAGGTGGGTCGGATATTACCGGTTCTATTGTGGCCAGGGCGGTTCATGCGGATGTCTATGAGAACTGGACAGATGTCTCCGGCTTTTTGATTGCCGATCCCCGTATCATAGAAAGGCCGGAAGGGATTGAGACCATTACTTACCGGGAACTGCGAGAACTTTCTTATATGGGGGCCACTGTACTGCATGAGGATGCCATTTTCCCTGTGCGTAAAGAAGGGATTCCTATCAATATCCGCAATACCAATGCGCCGGAAGACAGAGGAACCTGGATTGTGGAGAGCACCTGTCAGAAGTCCAGATATACGATTACCGGAATTGCAGGTAAGAGAGGATTCTGCTCTATCAATATTGAAAAGGATATGATGAATTCCGAGGTGGGATTCGGCAGAAAGGTGCTGCAGGTATTTGAAGAAAATGGCATATCTTTCGAGCATATGCCTTCCGGGATCGACACACTGACCGTATTTGTGCATCTGGATGAATTTATCGACAAAGAACAGAAGGTGGTGGCCGGACTGCACCGTCTGACCAGGCCTGATTCCATTGATATCGAATCAGATCTGGCGCTGATTGCGGTCGTGGGGCGGGGGATGCGTTCCACAAGAGGTACGGCAGGCCGGATCTTTTCCGCACTGGCTCATGCAAATGTCAATGTCAAGATGATCGACCAGGGCTCCAGCGAGCTCAACATTATCATCGGCGTTTCTGATAATGATTTTGAGGCGGCGATCAAGGCGATATATGATATCTTTGTGATTTCGCAGTTATGACAGTCGTCGGGAAAGACGGACAAAACCGGGGTTGCCGGGCGAGTTGGCAGCTGAGATGTTTTTTGAAACATGTTTTTGTGCAAATAAAATTGAGTGATTTAGGGAGTCTTAGACGCGACGGTTTGCCGGAGCGTCTTAGATTTTTGTTATTTCTCAGTACCTTTTACCGGATCCTATGCATATGTAAGATGGTATTATAACTTCTGGGAATATATCCCGGGATTGGCGATTATTTTCTCTGATTGCGACAGGCGGAAAGGCTGTGCTATAATATTGATAAAGAAAACATAATGGCAAGGCGGAATATCCGCAGGAGGAAGAATTGTATTTGTCATCTGCATTTCTGGAAAAACCAGTGGAAAATGGGCTGGAATTAAAGGTAAAAGTCATTAATATAAATTCGGATAAAGTTCATAAAATACTGGATAAATGTAATGTATTGCGGGAATACAGCCTTTTTATTGATGTTGTGCGTAAATATGCGAAAGAAGAAGCGACGCTGAAAAAAGCCATTCGGGAATGTATTGAAAAAGGAATTTTGTCAGATTATCTGAAGCGAAAAGGCAGTGAGGTGGAGAATATGCTGATAGCCGAATATAGTTATGAAAAGGATATCCAGGTAAAACAACAGGAAGCGAGGCGGGCAGGGCACCAGGAAGGGAGACAGGAAGGGATATTGCTGTCTGCCAGGATATTTCAGGAATTACAAAGGGATTCGTCTGTCAGCAACAGCCAGATTGCCACAAGGTTGGGGTGTGCGTTACAAGAGGTGGAAAGTACAAGAAAGTTGTTTGGAATATAAAAAGTACGGTCGTACGAAAGGGAGAGAACGATATGAATCTGGATTTATTGTTTGAGGAAAAGAAAAATCAGGTGATTTCTTTTGAGATTTTTCCACCCAAGCGGGGGGCGGCTTTGCGGGATATTGATGCCACGCTGGAGGTTCTCAGCAGTTTGAAACCCGATTTCATCAGTATTACATTTGGTGCGGGCGGGAGCGCAGTCAACAATAAGACAATAGAACTGGCCAGGAAAATCAAAGAAGTCTATCACATTGAACCGGTGGTGCATCTGACCTGCCTGAACTACACAAAGGCAGAAATCAAAGGGATGCTGGAGGAGTTAAAGGAAGCCGGTATTTATAACCTGCTGGCTCTGCGTGGGGATAAAAGTCCTGATTATGAGCCCAAAAAAGAGTTTCTTTATGCCAATGACCTGATTCGTTTTATTAAGGAGCAGGGAGAAGAGTTTCATATTTGTGCGGCATGTTATCCGGAGACGCACCAGGAGGCGGAGAGCAGGGCGGCAGATTTGCATCATCTGCGGGAAAAGGTGGAGAGTGGGGCGACCCATTTGATTTCACAACTTTTCTTTGATAATAATGTGTATTACCGGTTTCTGGAGGATGCGGCGATTGCAGGGATTCATGCGCCTATCGAGGCAGGCATTATGCCTGTCACCAATAAGGCACAGATCGAACGCATGGTTACACTCTGCGGCGCAAGTCTGCCGGAAAAATACAGCCGTATCATGCACCGGTTTGAAGATAAGAAAGAGGCACTGTTTGACGCGGGCATGGCCTATGCCATTAATCAGATTGTGGATTTGCTGACAAATGGTGTGGACGGGATTCATCTCTATACGATGAACAATCCGGCCGTAGCGCGAAGGATATGTGAAGGAATCAGGAATCTGGTGTAGATTGTAGCAGGAAGGGTAAAGGAACCGGGATTGAGAGCAAAGTACGTATGGACCTGGATTGACTTTTTCCAACGAAAGTATGATAATAAGCATAGCATCCGGGGGATGCGTTTATGGTTTACGATCAAGAGGGAGGAGAGCAGTAAATGGAGAAAAAGAAGATCGACTGGGGAGGACTTGGATTTGACTATATAAGGACCGACTGGCGTTTTGTGGCCGACTATAAAGATGGTGCATGGGAAGAGGGGGCACTGACGGAGCAGGCGGATCTGGTGATCAATGAGTGCGCCGGGGTTTTGCAGTATTCCCAGTCCTGTTTTGAAGGCCTTAAGGCATATACGACAGAGAACGGACGTATCGTGACCTTTAGGCCGGATCTGAACGCCCAGCGCATGGAAGATTCCTGCCGCAGGCTGGAGATGCCGGTTTTTCCGAAGGAGAAATTTGTGGATGCGGTGCTTCGCACCGTAAAGGCTAATGAGGCCTTTGTTCCTCCTTATGGCAGCGGGGCTACTTTATATATCCGTCCGTTTATGTTCGCCAGCGGGCCGGTCATCGGTGTGAGACCTGCCGATGCCTATCAGTTCCGCGTGTTTACGACGCCGGTAGGACCTTATTTCAAAGGCGGGGTAAAGCCGCTGACCATCCGGATCAGCGATTTTGACCGGGCGGCGCCCAATGGCACAGGTCATATCAAAGCCGGACTGAATTATGCCATGAGTCTTTATGCCATTGTGGACGCGCATAAGCAGGGGTTTGATGAAAATATGTATCTGGATGCGGCGACCCGTACAAAGGTGGAGGAGACCGGAGGTGCGAATTTTATTTTTGTGACAAAGGATAACAAGGTGGTGACACCGAAGTCTTCCAGTATCCTGCCCTCAATCACCAGACGATCTTTGATGTATGTGGCGAAAGAGTATCTGGGACTGGAGACAGAAGAGCGGGAAGTATACAAAGAAGAACTGAAGGATTTTGCGGAGTGTGGACTCTGTGGTACAGCAGCGGTTATTTCTCCGGTGGGGAAGATTGTGGATCACGGTCATGAGATCTGTCTGCCCGGCGGTATGGCAGATATGGGGCCTGTGACCAGGAGACTGTATGACACCCTGACAGGCATTCAGATGGGCCGCATCGAAGCGCCCAAAGGCTGGATTCAGGAAATCGGATAATCAGTGCACCTGCACTGCAGAGAGAAAGGATGCCCTTGGGGCTGCGGCCCTGGGACATTTTTTCTCATTTTATCATAAAGAGGTCTTGCATTTTCCGTATGATAAAAGAATCTTCCGGCGGAAGTATTGGTTGGCTGCTATTTGTGGGATACGACAGGAGAAAGGGGTATGGCGGATGGACAGGACATATGTGATCGGGGTGGCAGGGGGGACTGCTTCCGGCAAGACGACGATTGTAAAGATTATCAAGGACTATTTTGGAGAAGGCATTGAGCTGGTGGGGCATGACTGTTACTACAAAGCGCATGACAGTATGCCCTTTGAAGAGCGGGAAAAACTCAATTATGATCATCCGGCTTCGTTTGACACAGAACGCATGGTCGCGGATGTGATGGCTCTTAAATCAGGCAAGCCGATTGAACGGCCCGTATATGATTATAATATACACAACCGCGCCAGAGAGACTGTGACTGTATATCCCAAGAGGATACTGATGCTGGAGGGGATACTGATACTGGACTCTGAGCCGCTGCGGAATCTGATGGATCTGAAAATTTTTGTAGATACGGACGCTGATGAGCGCCTGATGCGCAGGATCACGCGGGACATGGCGGAGCGGGGCAGGAGTGTGGAGTCGGTGCTGCGTCAGTACCGCACCACGGTGAAGCCCATGCATGAACAGTTCGTGGAACCTTCCAAAAAATATGCGGATCTGATCATACCCAGGGGAGGCAGAAATAACGTAGCGATTGCCATTCTGAAAAATTATCTGAAAAAAATTCTGGATGGAGAAGAGACGGAATGACGAAAAGAGATTACGGGGAAGAATATCCTTATCTGTATGAAACCCATTTGCATACCAGGGAGGCCAGCGCCTGTGCAAAAAACAGTGGCGCGGAGATGGCTAGGGCCTGCAAGGACGCCGGTTACACGGGTATATTTGTGACAGATCATAACTGGGGCGGCAATACGGCTGTTCCCAGGAAATTACCCTGGAGAAAATTGGTAGAGCGATTTTGCAGAGGGTATGATGCGGCAAAGGAAATGGGTGATAAGATCGGACTGGATGTATTTTTCGGCTGGGAAGCCGGGTATCAGGGGACGGAGTTTTTGATTTATGGCCTGTCTCCTGCGTGGATGCTGGCACATCCCGGGCTTTTGGAGGCTAGCGTGGAAGAACAGTTTGCGCTGGTCCATCAGGGCGGCGGACTGATCATCCATGCGCATCCGTTCCGTGAGGAGTATTATATCCCTGAGATCAGATTGTTTCCGGAATTTGTGGATGGTGTGGAAGGGATCAATGCCACGCACAGCAGCAGCCTGAGTAAAGCGCATAATAAGCCCGTGTATGACGAGAAGGCGGTGGCTTATGGCCGGGAACACGGATTTGCGCTTACAGCCGGTTCAGATATTCATACGATCAACCTGTTTGGCGGCGGCATGGCATTCAGGCGCCGGCTCAGAGACGGAAGAGATTTTGCGGAGGCGGTAAGGAATCAGGAACCCTATCTTTTGACAAACGGCGAGACATGGTATGACCAGGCGGGGAATAGGCTGGAAGGCAGACAATAGCTGAGGGCCGCTGCGCAGGGGCACCGGATGAGAAGGGATGAGATGCTATATGGAAAAGAGGGATGTATCTATGAGAGATCAGGTGGATGTGATTATTATAGGAGCCGGACCGGGCGGTATTTTCTGCGCTTATGAATTGCTGCGACAGAGGCCGGAACTGAAAGTTGTGATGATCGAAAAGGGGCGTTCCATCGAAAAACGGGAATGTCCCAAGAGAAAGACGAAACAGTGTGTGGGTTGTAAACCCTGTTCGATTACCACCGGTTTCGCAGGGGCGGGTGCTTTTTCAGATGGTAAGCTCTCTCTTTCCCCGGATGTGGGCGGTAATCTGCCCGACATTCTGGGATATGAGGAGACGACGAGACTGATCAGGGAATCGGATGCGGTTTATCTGCAGTTTGGCGCCGACAGCAGCGTCTACGGAATGGATAAGGCAGCCGAGATCCGGGAAATCCGCAGAAAGGCCATCAATGCCAATTTGAAGCTGGTGGAGTGTCCCATTCGTCATCTTGGCACGGAGGAAGGCTATAAAATTTATTCCAGACTGCAAAGACACCTGGAAGAAGCAGGGGCAGAACTGCATTTTCAGACGATGGTGACGGAGATCCTTGTGGAAAATGGTATGGCCACAGGAGTCAGGACGGACCGGGGAGAGGTTTTCTATGGGAAAGAGATTATTTCTGCCGTAGGCAGGGAAGGCGCGGACTGGTTTAAGAGCAAGTGTCTGGAAATCGGCATTGAGACTACACCTGGGACAGTGGATGTCGGTGTCCGGGTGGAAGTGCGGGATGAAGTGATGCAAACACTGAATGAAAATCTCTATGAAGCGAAACTGGTCTATCACACCCCTACGTTTGACGATAAAGTACGTACCTTTTGTACCAATCCGTCGGGAGAGGTGGCGACGGAGTATTATGAGGGCGGGCTTGCGGTGGTCAACGGCCATGCTTATAAATCCAAAGAGTACAAAACGGATAATACCAATTTTGCCATACTGGTGTCCAAGAATTTCACCAAGCCGTTTACCACGCCCATTGCCTATGGGCGCAAGATAGCGGAACTTTCCAATATGCTGTGCGGCGGAAAGATTCTGGTACAGACTTTTGGTGATTTCAGAAGGGGCAGGCGTACGACGGAGGAGCGGCTGTGCCGCAACAATATCATCCCCACGCTCAAAGATGCGGTGCCGGGGGACCTGTCTCTTGTATTTCCACACAGGATTATGGTGGATATTGAAGAGATGCTGCTGGCGCTTGACAAGGTGACGCCGGGAATTGCTTCCGAAGAGACGCTTCTCTATGGGGTGGAAGTTAAGTTTTATTCCAATAAAGTAGTGGTAAACCGGGACTTTGAAACGAGTATCCGGGGACTGCGTGCCATTGGTGATGGTGCGGGTGTGACACGGGGACTGCAGCAGGCGTCAGCCAATGGCATCAGTGTGGCAAGGAGCATCCTGAAAACCATGGAGTGACCAAGATGAGAAAAGAGTCAGGGTACATGCCACAGGCGGAGACCGGGAAAAAGACGATATTTCGCAAATATTTGTTTGTTCTGCTGAGTGCTGCGGTTTTGGTTCTGCTGAGTGGCGGGTGCGGCAGCAAAATTGAGGAGACGGAGCGGGAAAATGGCTCCGCTGAGGCCGCCGAGACGGAAAAAAGAGACGAAACGGAAAAGATTAAAGTCGTGTTGACCACAGGGTTTGGCAAAGACGAGGTATTTCGTATAGAGAGTACTTCCTGTTCGGTATCTGAGATTATGGTATATCTGACCAACACGCAGAATCAGTATGAGAGTATCTATGGTACCAGAATCTGGGATAAGACACTGCGGGGGACCACACTGGAACAAAATGTAAAGGATACGGTCCTGGCCGAGCTGGCAGAGATCAAGGTCATGAGTCTGCTGGCCGGAAAATATGGCGTGACGCTTAACGATCGTGAAAAGACACTGGCACAACAGGCCGGAGCGGAATATTATGCATCCCTGAATGAAGCGGAGATCCGGGCTATGGACGTGGATGAAAAAAGTCTTACGGCCATGTATGAGGAATATGCCATTGCGGACAAGGTGTACCGCTATATCATCAAGGATATTAACCCGGAAATCAGCGATGACGAAGCGAGGACCATTACAATCTCCCACATTCTGATCAAGACCTATTCTCTGGGTAGTGATGGGAGGCGTGTGCCTTATGAAGAGGCAGAGAAGCGGCAGGCACGTGAAAAGGCGGAGCAGGTTCTGGCAGAGATCCAGGCAGGAGCAGATTTTGACAGTCTTGTGACCAGATATAACGAGGACAGCAAAAGCATCTATTCTTTCGGCAAAGGTGAGATGGAAGAAGGGTTTGAAAAAGCGGCCTTCAATCTGGGAACCGGTGAGATCAGTGATATTGTGGAAACGCAGTACGGCTACCATATCATTCGCTGTATCAGCACTTTTAATAAAGAAGAGACAGATGCCAACAAGGTAAAAATAGTAGAACAGAGAAGGAAGGAAGTGTTCAGTCAGGAGTATGATGCTTTTGCAGAGTCCCTGGCCCGTAATATGAACCCGGATGTCTGGGAGAGCATTGCCATGATTCACGATGATACTGTGAATACATCGGCGTTTTTCCGGATCTATGAGAAGTATTTTGACGGTGTGTTTGGCCAGAAATGACAGAAAGCAGGTGGAATTTTACAAGACCGGAGCAATAGGGACGCATGGACGTATTGTCGTGTGGAATAGAGACAAAATCCGGCGTCATATACTATACAGCAATGAAAAAGAGAAAAGAGGCAGTCTGCATGAAGGTAAGGATTTGGATAAAACGGATGGTGATTCTGGATCTGCTTCTGGCGGGGCTGCTTTTTTTGATCCAGTCTGAACGGGTGGCATCCGATCTGCCGGCAGTGGCGGCGGTAAAAACAGGCGAAGAAGAAAGCCTGGCAGTAGAAAACACAGATCAAAGCAAACAGGAGGACGCAGGCAAGCGGATCGCGCTGACCTTCGATGACGGGCCACATCCCCGTTATACGGTAAAACTGCTGGACGGCCTGAAAGAGCGGGGGGTTAAGGCCACCTTTTTTGTGACAGGCGCCAATGTCTCCAAATATCCGGACATTGTGGAACGGATGTATGAAGAAGGTCATCTGATTGGTAATCATACTTTTCATCATGTGCAGCTGACTGCCGCCAACGGAGAACAGTTCCGGGAAGAGATTGTTTCCACCAATGAGGCGATACGGGAGGTTACGGGGGAGGATACGGAATATATCAGACCGCCTTATGGTTCCTGGAACAAGCGGTATGAAGAAGAACTGAATATGTTTCCTGTTCTCTGGTCGATTGACCCAAGAGACTGGTGCTCGGATGACAAGGACTGCATTGTCAGAAATACAATCAGCAGGGTCAAGGAAGGCGATATCATACTGATGCATGACCAGTATCCTGCCAGCATAGCAGCGGCACTGGAGATCGTCGACCGCCTGCAGAAGGAAGGATATGTGTTTGTGACTGTGGAGGAGATTTTGCTGGATTGAGGAAATCTCTTGCACTCCTTTCTAAAAAAGTGTACAATAAAATCAGTTTTACCCGGGATTTTTTGTACAAAAAGAGGGAATGAGGGCGGGAGAGGTTATGAAAGAGGAAAGAGGGAAACGTGTGGTATCCATTAAGGTAAAATTGCTGGGGATTATTTTACCGATGGTGATACTGATTATGGTACTTTTGGTGGGACTGTCGTATTTTATTTCCAGGAATATCATCAAGTCGTATTCGGAGAATCTGCTTGGTTCCTCCATTGAGAACCAGGCGAATCAGATAGAAGCATGGCTGAATGAGAACCTGGCAGCTTTTCAGGCCGCCAAACGTGCTATTGAGCAGACGAACCCGCAGCCGGAGCAGCTGCAGGCTATTTTGGACAGTTACTATGGATTCAATGACAATTATCCGCAGGGGTTGTATATTGCGGAAGAAAACGGAAATCTGCTCATTGCCACAGGGTCTGAGAAGAAAGAGGAAGATCCGCTGCATACGGTGTGGTATGAGGAGGGGCTGACGCGCTGGAATATGGGATTTACCCGTGCCTATACCAGTGACACCGGGGCCGAGGTGATCAGTGCGTCGGGTATTTTAAAGGATGATTCCGGCCTCATCAGAGTGATTTCGGCAGATCTGACACTGGAGAGAATCAGCATTATCGTGAACAGCTTTATAGAGATGGAGCAGGCCAGGGCGTTTCTGGTGAGCAGTACGGATGGTGTCATTTTGGCACATCATGAGAATAGTCTGATATCCACAGGGCTGAGCCAGTCGGGGGATGATTTCCTGCGCACCGTCGGAGAAAAGATCGACGGGCAGGATCTGGAGATGGCGGAGATCATGGGCAATATGACCGCTTTTACGCAGATACAGGGGACGGACTGGATTCTTGTATCTTATATCCCCACGGATGTGATTTATGCGGATATCAAGGGTGTGAGAACTCTGATGATCGTAATCGGCCTGGTGTCGGTGCTGATACTGGCCGTTTTGGTGGAACGCGTGGTACATATGGTGATCCGTCCTGTAAAAGGCCTGACGGATGTTATCACTGCCATGACAGGCGGCGATTTTACGATTCAGGTGGGCGCAAAGAGCGGTGATGAGATCGGTGTGATGAGCCGTCATGTGGAGAGTTTTATTATCACCATGCGGCAGATGATCGCTTCCATACACGGGGTTTCACGCAAGCTGAATGAAGAGGCCGGCACCAGCAATGAAGTGTCCGGGCAGATGTATGATGCTTCCAGGCTGCAAAGCCAGTCTATGAAAGAACTGAACGTGACAGTGGAACAGCTTTCTCTTTCTGTCAATGAGATTGCGGATAATGCGACCACACTTGCCACGGTGGTTGCGGATACAAAAGAGGACGGATCGCAGGTAGATCAGAAAATGCGGGAAACCGTGGAGGTATCCAGACACGGTAAGGAAGATATGCAGCGCGTCAGCGGTGCCATGACAGATATCAACACATCCATGCGAAAACTGCAGCAGGCCATTGACAAGGTGGGACAGGCCTCGGAAGAGATCAATACGATTACGGGTGTGATCGGTAATATTGCAGATCAGACAGATCTGCTTTCGCTGAATGCTTCTATCGAAGCCGCCAGAGCGGGTGAAGCAGGAAGGGGATTCGCGGTGGTGGCCATGGAGATCGGACAGCTGGCCAAGACAAGTGCCGAGGCGGTTCATAACATAGAAATCCTCATCAAGGAAATCAGCGAACTGGTGGGAGATACGGTCAGACAGACGGATGAGAGTGTAAAGAATATCGAACAGAGCAGCAGGCTGGTGGGGGATGCACTGAAGACCTTTGACACCATATTCGATGACATTGACGGTGTGAGCAGTCTTGTACAGGAAATGATAAAGAAGGTGGAGCAGGTAGACGATGTGGCCACCAATATGGCAGCCATTTCTGAGGAGCAGGCGGCCAGCTCGCAGGAGATACTGGCGACCTCGGAGACTATGGTGGAACAGGCCAACCATATTACGGAAAGCAGCGAACGGGTATCGGAAGGGGCGCAGGAGCTGACGGCATCGGCAGAAGAATTGTATGGACAGGTAGCCAGATTCAGAATAGAGAAGGAGGCCGGAGCACGATGAAGAAGAGACAATGGCTGAAAGCGCTGGCGGTTTTGGGGGCATTTATATTGCTTCTGGCAACAGGCGGTTGCGGCAGACAGCGTGTTATGGGGCAGAAAGAAATCCGGATTTTCCTTTCCTTAAACGAAATGGATACCTTCCGGCAGACACTGGTGGACGCTGCCGCGGCCAAGGCGGCGGAGATGGGAGTTTATCTGCATGTAGAGGATGCGCATGGTTCCATAGAGGAGCAGGTGGAGCAGCTCAAACGGGCAGCGGCCGAAGAATATGATGTAATACTTTGCAGCGCTGTTTCGACGGATACGGCAGTCCAGCTTAAAATGAGTGCAGAGCAGATTCCGATCGTATTTTTTAACAGTTGTCCCGATGATAAATATCTGGAAGCGGGGAAATATGTATATGTGGGGTCTGATGAGCAGGTAGCCGGTCAGTTTCAGGCCGAGTATGTACTGGGGCAGATGAGTGGTCAGCAGGAGATCAATGTGGTGCTGATCAAAGGTCCCAGGTACCATTCTGCCACTACAGGCAGAACAAGCGGTGTGAAAAACACACTGGAAGCCAGTGGCAAAAAAGTCAATTATATCTTTGAGGACAGCGCCAACTGGGATACGGAGCAGGCCAGGGAGTTATTCGCATTGTTTCTGCGTACCGGGAACAGCGCAGACTGTGTGATCTGCAATAATGATGCCATGGCCCTTGGTGTACTGGAGGCAGGCAGGGCAGCAGGCATGGATTTTTCCAAAGTCCAGGTCCTGGGAGTGGATGCCACCGAGGACGGCTGCATGGCCATCGAGAATGGCGAAATGGCGTTTACGGTTTATCAGTCAGGCAAAGGGCAGGGGGAAGCGGCAGTGGAGATGGCAGTCCGCCTGGCCGGAGGCGGTGATACAAAAGACATGGAAGGGATTTCCGAAGACGGCAAGTATGTCTGGGTGGAGTTTGAAAAAGTGGATGGGGGAAATGTTTCCCAATACAGGCATTGACTCTTGCGCTGGAAAATCTTATAATGAATTACTGAATAACAAATATTTCAAGGGAGGTACTCATCTATGAAGAAGAGACTAATTGCAGTGTTGCTTGCAGGCATGATGGCATTTTCGCTTGCAGCATGCGGCTCCGAAGGAGGAAGCGGAGGAAATACTGACAACGCTGCCGGCAGTGAGAGCACAGCAGAAGCCGAGGGCGGAAGCGAGAGCAGCGGTGAGAGTGCAGACGGAGAGAGCGAAGCGGCAGGCGGAGATATGAGCATTGCCATGATCACGGACTCCGGAGACATCACTGATCAGAGTTTTAATCAGACAACCTATGAGTCTGCCAAGGCATGGTCGGAAGCAAACGGCATGGTGTTCAATTATTATAAGCCTGAGAGTGACTCTGATGAAGCGAGAAATGCCAGTGTGGATCAGGCAGTGGCCGACGGTGCGAATATTATTCTGATGCCGGGATATATGTTTGCGGCAGCAGTGGTGGCTCAGTCCGAACTTTATCCGGATGTGAAATTTATTGCGCTGGATGTCGGGGCAGGCGATATCTGTGAAAAAGGTGTTGGCGAAGGCTATGACTACAATCCGGCCAACTGGGATGTAACGGAATATTACAACACGGACAACGTATACTGCTGTACCTATCAGGAAGAACTTTCCGGCTATATGGCAGGATATGCAGCTGTTAAACTGGGATACAGACATCTGGGATTCCTGGGTGGTATGTCCGTTCCGGCAGTGACCCGTTTCGGATATGGTTATGTTCAGGGTGCAGACGCGGCGGCAGAGGAACTGGGCGTGAGCGGCGATGTTGAGATCGAGTATGTATGCGGCGGACAGTTCTATGGCGATGCTGATATTACGGCTTATATGGATACCTGGTATGGTTCCAAGGGTGTGGAGATCGTATTTGCATGCGGCGGCGGTATCTACACATCTGCAGCAGAAGCAGCAGTGAAGGCAGGCGGCAAAGTGATCGGTGTTGACTCTGATCAGGCGCCTATCATTGATACACTCGGTGAAGGCCTGACGGTTACTTCAGCTATGAAGGGTCTTTCCGCAACCGTGAACGCGGTTCTTACCGATATCAAAGACGGAAAATGGGACAACTATAAAGGTAAGATTGATAATCTTGGCCTGGTTTCCGAGAATCCGGAAGACAACTATGTACAGCTTCCTCTTGAGAGCACGCAGTGGGGCGACGGATTTACGAAAGACGACTATCTTGCACTGGTAAAGGCCATGTATAACGGTGAAGTGGAAGTTTCCGGAGATATTACGGCACTTCCTTCCACGACGGTCAAAGTAAATGACTATGGCAGCATCAAATAAGTCATTCGGGCAGGAAGTATTCTGAGAAAATCGGAGGATGAGTTCCAAAGGTAAGGGAAGCGGGTTCAGCACCTGCTTCCCTTTTTTCTCAAACAGGAAAATTACTGTTTCGAATTTTCCTGTTTGAGAAAAATTCCTTCGGACAGTTTTACAGGAGCCCTCCGGGGGAAGCGTGCGATTCTTGTAGAGTAGATACTGCGATTACAGATAACAAAAATCGGCGCGGGAGAGGTCATAAAAATAAGTTTATGACACTTCTTATCAAAATAAATACAGAACAGATCGAGAGGAGGTATGTAAAGGATGGCTGAATATGCGATTGAGATGCTGAATATCACAAAGAGATTTCCGGGCATCATAGCAAATGACAATATCACTTTACAGTTAAAAAAAGGCGAGATTCACGCTTTGCTGGGGGAAAACGGAGCGGGAAAATCCACATTGATGAGCGTCCTTTTTGGACTGTATCAGCCTGAGGAAGGCGAGATACACAAAGACGGAAAAAAGGTTGTGATCAATGATCCCAACGATGCCAATGCTCTGGGGATCGGCATGGTGCATCAGCATTTTAAACTGGTGGAATGTTTCAGCGTTCTGGATAATATTATTCTGGGCGTGGAGACGACGAAAGGAGGATTTTTGCAGAAGGAGGAGGCACGGGCGAAAGTCGTGGCCCTTTCTGAAAAATATGGTCTTTCGGTAGACCCGGATGCTCTGATCGAAGATATCACGGTAGGGATGCAGCAAAGGACAGAGATTTTGAAGATGCTTTACCGCGATAATGAGATTCTGATCTTTGATGAACCCACTGCCGTTCTGACACCTCAGGAGATTCATGAACTTATGAATATTATGAAAGGGCTGGCGGCAGAGGGCAAGAGTATCCTTTTTATCACACACAAGCTGGCGGAGATCATGCAGGTGGCAGATCGTTGCAGCGTTTTGCGGAAAGGCAAATATATCGGAACCGTGGATATCAAAAATACCACACCGGAGAAGCTGTCGGCTATGATGGTGGGCCGCGATGTAAACTTTGTGGTGGAAAAACAGCCGGCGAAGCCGGGGGAAGTGGTGCTGGATATCAAAGATATGACAGTGGCTTCCAGGCGGCATAAGAATAATGCCGTGAACAATGTATCATTGCAAGTGCACAGGGGGGAGATTGTCTGTATTGCAGGCATCGACGGAAACGGACAGACGGAATTCGTATATGGCCTGTCCGGTCTGGAACCGTTAAAGAACGGGACCATAACGATGAATGGCAAAGAGATCACCCATATGCCCATCCGGGAGCGTCTTACCTCGGGTATGAGCCATATCCCGGAAGACCGGCATAAACATGGCCTGGTACTGGATTATTCTCTCGAAGACAACATTGTCCTGCAGAGGTATTTTGAGCCGACGTTTACCAATCAGCTGGGATTTTTAAAACGGAAGGCAATCCGGGATTATGCAGAAAAATTGATTGATCAATATGATGTCCGTTCCGGTCAGGGGGCAGCGACAAAAGCACGTTCTATGTCCGGCGGAAACCAGCAAAAGGCAATCATCGCCCGGGAGATTGACAAAAATCCGGAATTACTGATTGCGGTTCAGCCGACAAGAGGGTTGGATGTAGGCGCCATCGAATATATTCACAAACAGCTGGTGGCCCAGAGAGATGCAGGGAAAGGTGTGCTGCTGATCAGTCTGGAACTGGATGAGGTGATGAATGTATCTGACCGGATCCTTGTGATGTTTGAGGGTGAGATCGTGGGCGAGTTTGATCCGAAAGAAGTCACAGTGGAAGAACTGGGACTCTATATGGCCGGTTCGAAGAGAAAGGGGTAAATGCAAATGAGTAAAGAATCCAGAAAGAAAGAAAGCCTTCTCAGGAACAGCGGTTTTCAGACCATCTTAGGTTCCCTGCTTTGTATTATAATCGGTCTTTTGATCGGTTATGTTGTCCTGCTGATCATCAATCCGGGCGGTGCGGGAAAAGCGATCGTGGCGATATTAAAGAACTTTCTTTATTATCCCAGTGCTGCCGCTGCGACCAAATATCTGGGGACTACACTGGTTAAGGCTTCGGCGCTGCTGATGTGTTCTCTCTCTGTTTTGTTCGCATGGAAAGTGGGGCTGTTTAATATTGGCGCTGCCGGTCAGTATGTTGTCGGTGTGGGCGCATGCCTGTATTTTGGCATCGGACTGGGTATGCCCTGGTATGTGTGTATGCTGGCCGCTGTTTTGACGGCTGCTTTTGTGGGAGGAATTTCCGGTGCCCTGAAAGCCTATTTTAATGTAAATGAAGTTATTTCCTGCATCATGCTCAACTGGATCGGCCTTTATCTGGTTAACATGCTGCTGTCACTTGTCAAAGAACAGTCCACACCCTATACCAAGCCCCTTAAAAGTGTAAATAAAAGTGCCCTGCTTCCGAATATCGGACTGGATCAGGTGTTTTCCAAAAATGAATTTGTGACTATTGGCCTGCCGCTGGCAGTTGTCATGGCAGTGATCGTATGGGTTGTTCTGGAGAAGACAAAATTTGGTTTTGAATTAAAAGCGACAGGGATGAATAAAAACGCTGCCAAATACTGTGGTATGCGGGAAAAACGCAACATAATCCTGACCATGGTCATCGCCGGCGGCCTCGCGGGCTTCGGTGCGGCGATCTTTTATCTGACAGGGATCGAACAGTGGATGGTACAGCAGACAAGTGTGCCGGCCATGGGATTTAACGGTATTGCAGCCGCCTTCCTGGGTGGTTCCAACCCGCTTGGTGCTATCCTTTCCTCCTATTTTATCCAGCATATAACAAGTGGAGGCACCTATGTGGACAAGACTATGTACTGTACCCAGATTTCGGATCTGATCTCCGCATTTATCATTTATTTGTGCGGCTTTGTGCTCTTCTTCAAAGTATGGCTGAACCGATTCCTGGATAAAAGAGAAGAAAAGAATAACTGAAAATAGCAGAGCCCCGGAGGTGGGGGGGGAAAACTGCGGAACTGGAAAACAGCAGGGCCCCAGAGGGAGCGGGAAGGATACATGGCCGCAGAAGGCGGACAGGGATACTTCCGTAGCAGACGCTCCAGGAGGGGAACTGCGGAACTGGAATAGGAGGTGCATATAATGCTATTGTTGATTCAGTATACACTTATTTTTGCTTCCGTCCTGGTGCTGGTGGCACTGGGCGGATGCTTTTCGGAACACAGCGGCGTGATTAACATCGGTCTGGAGGGAATCATGGTTGTGGGTGCCCTGGGAGGTGCACTGACGATGAAATATCTGCCTGCCGGTACGGCGGCGGTGCTGATCATTGTGCTTGTCATACTGGCGAGCGTGCTGGTCGGTATGATCTTTTCCCTGCTGCTGGGGGTTGCGGCCATTAAGTTCAATGCAGACCAGACACTGGTAGGTACGGCACTGAACCTTCTGGGACCGGCGGCGGCAGTTGTTTTGGTCAGAGCGATCAATACGGCGGAAAGCGTGGATAATGTTTCTTCTACCGTTGCCTACGGACAGGCGAAGAAGGCTTTTGTTCTCAATATCGGCCGGTTTGAATTTAACTGGTTTATGCTGATTGCCTTCCTGGTTCTGGTAGCATCGTATGTAATTTTGTATAAGACCAGATTCGGCCTGCGTCTTTGTGCGTGCGGCGAACATCCGCAGGCAGCGGATTCAGTGGGTATTAACGTATATAAAATGCGTTATGCGGGCGTACTGATTTCCGGTGCCCTGGGCGGTCTGGGCGGTCTGGTTTATATCACTGCCGGCGTAAGCGAATGGAAATTTGAAAATGGTGTGGCAGGATTTGGTTTCCTGGCACTGGCTGTGATGATCTTTGGACAGTGGAGGCCTGTCAATATCGGACTGGCAGCGCTCCTTTTCGGGCTTTTCCGTGCCCTTTCCAATGTTTATACGGGTTTTGATGCGCTGGTGGCGCTCAAACTGCCCAGTACAGTATATAATATGCTTCCTTATATCATCTCCCTGATCGTCCTGGTATTTGTCTCCGGTAAGTCCAGAGCACCTAAGGCGGAGGGAATCCCTTATGATAAGGGGCAACGATAAGGGACAGGGAAAGTCCGGCCGCCCGGGCAGTGCGGTGCGAATCGGAAAATGGCAAGAAAACAGAAATGAGGTTGAAAGGCTATGAAAAATTATTCGGAAGATGCAAACAGACAATACCATATTCAGGTAGCATCGGGAGAAGTGGGCCGGTATGTAATTATGCCAGGGGATCCCAAGCGATGCGCGAAAATCGCAAAATACTTTGATAATCCGACTTTGATCGCGGATAATAGAGAGTATATCACTTATACCGGCATGCTGGACGGGGTGAAAGTCAGCGTCACCTCGACCGGTATCGGCGGTCCCTCCGCATCCATTGCCATGGAAGAGTTGTTTCGGTGCGGCGCGGATACGTTTATCCGTATCGGAACCTGTGGCGGTATGCAGACGGAAGTAAAAAGTGGTGATATCGTCGTGGCAACAGGGGCGGTGCGCATGGAAGGAACCAGCAAAGAATACGCACCCATTGAATATCCGGCGGTGGCGGATCTTGCCGTGACCAATGCCCTTGTGGCGGCGGCAGAGAAAAAAGGATATTCCTTTCATACCGGTGTCGTACAGTGTAAAGATGCTTTTTATGGTCAACATGAGCCGGAGACAAAGCCGGTGAATTATGAACTGATGAATAAGTGGGAGGCATGGAAACGGATGGGATGTCTGGCCTCCGAGATGGAATCGGCCGCTATGTTTATCGTCGCCGGCCACTTGCGCGTGCGTGCCGGCTCCTGCTTCCTTGTCGTGGCAAATCAGGAGAGAGAGAAGCTGGGCCTGGAAAATCCGGTGGTGCATGACACGGATATGGCCATCCAGACCGCCGTGGAAGCGCTGCGCATCCTGATACAAAAAGATAAATAAAACAATTCTGTGAAACTGCAAACCAGCAGAAAACCGAATTGCCCAGCAGAAAAATCCGGATGCGTGAGCAGCCGGAGATTTCTGCAGAGAAAAGGGCAAGGAGGAGTTCTGCGGAACAGGAAACCAGCAGAAAACCGAATTGCCCAGCAGAAAAATCCGGATGCGTGAGCAGCCG
>CANPIC010000019.1 GCA_947574055.1 uncultured bacterium
CTGCGTCAGATATGCGTCAAATACCCGCCGGGCTACCGGCACAGCATAATCTCCGCCTGAACCGGCCCCTTCGATGATCACCGTAACCACAAGTGCCGGATCTTCCACCGGCGCAAAACCGGTAAACCAGGCATGGCTCTCTCCTTTTTTCGTTCCATATTCTGCTGAGCCGGTCTTGCCCGCCGCCGTATAGGACAGGCCTGACAGCTTCGTGCCTGTCCCCTCCTCCACCACTGCGGTCATATATTCCTTCAAAATGGCAGCCTCTTCACTGGTCATCAGTTCCCCATACCTTTCGGAAGGAAAACTCTTTATCACGCTGCCCTCTGCACTCTCTACGCGCCCGATCATATAAGGCTTCATCAAAATCCCGTCATTGGCCACTGCCGCTGTGATCATGGCCAGATGGATCGGTGTCATCTGCGTCCTGCCCTGTCCGATGGCATTCTGCATCATTTCACCGCGGCCGTCATCCGGAAGGAGTTCCAGCTTGCTCTGGTTATAGAGACAAGCAAGCGGAAGTTCCCGATTGAATAAAAGGCTGTTTAGTGTCTCCTGAAATTTCGCCTTGTCAAATTCCATGCCCATACTGGCAAAGGATGTATTACAGGATTTGGCAAAAGACTTCTTCAGTCCCACACTCCCATGTTTGGTACCGTGATAACAGTTGATCACATCTTCTCCTTCACGCAGACTGCCGCCGCACTGATACTGGTAGTTCTGCCAGGTATCCGGATGTTCTCTGATATATTCCAGGGCGGTAATGATCTTAAAAGTAGACCCTGGCGGGTACAGTCCCTGCGTGGCACGATTCAGCAGCGTGCCACTCTCCTCATCCTCCAGTATATCGTCCCACTGTTCCACAATGTGATTGGGATCAAAGTCCGGACGGGACACCATGGCCAGTATCTCACCACTGCGCGGATCCATGGCAATGATCGTCCCCTTGTAAACACCCAGTGCCCGGTCCGCCGCTTCCTGCAAAGATACATCCAGTGTGGTATAAATATCGTCGCCCGGATTTTTCCCACTGCTTCCCTCCCTCATTTTGGAAGTCAGAGGGATGCTGGACTGAATCAGATAGTAATTGGCCTGGGCTTCCAGACCTGCCCTGCCTTTGTCCGCATATCCCACCGCATGGGCAAAAAGAGCACCATACGGATAGACACGTTGCTCATTGCCGCCAGTTCCCTCCTCTGTCTGCGCCAATACCTCACCGTCCCTGGCATAGATACTGCCCCGCCTGTTTTTCGCACTCAGGATCTGCTGACGATTGTTATAGCTGTTATTCATCAGTTCTTCTTCATGTGTCAGGGCATAGACCGTAAAATATCCCATCATCACAAGGAAAAGCGCCACAAAGAATACGGTCACCTGCATGATCTCTTTGTTACGCTTCCTCATAATCTTCCGGGCGGTACTTTTTCTGTCCGCCAGGCTCTTTTTTTCTGTCTGTCTTTCCCGCGGCATTTCTTTTTCCTCCTGCCAGATACAGGCCCTGAATCACGGAAAACATCACAATCGTACTGACCACGCTGCTTCCGCCATAACTGATAAAAGGCAGTGTCACCCCGGTAAGGGGGATAAATTTGATACCGCCTCCTATGGTTAAAAAGATCTGAAACAGATACGTAATCCCCAGCCCCACCACCGTCAGGCGAAAGAATTCATCTTTCAGAGCAAGGGCGATCCTCATAAATACCACAAAACAACTGATGTAAACCAGAATCAGACACAGGGAAAACAAAATCCCCATTTCCTCTGCGATTGCCGAGAAAATAAAATCCGTTGTCACAAAAGGAATGGAAGATGGACTGCCCTGCCCCAGCCCCAGCCCGAACAGACCGCCGCAGCCGATCGCAAACAGCGACTGGGTAATCTGATAGCCCTCTTTGTCTATCACACTCCAGGGATCCAGCCACGCCTGCACCCTCACCTGTACATGGGTAAATATCCGCCAGGAAAGATAGGCAGCCAGACTGCCGCCGGATATCCCCGCCAGAAGATAGCGTTTGCGGCCAGTGGCCACATAGACCATTACCACATAAGTCACAAAATAGATCAGCGCACTGCCCAGATCTTTTGAGAGTACCAATATAATCACATGCACCCCCGCTACTGCGGCTGACAGCACCACATTCCAGAACGAATATGGACGGCATAAAATCGAAGCAATCAGGAAGGCAAATACGATTTTGATCGGTTCGGAAGGCTGAAACGTAACGCCCAGAACGGAAAAAGAAAGCCTGGCGCCATGAGTCACGGCTCCCAGAGCCAGTACCGCCCCCAGAGCCACAATTCCTACGCCTGCATACAGCCAGGTCAGATTGCGCCAATTCCTTACACGTGTTATCAATTCAGGAATAAGCAGTGCCACCACAAACGAAGCCACTGCAATCACAAACTGACGGACAGCCCGGTTATAAGAAAGCCTTGTCAGCACCGAAAAACCAACGGCAGTCAGAAAACACATGTTATTGATAACCAGGCGGTTCGCCCGGGGATAGATCATATGATACAACACAATCGCCGCATACATTGCAATCTGCTGAAATATAAAAAAGAAAATATATTCCACTTTGTTCTCTTTGATATATACAGGCAGGAAGCAGCTCACATGGACAAGAAACATGGCAATGTATTGCCTGATATAGATGCTGCTCCTTTCTTCCTCTGTGTGATACCGGAATACGGCAAAACATTCAAAGGTATAAAAAGAAGCAAACAGTGTGATCAAATATTTGGAAAATTCTGTAATATATGGTTCCATATGCCTGTCTGACTATTCCGCTCCTCTTTTATAATGTCCTTTCGTACAGGGAAATGCCGCCTGTCTGCGGCGCTCCGGCGCCGTGACAAAATCATGGAAACAGTCCAGTACCTGTCTGATCTCATCCGGTCCTTCGGTGGTAAACGCAAGCCGGATACCCGACGGCTTCCTTTCTGCCACGGCTCTGCCGTATGCATGCAGGGACAGAGGCACACTGTTATAGATCTCATTATAGCAGTGGGTGCATACGGCCCGTACCGGGAAATCCGCCTGGTATCTGTCACGCAGCAAAAGCAGATCCTTCTTGGCAGCAGTCATATCCTCTCCCCTCTCCCGCCGGCACTGCGCCCCTGTTTGATAGAGGCAATTCGCGGTCACCATCAGCAGGCTTCGGCCATACACGATCAGTTCCATCCCGGTAAGTCCCAATGTGCGCAGATCATCACGATTACATTCCAGCGGCGCCGTGACGCACACGCCAAGTCGTCTCCAGAACCGCTTCGCTTCTCTGTTCCACACATACAGGTTGGCATCGGCAATTTTCTTTTTCTGATACCCGTTTTGATCCAGGAAGCGCAGACTCTCCAGATTCCGAAATAGTACGCCATCCCATATCGTATGCGCGCAAAACAGAATCTTTTTCAGTACTGACAGATATGCCTCATCGCGAAGGCGTATCACATAAGGCATAACGAGAAACAATTCCCTGCCGGCCTTTTTCTGTTTCCAGGCACGCAGCATCGCTGCCGGCGTTTCCGCGCCTTTTTGCCAAAGCAGATCGGCGTTACAGTAAAGCCTGTCCGGAAAAGAACTGTCATACAGGGCCTCCCCCTGCTCCCATGTCTCGAACTGCACGGCAACGTAAGGCGTCTCTGTGGCCTCTGTTTCCGTCTCCGGGGAAGGTTCATTTAATAACATGCGTTCTGTAATATGGCGCCGACCGTTTTCTGTCAGCATCTGTTCCAGTTCCTCCAGCACATCCCGGCGCAGATCATTCAGTGCCCTGACCGGCAGAAAACAATCCGGTTCCATATTGACAGTAAGATTCCCGACTATAAAGGGGGTGTTCCCGGTCTTACTCATCTGTTTTTTTACTGCTTCTTCTGTCAGCGGCTGTTTCTGCGCAGGCTCTGCCACCTGGCCTTCCCGGCAGACAGACAGCCGCCCGGCCCCGTCCGGTACATGCTTCCATAAGCGACAGGATACCGGCTCTCCCTTTTTCAGGCAGATTTCGCCGTCCACCCGGATCTGCGGCACTCTCTCCATAAAGGCTTTCCGTATTTCTCTCAGATATACCTCATCTGCGCCCAGATATCCCGGCTTTTGCGGCGTGATCATTTCCCTGCCGTTATGTCTGTGATAATAGCCTTCCTGGATTTCGCTGCGAATATACAACCGGCGCAGCCTTTCCCTATCTTCCAATGCAACTTCGAATCCTCCGGCGGGGTTATCATAATAGCGGTCAAGATACTTGCGGTAAAGCGCCGTGACCCCGGCGGCATATTCCGGCTTTTTCATCCGCCCTTCTATTTTCAGAGAATCAACCCCGGCCTGTAAAAGTTCCGGTAAGAAAGGCAGGGTACACATATCTTTCAGACTCAGGGGGCAGGGGGGATATTCATCGCCGGGCCATTTTTTCTTTCCGCTCTCATCCAGGACCTGATATGGCAACCGGCACGACTGTGCACATCTGCCCCGGTTTCCGCTTCTGCCGCCCAGCATACTGCTGAAAAGACACTGCCCGGAATAACAATAACACATGGCACCATGGATAAATACTTCCACTTCGATTCCGGTCTCTTTGATCCGGTGCAGTTCCTGCAGCGACACTTCCCGGGCCGGTACAACTCTGGAGGCCCCGTGAGCCAGCAAAAACTCGGCCCCTCCCGCTCCGGTGACATTCATCTGGGTACTGGCATGCAACGCAAGGGCAGGAAAACAGGCCCGCAGCAGGGAAAACACCCCCAGATCCTGCACGATCACCCCGTCAAGTCCTTCTTCATAAAAAGGCCGGAGAAAACCGGGGAGTTCTTCTATCTCAGACTCCCGCACCAGTGTATTCACTGTCAGATACAGCTTTCTTCCATATAAATGCGCATAACGAATAGCCAGGCATATCTCCTCACTGGAAAAATTTCCGGCATATGCTCTGGCTCCATATTTTGTGCCCCCGATATATACGGCATCTGCTCCTGCATGAATGGCCCCTTTAAAACTTTCCGGACTGCCTGCCGGAGCTAACAGCTCGACTTTGTTCATGCCTTTTTTTGTCCTTTTAACTCAGTCTCCATACGGACGATCTTCTTTGCATTTTCATTCAGCTCTTTTTTGAGAGCCTTCATATTTTTCTCGGTGCTCTCCATTTTCATCTGCGCTGCAATCAATTCATGCTTCAGATCGTAGATTTCTTTTTCCTTGCTCTCGATATCTTCTTCCAGTATACTGATCTGCTTCTTGGCTTTGAAATAATCGTCTGCGATATTGAGCTGCAACAGCACATTCTGGATATCCAGCGACTGCCGGCGAAACTGATCTGCCTTATTGTATTCCGCCACTTTATTATTAATATAGGAAGCTACTTTTTGAAGATACTCTTCACTCTCATATCCGCTCAGTGTAAAAACCTTTCCACCGATGATCACTTCCGTATCTGTTTTCGCTGACATCTTCTTACCCCTTATCTTTAGACGACCCTGCTTCCAAACATCTTTTTTTCATAACGTATAGTCCATTATACCTGCATTACAGGGGAATTTCAAGTCCAAAATGCCGATAGGTCAGGTCTGTGACGGTACGTCCTCTGGGGGTCCGGTTCAGTAAGCCGTTCTGAATCAGATATGGTTCATAGACATCTTCTATCGTTCCGGCGTCCTCTCCGATGGCGGCAGCCAGTGTGTCCAGTCCTACCGGACCACCGCTGAATTTCTCTATCATTGTCGTCAACAGCTTGCGGTCCACATAGTCCAGGCCCAGCCGGTCCACATCCAGCAGATCCAGCGCCGTATCCGCCACTGCTTTGGTAATCACACCGTCATAACGTACCTGGGCAAAATCCCGCACCCGCTTCAGGATGCGGTTGGCAATACGGGGGGTTCCCCGACTCCTTCTGGCCAGCTCCACAGCGCCTTTTTTCTCGATCTCCACCTCCAGGACTCTGGCCGAATGTAGTATGATCTGGCACAGTTCATCCACCGTATAAAATTCCAGCCGATGAATCACACCAAAGCGGTCACGCAGCGGCGCCGTCAAAAGCCCCGCCCTGGTCGTGGCTCCCACCAACGTGAACTTTGGCAGATCCAGCCGGATCGAACGGGCCGAAGCACCTTTGCCGATCATAATATCAATCACATAATCTTCCATCGCCGGATACAGCACTTCTTCCACCTGCCTGTTCAGGCGGTGGATCTCATCCACAAAAAGCAGGTCTCCCTCCTGAAGATTATTGAGTATGGCTGCCATCTCTCCCGGTTTTTCAATGGCAGGCCCGCTCGTTATCTTCATATGAACCCCCATCTCATTGGCAATGATCCCTGCCAGCGTGGTCTTGCCCAGACCCGGCGGGCCATAAAATAACACATGATCCAGTGCATCATTTCTCTGTTTTGCTGCTTTGATATATATATTAAGACTTTCTTTTGCCTTCTCCTGCCCGATATAGTCTTTCAGATATTGAGGTCTCAGACTTCCTTCGAGTCTGATGTCCTCTTCCATCAGACCTGTCTCTATCACTCTGCGTTCCATCTTTTCCCTGCCTGTCTACACCATCTGTTTCAGAGCCGCTTTCAGAATCGTCTCCACATCCGCATCTTCCAGGCCGGCAAGTCCGTTGACTGCCTTCCAGGCATCCCCGGCGCCATATCCCAGAGCCACCAGTGCTTCCACTGCCTCTCCCCGGGCGCCGCCCTCATCCCCTGCCCCAGACACGGCCCCGTCAGCCAGAGAGACGCTTGCCATCGTCTCATCCATGGATATTTTATCCCGCAGATCCAGAATCAGACGTTCTGCCGTCTTTTTGCCGATTCCCGGCGCCCGGGACAACAGCTTCACATCACCGGCCAGTATGGCAAACCGCAGTTCGGATACATGCATCACAGACAAAATGCCCAGCGCCCCTTTGGGCCCCACGCTGTTTACTGTAATCAGCAGACGGAAGATTTCCAGTTCCTCCTTGGTCAGAAACCCATACAGCCAGCAGGCGTCTTCCCGCACTGCCATATATGTATAAAGTGTAACAGGCTGGTGCAGACGCGGAAGGCGATTCATCGTTCCCGCGGAAATCCTCACATTATATCCGATACCATTTACTTCCACCACAGCACTGCTCTCTGTGATCTCTTCCAGTGTCCCTTTTACATATGCAATCATAACATAAACCCCATCCTGTCATCATCTGTGGAACGGCCGGCAAGACGCCTTTGTATCTGTCCGGCCACAATACCGTTCAGCAGGCCGGTCACAACACCGGCTACCAGAAGCGGCGGCAGATAATAAAACAATCCCCCTGTCTCCACCACAAAGGCTGCCACGGCAAGCTGTCCTATATTATGAGTCACACCACCTGCCAGGCTTACGCCGGAAATCCCAAAGCGCCCTGTTTTTTTCATACAAATCATCATCAGGAAACTTACAAGCCCGCCTGCCAGACTATAAAGAATGCTGTAAAGGCTGCCAAAAAGAAAGCCGCTTAAAGCAATGCGCAGGACAGCAATGATAAAAGCGTTCTTGGTCCCTGACCGGTAAAGAACCAAAAGGACTGCCAGGTTGGGCAGTCCCAGTTTGATTCCCGGGATAGCGAAAGAAAGCGGAAGCAGCGACTCGGCATATCCCAGTATCAGGGCAAATGCCAACATCATTCCCAGATAAGCCGCTCTTGCCGCACTGCCCTGTGTACGGATGTCTTTTTTTTCTTTTTCTGTCATGGCCAGCGGCCTTCCTTTCATGCCGTAACTGTCAGTCCATGGGACGGCCTGGCGGCAGACTATCCTGTCACGGCGTCCGGTCCCGTTCCTGCCGATCCCTCGATTCTGATCTGCAGACCATGCGGCAGACAGGTCAGCGTCTGTCCCACCCCGGAAATCCGGCCCTGTTTCACACACAGCCTGTCCGGACAGTCCGCATCTTCCATATATACTTCTCCCTCTTTGATCACAAGTATATTTCTGCCACCCTGCGGAGAGAGAAATACTTCTGTCCTGTCCTCATCCAGCGGATAGGAAACGGTCCCTTCCCTGCCCTGATAAACCCGGACGGTCCCCTCCGGCGCCAAAACACCGACCACCTTATGTGCGACCAGCAGCAAAAAGGCAATGACAAGGATCGCCCCGGCCAGTAACATATCATTTTTCCTCATGGACTGATTGTACCATATGCGAACGTATGTTTCAACCTTTTTCTGCCTGCTCTTATGACAAACGCATACGGAAATACCTTGTGGACACCTGCCATGTTCACTGTGCAGACTAATCCTGCCCCAATGCCGCTTCCAGTTGCGTCAGATTCATTTCTCCGCTAAGATACTCATACTCTCCTTTGTCATAAGCGGCTGCCTCTTCTGCCGTAATCTCTCTGCCATCCACATAGCTTGCACAATAGAGACCGACAGACCCCATCTCCTCTTCATCAGGGCTGCCATTCCCGTTTACGTCATCAAAATTCAAAGTCTTGACGGATGCGATCGTATCTATGGTATATCCCGCACCGATCTGCATATATGTCGTATACAAAACCGCGCCGGCATAATCCGCATTATAATTTCGCAGGCTGTTTTGTCGGGGTGCATATTCATAGCCATGATTGCCCATGGCGCCGTATGCCCACTGATTCATCAGTGTATATATCGTTCCATCGTGAAAGGTATAGAGACTCACATAGTATCCGCTCATTCCTGCGGCCAGTTCAGGTGTTTCATCTTCGTCAATATAGAGCAGTGTAAAGGTTTCTTCGCTGTTTTGTAAACTACACAACCTGCCCACGGCACGGTAAGCCTCCTGATAATCGTCAAATTCCCCGTTCTTTTTTCCACCTGTCAGAAAGCTGCGTATCCCTGCAACAGAAAGTTCCTCTACCTGGGCAGTCAGATTTTCCGATACTTGTTCCTGCGCCACAAAAAATCTGCTCCCGTCTTCGTCATAGCCATAATAAACCGACGCAAAACTGGTATCGCCATAGGTTTCGATCAGGACAATATCCGTATTACCGTCAAAATTGAGATCATAAAAAGAGACCGCATCCAGACTGGTAAAAGGTGCCCCTTCCAGCGCCTTTGGAACATTGGCATCGATCTCAGTGAGAACTTCCCCGTTTTGTATCATCTGCATCCGGAACACAGGGTTTTCCTCTGAAGGCGCAAACGGAACAAAAAACACCGGCTGCGCATACTCACTGAGCTCTACTTCAAAGGTCTGCCCGGCAATACAGTCTTCTCCGAACTGCTCCCGCATACGGGCAGCACCGGCATCCTCTGCTTCGGCCGCCTCCGTCCCGGCAGGTTCTGTCATCTCCTCTTGCCGCGCGGTCTCCTGTGTCTGCGCATCCGCTACTGACTCTGTGCCTTGCCCCTCCTCGGAAACAGTGTCCAGTCCCCCCTGCTTCTCCGTTTTCGTTTCCTCTCCGCATGCAACAAGCAGCCCCGCGGCCAGGCAGCCCGCGGCCAGCATACGGATCACAAAACCTGACCTTTTTCTGCCGGCTGCCCGATTCTTTTTCCCTGCCATAACAAATCTCCCCCCCTGATTTCGTTTACAACAAATCATGCAGTATAACCAGGTCTTGCTCCGTGGTGGACCAGCTGGTGGCAAACCGCACCACTGTATGACCCTCATCCAATGTTTCCCAAAAGCTGAATCTCACGTGTTGCTGCAAAACATCCATCCGCTGGTTTTCCAGTATGATAAACTGCTGATTCGTAGGTGATTCCAGATAAAAGCGATATCCCTTTTCCCGGAACAGTCCCTTGAGACGCTCCGCCATATCAATGGCATGTCTGCTGATTCTGAAATATAAATCATCCGTAAACAGCGTGTCGAACTGAATCCCCAACAGACGCCCCTTAGCCAGCAGTGCACCCCGGCGCTTGACCATGGTCAGAAAGTGTGGTGGCATATTGTGGGCCGTAAAGACAACCGCTTCCCCGCACAAAGCCCCCACTTTCGTACCGCCAATATAGAACACATCACACAACCTCGCAATATCCGCAAGTGTCATATCACTTTTCCGGCTCATCAGACCATATCCCAGCCGGGCGCCGTCCAGATACAGCAAGATCCGGCGCCGGCGGCAGATCTGGGAAATCCGTTCCAGTTCTTCCTTTGTATATAAGGTTCCGTATTCTGTCGGATGAGAGAGATAGACCATACCGGGAAAAACCATATGTTCGTGGTTCTCATCCAGATCAAACCGGGCCAGATACTGTTCCAGCACATCCGCTTCTATCCGGCCTTCCTGCTGTGGCAGTTCCAGCACTTTGTGACCGGTATTTTCGATAGCCCCTGCCTCGTGGATGCTCACATGGCCCGTATGGGCCGCAAGCACGCCCTCGTACTCCCGCAGCATCGATGCAATCACCACCGCATTGGTCTGTGTCCCTCCCATCATAAAAAAAACATCCGCCGATGGACAGCCGCAGGCAGATCGTATCCTGTTTTTTGCCTGTTCGCAGTAAGAATCGCTGCCATATCCGGGCAGCGATTCCATATTGGTCTCCGCCAGCCGCCGCAGTATGGCGGGATGGGCTCCTGCTATGTAATCACTTTCAAAAGAAACCATCTCTGTCTTCCGTAGGGCAGGCGGCTATGCCCGCCTGCCCGTTACCGTTCTCCTTCTTTGCCGCATGGCACAACATTGCAGTGATCTCCGGTACCGTTTTCCCTGCTTTGCGCTGCGTACAGATCCATGCCACCCGCTCCACGCTCTCCTCCCGCTTGTAACGCCTTGTCAGATTCTGTTCTGCCTGTTCAAAAGGCAGCATTCCTTCTTCGGTATAGAACTTTAGTGTACTGTATCGGCAGCCGGTCAGTCTCGCCAATTCGCCGATCGTCACATACTCGGAAGAGAGGATTTTTTCCATTGTTCTCTGCCTTGACATACCTTTTCTCTTTCTTGATCAAATCAGATGATAGTGTAACGACACAGACAATGCCGTGCATTACCGATACACAGGCAACAGACTGGCGCCCTGTATGGGAATCCGGTTCACCACCACGGTTTTGGGCCAGATACGATAATACATATTGTCAATCCGCAGCAATGTCTCCGTGGCATGTTTCACCTCTTCCACATAATGCCCTTTTTCTGACAGATACATTGCCACTGCCTGACGTCTCTGTTTCACATCCGTTCCCAGAACTACAAAATCTATAAAAATAGACTGACGCCGGTCCAGAAAGGGAAAAAGCAGATTGATCCCTTCCAGATAGGGGTTCTGGAACAGCTTGCGTTTTCCCTGTAAAAATGACTTTATAACCTGTTCCCCCACTTTGTGAAACTCCTGTTTCCATATGACTGCCGCCACTGCCGCTGCCTGTTCACCATCCCCCGATGCCGCCAGTCTAACCAGCCGTTCCTGTATCTGCTCCTGTTCACGAACCGAAAAAATCTCGTGCATACATCCGCTTTCCCGCAGCAGCCACAGCAGACAGATACACTCTACCGTCACGGCGCCCTCTTCCAGAATCTCTCCCCGCAGACCTTCCGCAATGGCCAGATACAAGTCAGCATCACTCCGGTAGGCTTTCAGTTCAAGACCGGCGGTCACATAGTCCATATCGCAGCCAAGCAGATCCGGTATCAATTCCAGTACACCGGCTGTCATCAGCTGCTTTGCTGTCTCCTGTTCCAGACACGCAGCCTCTTTCCTTTTCATGGCACCGATCTCTTTCAGCCCTGCTTCCAGTTTAGCCGAACATGATTCCACCACCGCCTCCCCTTCGAGCAATACCTGTTCCAGAAGAGATGCCACTGCAATGCCCCGTACCACCGCCGCTTTGGCAGCCGAACGCTGTAAGGCAGACTGTCCGTCCAGTCCTATAATGGCAAACTGCTGAGATAATGTATAGTTTTTCTTCATATCATACCCTCCCCTGCTAGAGCGTGTTTCTGCTTTCTACTTATCACTTACTACTTACGATTTAATTATACCAAAGGAGCAGATCTGTGGCAAGGGAGTATGGGTCATATTTTGTTATTTTTCTTCTTTTTTGCCTGCATAAAACAGTTCGGGAGTTCTGTAAGCAGCACATTTTTGGGAAAATACCAGCCCCGCCGCTTTATAAGCCGCTCCATGGTAATTCCTTGCTCCCGCCGGGCAGGCAGCGATACAGGCGCCGCAGGACATGCACAAGTTCTGATCCGTCTCCCGGGGATTTGCCGGATCAATGGCATGACAGGGACATATCGCAGCGCAGGCGCCGCAGGAGATACAAGTCCGATCCCCACCTGGTCTGAAGGGTACACCCCGAAAAAATGAGGCATCATATCCCGCAGTGCCGGGAAGCGTGATCTCGTCCCAGCCCTCTTCGTCACGTCCTGCCAGCAGATCTTTGCATGTCGCCGCAAACTCTGCCATGACCGCCCGGTCTTTTTCATCCGGCCGCTGCGCGGCCACCGACGGGAAAATGGAATGTTGCGCCAGAAATGCCCCGGCAGCAATCACCACAAACCCCTGCCTGATGAGAATGTCTTTCATCTGCAGCAAAGCGTTATCATAATGACGGTTTCCATAAACTGCCGCCAATATGGCAGGTGTCTGCTCTCCTCGCAAATATCCCATCATTTCCGTGCAAATATGCGGAATGTAGCCGCCATATACCGGCATGGCCAGCAACAATACATCTTTTCCGGAAATCTCCAGGGTATCGCTGCAGGGACACCGCAGCCAGTCGTATGTCCTGGTTTCCAGTCCCAGATGCTGTCCGATATACGCCGCACAGGTCTTTGTCGTGCCTTTTGCACTGAAATATATAGTATGTAACACTGACATCCCGTTTCCTCCTACTCTCTGCCACACACTTTAGCCGGCAAAAATCTGTACCCAATACGGATAGCCTGTTTCATCCACATAATAGCCCACACCGATTCTGGAATAATTAGTGTTCAAAATATTCTTTCTGTGCCCCTCACTGTTCATCCAGCCTTCAACCACACGCTGGGGTGTACCGAATCCGCTGGCTATGTTTTCCCCTTTATAACGGGTCCCGTTGCCAAAAGGAACCATGTCCAGCGCCTTGGAGCCGTCCGGTCTCACATGAGAAAAGGCAATCACCAGTTCCTTGGCCCTGATATCCGCCACAGCTGCCAGGGAATCATCATACACCAGTTCTCTTGCTCCCACAGCCACACGCTGCCCGTTGCACAGTTCCATAACCTGATGACTGTAATCCATACTGCTGATATCGGGCTCCGCTGCCGCACGCCCTTCCGCTTTGCCACACAATAGATAATGCTGATACAGCACCGTCGCATCCGATCCCAGAACAGCCACCACATCCGGATTGTTCTCCGCATAATAAACCGCATCAAACACAGTTCCGTCTTCCATGGTTACCGGCTCCGCGCACACCGTCATACCGCCCCATGCAAAGACTAATAATGCTGCCGCCAAAGAGATTACTTGTTTCTTCATTTTTCAATTTCTCCTTTGTCCTGTATAAATTTCCGAAAAAATGTAAATTCTGCTTGCAAAATATCCTGATACCCTTTATAATAACATACGTCAGCGAGACAGGCCGAAATAGCTCAGTTGGTAGAGCACTTCACTCGTAATGAAGGGGTCGAGGGTTCGAGTCCCTTTTTCGGCTGTCGCCAGTCCCCTGTATCTGTGAGATAGGCAGATGCAGGGGACTTTTGTCTTGTCCCGCTCGCTGCCAGCCATCAAAGCAGCTTGCTGTTTCAGCGATTTCCCCCTGCATAAATACCCGGATTTACATCCAGCACCACCCGCATGGGGCCTGCCAGTGCATCCTCTCTGCGGCAAACCCATTTCTCATGATGGATTCCTTCCACTGTGTTCCCGTCTTCGATCACATCCCCGCTTTCATAAAGGTATGCCGCCAGATTCCTCAGAAAATGCACTACCTCATCCGGCTGTAGATTCTTGCAGTGAAATTGCAGGTCAGGCAGCCCGATCACGGTCAGCCCCAGCGTATCAAACAGCAATTCATCTGTCCCGTCGATCCGGAACATACGGATGTTAAGGCCGCCGTCCAGAAAATGATTCTCTGCATGATACCAGTGCGGCTGCTGATAATAAGAACGGGAGGTAAAGGACTGGCTGTGCGGCCAGTAAATCCCCAGGCAGTCAGGAAACAGTTCCAGAAGCAGATCCGCATAAGAAGCCATAATACCGTATTCTTCCTTCATCGGAAGTGTGGCCGCCATCATATTGGCAGCCAGCAGCGCATAGCGGCACCGGGGCAGCAATGCTTCCTTTTCCTCTTCCTGACAGGCATGAAAATTAGATATAATATGCGCATCCCACAATTCCCGGTCAAATTCACTCATACCAAACAAGAGCAGCTGCGACGGATACTCCTGTTTCTTCTCCTGATCGGTAACCAAATGATCCATCAGAGCAAACCCGGCCATATCCGTCGCTTTCCGCGGCAGAGCCGGATTCTCTCCCATATATTCCACATGTCCGAAATGCTGTCCCATTCGGTCCATAAACACCTCAAACGATGGCATTTCCACCGGTTCTTCAAACAGTGGCATAAAAGTATAGACTGCCTGCCAATGATCCGCGAAGCCATCTCTTCGCTGCTGCGGCGTCATCTTCTGTCCTTCTTTCATCTTCTAGCCCTCTTTTCTCACATGCACATCCATCTGCGGATAAGGAATGGAAATGCTGTTTTCATCCAGTGCCAGCTTGCAGGCTTCCAGGACAGCCGCGCGCCCATCCCAGTAATCGCCGTTTAAGAACCAGCAGCGGACCCCTAAAAGAACGGCGCTGTCAGCCAGTTCTTTCACAAATACCTTTTTATCCATGTCCGCCTGCACCCGCTCTTCCCGGTTCAGAACATCCAGCAATACTTCTTTCGCCCGCCTCAGATCCGCCTCATAGGAAATGCCGATGGTCACATCCATTCGCCGTGTTTCCACAGCAGTATAGTTGGTGATGTTATTATTGGCCAAAGAGCCGTTGGGCAGCGTGATGATCACATCGTCTGCCGTCCGCAGCTTCGTATAAAAGAGCTGAATCTCTATAACGGTTCCTTCCTGGCCCTTACTGCCTTCTATGATATAGTCGCCTACCACAAAGGGCTTTTGCAACAGAATCAGCACACCGCCCGCACAGTTGGAAAGGCTGCCCTGCAGGGCCAGGGCAAAGGCCACACCCACCGATCCCAGCATTGCCATAACACTGGCGGCATCCAGTCCGAAACTGATGGCGATCATCAGAATCAAAAGTGCTGTCAGTCCGACTTTGATCAGCGAGTCCAGAAACTGTGCCACACCCTTATCTGCATTGGTCCGGGCAAGAGATCTGTCCACCACTTTGCGCAGCAGTCCGATCATCTGTATCCCGAGGAAAAAGACCACTGCCGCCAGCAGCACCCGGATTCCCAGTCCCATCGCCTTTTCGGGCAGTTCCTGCAAGAATCTGCTGATCAGTCCTATCTCTTCCTCCGACAGGCTCAAATCCGTACCCTGCTCCAACAATCTCAAACACATACCGTTACCCTCCAGAACGCTCCGCACTGTCTCATTTGTCCGGCCCGTTCCTTTTTCTTATTTTTATGATTTTTTTACGGTCCTGGTACTTTTAGAAGAGGTTTTTTTGACCGCTGCCGTCGCTTTCCCGGTTTTTGTTGTCCTGGCGGCTGTCGTTGTCTTTGCCATTTTGCCGGCTGCCGCTTTTTTATCGCTTCCCGTCGCCCTGGCACCCGTCGTTTTTTTCACATTGCCTGTCGTTTTCCCCGATGTAACTGTCTTATCTCTGGTACAGGTATATACCTGCACGGACAACGGTGCACAGCGCACAGTAATCGAGTATTCCCGGTGGTCACATTCACTGCGTTTGGCAGTTTTGACTCTGGGATTGGTCAGGCCGCTGCCGCCATAGATTTCCGCATCCGTATTGAGGATTTCCTTGTATTTTCCCGCAAAAGGCACGCCGATCTTGTGGGCATCCCATTCGGCATTGGCAAAGTTCTCCACAATCATCAGCATCTCATCCTCTTTTCTGCCTTTGCGCAGAAATACAAGCATACTCTCATTGGCCGAGATATTGTTGATCCATTCAAACCCTTCACTCTCTGTATCCAGTTCATACAGGGCCGGATGCTCCTGGTAGAAGCGGTTCAGATCCTGCATCAGCCGGTTGACCCCCTGATGGTCTTCGTACTGCAAAAGATCCCACTGTACCTCTCTGTTTTCATTCCATTCATCAAATTCTCCGAGATCCTGTCCCATAAACAGCAGTTTCTTACCCGGATGCATCATCATATGGGCAAAGGTCAGGCGCAGATTGGCAAATTTGTCTTTCCGCTCACCCGGCATTTTGCCGAGCAGAGATGCTTTGCCGTGGACCACTTCGTCATGGGAAAATTCCAGCATAAATTTCTCGCTGTAGGCATATATCATGCTGAACGTCAGTTCTCCATGGTGATGAGAACGGAAATAAGGATCGTATTTGATATATTCCAGATAATCGTTCATCCAGCCCATATTCCACTTATAAGAGAATCCCAGGCCGCCTTCTTCCAGCGAGCCGGTCACTTTGGGCCAGGCAGTGGATTCTTCGGCGATGCTGACCGCGCCGTTTCCTCTCTTTGCAATCACGGAGTTGAGATGCTTTAAAAATTCCATGGCTTCCAGATTTTCATTGCCCCCGTAAATATTGGCAATCCACTGGCCGTCTCTCTTGCCATAGTCCAGATAGAGCATGGAAGCCACGGCATCAATGCGGATGCCGTCCGCATGATACTGCTCAATCCAAAACAGTGCATTGGCAATCAGATAATTGGAAACTTCCGGTCTGCCATAATTATAAATCAATGTCCCCCAGTCGGGATGAGAGCCCTGTCTGGGATCGAGATGCTCATACAAACAGGTACCGTCAAAATTGGAAAGGCCGTACGTATCTCTCGGAAAATGAGCCGGTACCCAGTCCAGGATCACGCCGATGCCTGCTTTATGCATCTCATTCATAAAATACATAAAATCCTCAGGCGAACCATAGCGGGCCGTCGGCGCATAATAGCCGATGATCTGATAGCCCCAGGATGCATCGAAGGGATGTTCCATCACCGGCATCAGTTCAATATGGGTATAACCCATCTGCTTCACATAAGATATAATCTCCGGCGCCAGTTCTCTGTAATTCAGATACGGAAGGACCTCTTCCTGCTCTTCTGCTTCCTCCAGAACTTCCTCGTTGTCCTTTCTGCCGGTATCGGCACGCTTAAAGGACCCCAGATACAATTCATAGATACTGATGGGGGCATCTTTATCCTGCTTTTTCCCGCGCTCTTTGATCCAGGCCTCATCTTCCCAGGCAAAACCGGAAATATCTGCCGTCACGGAAGCTGTCCCGGGGCGCAGTTCCGCCCGGAATGCATAGGGGTCCGCCTTCAGATAGGTAAGGCCGCCCTTGGCTTTGATCTCGAATTTATAATTTTCTCCGCTGCCCACATCCGGCAGAAACAGTTCAAAAATGCCGGAATCCCACAGTCTGCGCATCTGATGGGTGCGGCCGTCCCAGTTGTTGAAGTCACCTACCACACTGACACGTATCGCCTCCGGCGCCCATACGGCAAAATGTGTACCGGACACGCCGTCAATGGTCATGACATGCGCTCCCAGAACCTGATAGACGGTATAATGGATACCTGCATGAAACTTCTCGGCATCCTTTTTGGTAATCACCGGCTCATAACGGTATACTTCTTTCCTGCTCTCTTCCTTTATCCCGTCGTTGACAAGATATTCATAGGCAAAATCAGTCTTTTCCGGCACCAGTACCGCATAAAATCCCGCACTGTCCGCACATTCCATCGGATAAGCCCTGGAACCGTCCGCACTGCGCACCGTCACGGATTTGGCATCCGGGAAAAATGCCTGAATCAGCAGCTTGCTGCCTGCCCGTTGCGCCCCCAGCAGTCTGTGAGGATCATCGCTCTCCGAATATACGATTTCTTCAATATCCCGCCAGTTCATCAGTTTATACAATTTGTCATTCATTCTTATCTTCCTCTCTATACTGTCACTGCCCGGCATGAGCAATGCTCTGTAACATATGGCTCTGACCGCAGCTTCGTCTCTGCCGCCTCCACACCCCTATTCTTCGATGCGGTGAATCAGAAGGCCGCTGCGCAGTTTGGGTTCAAACCATGTGGACTTTGGCGGCATCAAAAGCCCTGCATCCGACACGGCGAACAGTTCGGCAATGGAGGTGGGATACATGGCAAAAGCCACCCTGCAATCCTCATGTACCCTCCGTTCCAGCTCTGTCAGTCCCCGGATACCGCCCACAAAATCAATCCGCTCATCCGTCCTCGGATCGCCGATACCAAGGATCGGGGTCAACAGATCATTTTGTAAAATCGAGACATCCAGTTGTCTGACAGGGTCAGTGTTATCAGTATTGACCAGTGCGGTCAGCCTGTACCAGGTATGCCCCAGATACATGGTAATCTCTCCCTTTTTGCCGGGCTGTTGTGCCTGGCTGCCCAGAGTTTCCACCCGGAATCGCTCCGCGACCCGCTCCAGAAAATCGGCTTCCGTGTAACCATGCAGATCCTTCACCAGACGATTGTAGGCCATAATCATCAGCTGATCATCAGGAAACAGGACAGACAGAAAATAGTTAAACTCCTCCCTGCCTGTATAGGAGGGATACTTCTCTCTTCTTTTCAGCGCCACCTTCACGGCAGAAGCACACCGGTGATGACCATCTGCAATATAGATTTCCTGCACTCTGCCAAAAGCCTGTGCAATAATACCGATGCTGTCTTGTCCGGAAATCTTCCAGATCCTGTGGCGGATGCCGTCCGGCGAGACGAAGTCATACAATGCGGCCCCTTCCTTGGCCCGCTCCACTTCTCTGTCAATCTCTTCCCGGGAACGATATGCCAGAAAGATAGGCCCGGTCTGGGCACTGCACACATCCACATGACGGATGCGGTCCTCTTCCTTTTCCGCCCTTGTATTTTCATGTTTTTTAATGATCTGGCCCTCGTAATCATCCACGCCGGCACAGGCTGCTATCCCGGTCTGTGTGCGCCCCGCCATCGTCAGTTCATATATATAATAGCATGGCTCCTCCTCCTGTATAAACTGTCCCGCTTCCGTCATCTCCAGCAGAATATCCCTTGCCTTCTCATAGACACGCGCATCATACATATCCATATCCGCAGGGAACTGTGTCTCCGGCCGGTCTATCCGCAGGAAACTCAGGGGGCTCTTTTCTGTCTCCCTGCGTGCCTCCCCGCGGCTGTACACATCATAGGGAAGTGCGGCAATTTTCTCTTCCAGTCCTGCCCGGGGGCGGACTGCACAAAAAGGTTTGATATCTGCCATTTTTTATCCTCACATTCTTTTCCATAATCTGATTCATTTCTGTCTTTGTTCTTTGGTAGCCGTTCAGCTAAGTTACCCTGTTATGTAGAAAGTCAAGCAAAAGTCTGTACAGCAAGTGTACAGACCAGTCTGAACTGTTATTTTTATTTTATCAAATCCGCCGGCTGAATACAATTCGTTTTTGACAGAAAAAATATTTGATGCTACAATGAGGAAAACGATGGCTTCTAGTGTACTGACACAGGAGTGTCTCTTACCGGTACTCAAAAAAATCTTTTATGAAACCTGTACAGGAAGAAAGGAATGACCCGAAATGACAAAAGAACAGGAAACCATGTTAACCCGCATCAATCTCTATGCAGAGCAGGTCATGTCGGATATCGACCCTCAGAAGACCCCTATCTCCGTCCAGCTGGATAAGCTGAAACCGATCATGGAAATCATAGCATCCGAACAGGGCCGGTCCCTGGAAGATATTTTTATTGAATATATGGATCTGGCCAGCGAGTTTTCCGTGAAAAAAGCAAAACAGTGCCAGGAAGACTATCTGGATTTTGATCTGTCGGCGGAGGACACCTACAGATCCCATTGACAAATCGGGCAGAGCGCAGGCTCTGCCCTGTTTTATTTTGTTTTATTTTACGATACGCACTCGGAATACACCGTCGATCTCTTCCAGTGTCTGAATGATCTCATTTGTCACCGGCGACTCCACATCAATCATGGTATAGGCCACTTCTTTTCTTGATTTGTTGGTCAGATCCGAAATGTTGATACCATTGCTGCCCAGCGCCGCAGTAAATTTGGCAATCATATTGGTGATATTTTTATGGAAAATGGCAATGCGGCCCGCCTTGTCACAAACACCCATATCACAGTTGGGATAGTTGACGCTGTTTCTGATATTCCCGTTCTCCAGATATTCCATCAGTTCTCTGACTGCCATTCTGGCACAGTTATCCTCAGACTCCTCCGTGGAAGCACCAAGATGGGGAATGACGATACATCCTTCCTGCCCCGCCGTAGTCGCATTGGCAAAATCGGACACATATTTCCTCACTTTGCCGGCAGCAATGGATGCCAGCACTGCTTTTTCATCCACCAGCAAATCTCTGGCAAAGTTCAGCAAAATCACCCCGTCCTTCATTTTGGACAGTGCGGCTTCATTGATCATACCTTTGGTAGCATCCATCAGCGGCACATGGATCGTGATAATATCACATTCTGCATAGATTTCATCCACATTCAGCACATGTTTCACATCACGGCTCAGATTCCAGGCCGCATCAACAGAGACATAAGGATCATAGCCATATACTTCCATCCCCATATGCTTTGCCACATTGGCCACCCTGACGCCGATGGCGCCCAGGCCGATGATACCCAGCTTTTTATTTTCAATCTCCGTACCTGCAAATTTCTTCTTTTCCTTTTCGGCTGCTTTGTCCACATCTTCGTTGCCGGCCTGTGATTTCACCCACGCAATACCGCCCACGATATCCCGGGAAGCCAGAAGCATGCCTGCAATGACCAGTTCTTTTACCCCATTGGCATTGGCCCCCGGGGTATTAAAGACCACGATCCCCTTTTCTGAGCACTGTTCCAATGGAATATTGTTTACACCGGCGCCTGCTCTTGCCACCGCAAGGAGTCTGTCGGAAAACTCCATGTCATGCATGGAGGCACTTCTGACAAGAATCCCGTCCGCCTGCGCCACTTCCTCTGTCTGCTTAAAATTTTCCCGGAACCCATCCAGCCCCACTTTGGCGATGGGATTCATACAATAGTACTGAAACATTACAGATTCTCCTTTTCAAACTTTTTCATAAACTCCACAAGAGCCTGCACCCCTTCGATCGGCATGGCATTGTAAATGCTGGCACGCATACCGCCTACGCTTCTGTGGCCTTTCAGGTTTTCCAGTCCCGCTTCCTTGGCTTCTTTTACAAATTTGGCATCCAGATCGGCATCTCCCGTCACAAAGGGCACATTCATCAGCGAACGGTCTTTCTTCTCCACTGTGCCTTTAAACAAACGGCTTTCATCAAGAAAATCATACAAAAGCTGTGCCTTCTTTTCATTGCGCTCCCGGATCACGGACAGACCGCCCAGTTTCTTCAGCCATTTGAATACCTTGCCGCAAATATAGATCCCGTATGCGGGCGGGGTGTTATAAAGGGATTCCGCATCCGCATGAGTCTTGTATCTTAGCATGGTCGGTGTGCCGGGAAGTACATCCTCTGTGATCAGATCCTCACGGATAATCACGATCACCACACCTGCCGGCCCGATATTTTTCTGTACGCCGCCATAGAGCACACCATATTTGCTTACATCCACCGGCTCTGATAAGAAACAGGACGATACATCAGCCACCAGTGTCTTACCTTTTGTATTGGGCAATTCTTTGAACTTTGTACCATAAATCGTATTGTTTTCGCATATGTAGACATAGTCGGCATCCTCGGATATGGGCAGATCGGAACAGTCAGGAAGATAGGAAAAAGTTTTATCTTCGCTGGACGCGATCTTATTTGCCCGGCCATACAGACAGGCTTCCTGATAAGCCTTTTTCGCCCACTGCCCTGTCACAATGTAATCCGCCACTTTATTTTTCATCAGGTTCATGGGAATCATCGCAAACTGCTGGCTGGCGCCGCCCTGCAAAAAGAGTACCTTATAATTATCAGGGATTTGCATCAGTTCCCGCAGATCCGCTTCTGCCTCTTTGATGATTGTCTCATACGCTTTGGAACGGTGACTCATCTCCATTACCGACATTCCCGTTCCCCTGTAATCAAGCATCTCCTCTGCGGCTTCTTTTAAAACGTCCTCAGGCAGTACCGCCGGGCCTGCAGAAAAATTATACACTCTGGACATGAATCTTCCTCCTCAAGATCAGATTGAAATAAAAACCTACAGGCTTTATTGTAACGTTATCGAAGAGATACGTCAATCTTTTTCACATCAAGGCCAAAAAGTCCTCGACCTCCTATATGATGTTAAGTTCACAACAGTAACTGCAATGTCTCAAATATACGGTAAAGGCCATCCTCTGTCACCGGCGGGCAGATCAGATCAGCAATCTTCTGCAGGGAAGGGCTTCCATTTGCCATGCAGACACCGGTTTCCACAGCCTGCAGCATCTCCAGATCGTTCATACTGTCTCCGACGGCAATCGTATCTGTCCGGGAAACGCCCAGAAATTCACACAATCTTTCCACTGCCTTTCCTTGTATGTATGAACTGGAATCCCGTGTCATTGCCAGAGAATCCACAATCCGTCTTGTGACAGGAAACGCCGCGCCATAACTGACATCAGAGAGGCCCCATCTGGTCGGGGCCTGTTATTTCTTTTATTTCTTTTATTTCTTTTATTTGTTTTATTTCTTTTTTTTCTTTTTCGGCTCCGGAAGCTCCTCATACATGGCTTCCATCAGCTTCTTTAAAAATCCGCGATCATCCAGGTTATCCACCAGCAACATCTCTTTTGCCCCCTGATAGGGAATCTCATGCTCTGCTTCCGGCATCAGGGAAAGGGCAGAGCTGACAGGTTTCACAAGAAAGCGGTCATTATAAATACCGCCCACGACTTTGCCGCGGTAGTAGATGACATACTCTCCCATCATTGCCCGGCTGGAGACTTCACCGGCCTCCGAGAGCTGCTCCAATACAAATTCCACATATTCTTTCCTTGATGCCATATTGTCTTTTCTCCTCTTCTCTTCCTATGGTCTGCCCGCCGCCAGGTCATCTCCGTCAAAGGCTTCGCTGATGGCGCCGCCCGGGGATACCATGGGAAATACTTTATCGTCTTTGGGGATCACACATTCGATCACCACCGGGCCGTTTGCTCTGATCGCTTCTTCCAGGGCAGGTGCCACTTCCTCTTTCTTTGTCACGCGGATCGCCCGGCATCCCAGTCCTTCTGAGACTTTGCAGAAATCGACTTTATCTTCCAACACGGTCTGAGAATAACGCTGTCCGTAAAAGAGATTCTGCCACTGGCGCACCATACCCAGTACATGGTTATTGATGACTACCTGAATGATGGGGATGTCGTATCTGCTGGCAGTGGCCAGTTCATTCAGATTCATGCGAAAACAGCCATCTCCTGCAATATTAACGCAGATCTTTTCCGGCCGGCCGGTCTTGGCACCGATGCAGGCTCCCAGGCCATAGCCCATGGTACCCAGGCCGCCGGAAGAAAGAAAACTCCTGGGCTGTGTATATTTATAATATTGCGCCGCCCACATCTGATGCTGTCCCACATCGGTGGTGATAATGGCATCACCTTTTGTAAGCCTGTCAATCTCTTCTATAATATAAGGACAGGAAAGTCCACTCTGCTCATATTTCAGTGGAAATTTTTCTTTCAGTTCCAGTATATGTGCATGCCATTTTGGATGACTCATCTGGTCAATCTTTTCGTTGAGCAGTGTCAGCACTTCCTTCAGATCGCCCACAACGGACGTATCCGTTTTGATATTTTTATTGATCTCCGCAGCGTCTATATCAATATGCAACACTTTGGCGCCGGAAGCAAATCTGTTGGCGTTGCCCACGACTCTGTCGGAAAACCTTGCCCCCAGGGCGATAAGCAGGTCACATTCGCTGACTCCCAGGTTGGAAGTCTTGGTACCGTGCATGCCGATCATGCCGGTATACATGGCATCCCTGCCATCAAACGCACCCTTTCCCATCAGGGTATCACACACCGGCGCATCAATCCGGCGGGCAAATTCCCGTACCTCCTCACAGGCCTCTGAGATAATGGCGCCGCCTCCCAAATAAATATACGGGCGTTTTGACTCCCTGATCAGGGTCAGCGCCGCTTCGATATCCGCCTGCGTGTATTTGGCGGAGGACGGTACCTCCTGCGGTTCTTGCCGGCTGTATTCATACATCGCTGCCGTCACGTCTTTTGTGATATCCACCAGCACCGGGCCGGGACGTCCGGACCTGGCAATCCGAAATGCCTTGCGGATAGTATCCGCAAGGATCGAAATATCTTTTACGATATAACCATGTTTTGTAATGGGCATGGTGACACCTGCGATATCCACTTCCTGAAAGGTATCTTTTCCCAGAAGCGGCAGGTTCACATTGGCGGTAATGGCCACCATGGGAACGCTGTCCATATAGGCAGTGGCAATACCTGTCACCAGATTGGTGGCCCCGGGACCGCTGGTTGCCATACACACGCCCACCTTTCCGGTGGCTCTCGCATAGCCATCCGCCGCATGGGCGGCGCCCTGCTCATGAGAGGTCAGAATATGTCTGATATCCTTTTGCTGATAAAGGGCATCGTAGATATTTAAAATCGTGCCGCCGGGATAGCCAAATACGGTATCCACGCCCTGTTCCACCAAACACTGTATTACGATCTGCGCACCTGTAAGCTGCATGATATTCCCTCCTGTTGCGTTGTCGAAATAGTACCTTCGCTGCCTGTTCAGATTTCCAGTATGGCCCCCCTGTTGCCGCTTGTTACCAGTTCCCGGTATCTCGCCAGATATCCTGTCGTCACTTTCGGCTCTCTGGGCTGCCATTTCTGCTTTCTCGCTGCCAGTTCTTCTTCCGAAACTTTTACATCCAGTCTGTTTTGGGGAATGTCAATGCTGATCATATCCCCTTCTTCCACCAGTGCAATGGGACCGCCCACTGCCGCCTCAGGGGAGACATGACCGATGGAAGCACCCCGGGAAGCTCCGGAGAAACGACCATCCGTAATCAGCGCCACACTGGAACCAAGCCCCATACCGGCAATGGCGGAAGTAGGGTTGAGCATTTCCCGCATGCCAGGGCCGCCTTTGGGTCCTTCATAGCGGATAACGACCACATCACCCGCTTTGATCCTGCCGCCTGTGATAGCCTCTATGGCATCTTCTTCACAGTCAAAGACTCTGGCCGGCCCTTCATGCACCATCATCTCCGGCACGACCGCAGAACGCTTCACCACACCGGAGTCCGGTGCCAGATTCCCCTTCAGTACGGCAATGCCGCCTGTCTCGGAATAAGGATTCTCCACAGGGCGGATCACTTCCGGGTCACGGTTCACACAACCACTGATATTCTCTCCTACTGTCTTTCCGGTCACGGTCGGCAGATCGGTATATAATAAATCCTTTTTTGTCAGTTCATGCATAACTGCATAGACGCCACCGGCCTCGTTCAGATCTTCCATATAAGTGGGGCCTGCCGGCGCCAGATGACACAAGTTGGGAGTCTTTGCTGATAATTCATTGGCAATATCCAGATTCAGTTCCACGCCTGCCTCATGAGCAATAGCCGGAAGATGCAGCATGGAGTTGGTCGAACATCCCAGCGCCATATCTACGGTCAATGCATTGAGAAAGGCTTTCTCCGTCATAATATCACGCGGTTTTATTTCTTGTTCCACCAGTTTCATGATCTGCATACCCGCATGCTTAGCCAGACGGATTCTCTCGGAATAAACGGCCGGGATGGTGCCGTTCCCCCCAAGCCCCATGCCAAGGGCTTCCGTCAGACAGTTCATGGAATTGGCCGTATACATGCCGGAACAAGAGCCACAGGTAGGGCAGACCTTTTCTTCAAATTCTGCCAGGTCTTCCATAGTCATCGTACCGGCGGCCACACTGCCCACTGCTTCAAACATGGAGGAAAGACTTCTCTTCTGCCCTTTGACACGACCTGCCAGCATGGGACCGCCTGAAACAAAGATGGTGGGAATATTGATCCGTGCTGCCGCCATCAGAAGACCAGGGACGTTTTTGTCACAGTTTGGCACGCATACCAAGCCGTCAAAGCCGTGGGCCATTGCCATACACTCTGTACTGTCCGCAATCAGATCTCTGGTGACAAGGGAGTATTTCATCCCGATATGTCCCATGGCAATGCCGTCACAGACCGCAATAGCCGGAAATACCACCGGCGTACCGCCTGCCATCGCCACACCCATTTTCACCGCTTCCACGATCTTATCCAGATTCATATGCCCCGGTACGATCTCGTTATAGGAACTGACAATACCAATCAGCGGACGCTCCCGCTCCTCCTGGGTATAACCAAGCGCATTAAACAGGCTTCGGTGAGGTGCCTGCTGTACCCCCTTCTTTACTGCATCACTTCTCATGATTTGGGTTCTCCTATTAAAAGTTCCGCTCCATTCCTCCTGCAGCCTCTGCTCTGGAAGGAATTCCTGTCCGTTTCCCGGACATGCATTCCTTCCCGGCTGCATACGGAACTCCGCTGTTTTTTTAGTTCCGCTCCATACGGAATTTTGCTGTTTTTATTTGGGTTGTGTTATATGTTCTGCGATCAGGCGGCCCATTTCGCGGCAGCCGACCTGGCGGCAGCCGGGGGACATGATATCTATGGTGCGCCAGCCCTCTTTCAGCACTTCTTTTACCGCCCGGTCAATGGCATCTGCCTCCGCGTCCAGATCAAAGCTGTAGCGGAGCATCATAGAGGCGGAGAGGATCGTCGCGATGGGGTTGGCAATGTCCTGACCTGCGATATCCGGTGCGGAACCATGGCTTGGTTCATAGAGGCCGAATTTTGTATCATTTAAGCTGGCGGATGCCAGCATACCGATGGAACCAGTCACCATACTTGCCTCATCGGAAAGAATATCCCCGAACATGTTTTCGGTTAATATAACATCAAACTGGGCCGGGTCTTTTACAAGCTGCATGGCACAATTATCAACCAGCATATGTTCCAGCGTCACGTCCGGATAATCCCGGGCCACTTCCTCCACGACCGCTCTCCACAGTCTGGAAGAATCCAGTACATTGGCCTTGTCCACGCTCGTGACCTTTTTCTTTCTCTTGCGTGCGATCTCAAAGCCCTTGATGGCAATCCGGCGAATCTCCTCTTCGTTATAAATCAGCGTATCCACCGCATGACGCAGGCCATTCTCCGTATAGCTTTTGCGCGCCCCGAAGTAAAGACCGCCTGTCAGTTCCCGCATAATCATCATATCAAAGCCGCCCCGGCGCACTTCCCCGCGCAGCGGACAGGCATCCGCCAGTTCATCGTATAATATCGCCGGCCGCAGATTGGCAAACAGATGCAATGCCTTGCGGATTCCCAGAAGTCCCGCTTCCGGTCGCTTCTCCGGCGGTAATTGATACCACGGCGATCTGGTGGTATCTCCACCGATGGAGCCCATCAGCACCGCATCTGCAGCTTTGGCATCCGCGATCGCTTCTTCTGTCAGCGGCACGCCATGCACATCAATGGAAGCACCGCCCATCAAAATATCCTTATATGTAATTTCGTGTCCGTAAAGTGCCATGACTCTGTCCAGCACTGCTTTCGCCTGTGCCACGATTTCCGGCCCGATACCGTCTCCCGGTATGCAAACAACAGATAAATTCATCTTCTCACACTCCTGTATTCTATTCTCACTGCCGGCCCGCCAAAACGGAGCCTGCGCATGCTGTTATCAGTTTATCACATCCACCGCATCCTTAACAATGCATAATACTTATGGAAATCATAACCGGGAATTATATCCTGATATTTCAGGCCCGATACGCTTCCCGGGGGATCACAGACGTCGCCGCCTGCCACACTACGAGCAATGCCCCATATGGTACATGGTCCGAACCATACAGGGCATCTGAAAATCCGTCATGGCAGGAAGACATTGCTCGCTGCATTTATTTTTCAAAAGCCTTCTCAACCTGGGCAATCGCTGTTTTCTGCATGGGAATACGGCAGTTTTTGTTATTTCCAAATTCCACAATCACCGTATCATCTGTAATATCAATCACAATCCCGTAAAAACCGCTGGTTGTCAGGATGCTGTCACCAATTTCCAGTGAAGACAGCATGGCGCCCACTCGTTTTTGTTCTTTTTTCTGCGGACGTATCATCATAAAATAAAGAAATGCCGCGATCAAGACCACATAAATGACCAAAATCGTACCTGAACCTTCCACGCCCGGCGCCGTCAATAATATACCCATAATCTTCCTCCTGAATTACAGTATTGCATCTTTCCCGCATCCGCAGAAAAAACACTGTCTTATAGTGCTGTATCCGCCCCGCGGATACCGTTTGAAATACAACCTAACGAATATCATACCTAAAAAAGGACATTTCAGCAAGTCTTTTCTGCATAAAATCTCCTGGAAGTAACTGTTTGCCACAGTCCGGACAAGCAGATCCGTAAAAGCCGTTCAGTCATTGCCTCCCTGCTCCATCCCTTCCAGCTTTGCCTTTTTATAGGCGGCAAAACGTCCCTCATCAAGGGCCTGTCGTATCTCTGTCATCATCGTATTATAAAAGTAAAGATTATGCAGTACACAAAGGCGCATACCCAGCATTTCTTTGGCTTTTAAAAGATGCCGGATATAGGCTCTGGAATATCTGCGGCAGGCAGGGCAGGCGCAGCCTTCCTCTATAGGCCGCTCATCCGCCTCGTATCGGGCATTGAACAGATTGCGCTTTCCCTGATTGGTATAGACGTGTCCATGACGTCCGTTTCGGGAAGGATAGACGCAGTCAAAGAAATCTACGCCTCGTTCCACCCCTTCCAGAATATTGGCAGGTGTGCCCACACCCATCAGATAAGTGGGGCGGTCCGCCGGCAGATGGGGAACTGTCTCTTCCAGGATATGGTACATTTCCTCATGGGTTTCTCCCACAGCCAGCCCGCCGATGGCATAGCCGTCCAGATCAAGTTCAGCGATCCTGTCAGCATGCTCTCTGCGGATATCGGCAAATACCGCTCCCTGATTGATGCCAAACAGGAGCTGCTCGCGGTTTAGGGTATCTTCCAGGCCGTTCAGCCGCGCCATCTCTTTCTGACATCGCACCAGCCATCTGTATGTCCGATCCACAGATGCCTGCACGTAGGCCCGGTCCGCCCTGCTGGAAGGACACTCGTCAAAAGCCATGGCAATGGTCGATGCCAGGTTGGACTGGATCTGCATGCTCTCTTCCGGTCCCATAAAAATCTTTCTGCCGTCGATATGGGAATGGAAGCAGACTCCCTCTTCCCGGATCTTGCGCAGTCCCGCCAGGGAAAAGACCTGAAATCCCCCCGAGTCAGTCAGGATCGGCCGCTTCCAGGACATAAATTTATGCAGACCGCCCATCTGTCTGATCAGTTGATCACCCGGCCGCACGTGCAGGTGATACGTATTGGAAAGTTCCACCTGCGTGCCAATATCTTCCAGATCCTGTGTGGAAACGGCACCTTTGATGGCCGCCACCGTTCCTACATTCATAAAAACAGGCGTCTCTATCACACCATGCACTGTATGCAGTTGTCCACGTTTTGCCCGTCCCTCTCTGACGAGAAGACGATAAAATGATTTTTTCATATTTTCTTACAGACTGTCTATCAATTCCTCCAGACAGATTCCTTTCTCTTTCATCACTGCCGCTGCTTCTTTTCCCACATATCTGAAATGCCACGGCTCATATTCAATTCCCGTTATGTATTCTTTTCCTTTCGGATAGCGGAGCGTAAAGCCATACTCATGGCTGTGTTCCTGCAGCCACCGGCCCGCTTCCGTCTCACTGAACCCTTCATTCAACAGATAATAGCTGGTGCAGACAATATCCAGCGCCAATCCGATCTGGTGTTCGCTGGCTCCCGGAACCGTGACGGCCTGTGAGGAAATTTTATAGGCTTCCAGATAACTCATCCCTTTATCCATATAGGCCCTGACCTTGCGGGCAAACAGCACTTTCTGCCGGTTCAGGTCACGATAGGGGGAACAGATCACAAGACTGATCCCGTCATCTTTGGCAGCCTGCAGCATGGCCAGCAGATCATCAATGATCCGTTCGTCACATTTCATGGAACCTTTGATCGTCCCCAGCTCAAATGTATAGTCTTCCGGAATAGGGTGCTGCTTGTTGATCAACAGCAGCCGCCAGTCATCTCTGTCAAACACCATATCTTCCGTGGGAACCGACACCGCAGAGGCGATCTGCCCCGCCGCCTTGTCATTCTCCTCCAGTATCTCATCGAGCGTATACTTATCCACATCATCCATATGCTCCAGTTCCGTATCCTCGTAACCGTCCAGCACATCGGCGTCATCGAGCAGACCGGCCTTCTCCACCGTCATCTCCCACGCAGAAACCGCCGCCTCTTCTTCCTGCCCGGCCGGGAATACCATCTCCCGTTCGGCCATATCACCGGCCGGCTGCACCGACTGGGGCGGACCCGTAAAAACCGGAAAAGAAAAACTGCTGCCCAGCACAAAAAAAAGAAGGACAGCCAACAGTGTGCTGTATTTCTTTTCATAGGCACCGAAATGGTCCAGTACTTTGCCGCCGGCTGTAAACAGCAATATAAAAGGCTGCAACAATACCTTGTCCCATCCACGCTTCCCTTCCCGGGAAACAGATCTTCTATCCGCTTTTTCCTTTGTAAGCTGCACCATATTCTTTCCCCGCCCGGTAATTCTCATATTTACCTATCTTAACACAGATTATGGACAATTCTCAATCCTTTTGCAAAAGAATTTTGACATTACCTTTTCGGAAGAAGGAGCGCTTTAATCTGCCAACTTTACTCTGGCAACAGGACTGGCTTTGTGTTACGATGGAAGGCAGAAAGAAAAGGCAGGAGGACAGATATGGCAGGTTCAATTTATGGAAAATGTTTCAAAATCACAACATGGGGGGAATCGCATGGACCGGCGCTGGGCGTGGTCATTGACGGGTGTCCGGCGGGACTGCCGCTGACAGAAGAAGAGATCCAGGTCTGGCTGGACCGGCGCAGACCCGGACAGACGGCAATCTCCACCCCCCGCAAAGAAGCGGACCATGTCCGCATCCTTTCCGGGATCTTTGAAGGGTATACAACAGGGACACCCATCTCTTTGATGGTGGAAAATACTGCTCAGAACTCCGGCGATTACAGCCAGATCGCCTCCTGTTACCGTCCCGGACATGCGGATTATACATTTGACTGCAAATACGGACGGCGGGATTACCGCGGCGGCGGCCGTTCTTCCGGCCGGGAAACCATTGGCAGGGTAGCCGCCGGCGCAATCGCGTACAAACTGCTCAAAACTCTGGGCATTGATCTCTGGGCCTATACCAGATCCATCGGTCCTGTCAGCATATCTGATCAGCATTTTGACCGGGAAGCCTCCCGCAAAACTGTCACCGGTATGCCCGATTACACGGCAGACCGGGAAGCGCAGGCATTTTTAAACAGCTGTATGCAGGAAAAAGATTCTGCCGGCGGTGTCATAGAATGTCGTATTGACGGCATACCGGCCGGTATCGGAGAGACGGTTTTTGACAAGCTGGACGCCTGCCTGGCAAAAGCCATCCTTTCTATCGGGGCAGTCAAGGCATTTGAGATCGGGGACGGCGTTTTGGCCGCCGCGTCCAGAGGTTCGGAAAATAATGACGCTTTTGTCATGTTAGAGGGAAGGGTGACCAAAAAGACAAACCATGCCGGCGGAATCCTTGGCGGTATGAGCGATGGCACTTCCATTGTGCTGCGCGCTCATGTAAAACCGACCCCTTCCATATTCCGTCCGCAGGAAACCATAACCAGTGACGGAGAAAACATCACGCTGGAAATCAAGGGACGCCACGATCCTGTTATTGTTCCCAGAGCAGTGGTTGTGGTGGAGGCCATGACGGCCTTGACAATCACCGACCTGCTGTTCGAAAATATGTACGCGCGAATGGATGGTATCAAAGCCTTTTACACAAAGAAGGACCGCTAAAAAGCCTGCGTGACAGCGCATACACTGTCAGAGAAGGCACCGCAATACTGTGGTGCCTCCGGTGATGTCCCTTCTGCCTTTCCACAAAGTCCCGGTTTAGGAAAACTGCACATGTTGCCGCCGGTATGTGTCATTGTCTTTCCGGCTTATTTCGCTCTCTACCTGTGCCAGCTTTTTCTCCAGTTCTTCGGCTTTGTGCCGGTCAGTACCGGCAGATCGGATCTGCTGCTCCAACTGCCGGCGTTTTTCTTTCAGCTCACGGATCTCACGTTCAACCTGATCCGTATTCGCAGTATTCTTTTTTGCAGTATTCTTTTGAGGGGCATCATAAACGATCTTGCGCTTTCCCTCCTCATCCTGTTCCAGCCGATACAGACCACTCGCCTTCGCACCTGATTTTTCGCTGCTGATATATGTATCACGCAGTTCATTCCATTGCCCGGATGCTTTCCTGACGCTTTGTCCGTTTTCTGTTTCCTCTGCCCTTCCGGCACGCTCAAGTGCCTCTCCTTCCTTCAGCCGTTCGCCGTGACTTAGCCTGGAACGCCTGTCGCTCCCGCTGCTTTCCGTGGCTGCGTCGTATCGCGCAGCGGTACTTGCGGAAATTTCCATTGCCATTGCCATAAACACATGCCTCCTTTTCCTTGCTGTCAGATCTTTGCAACCTGCTGGCAGAGCGCCAGTCCGGTCGCTGCATTTCTGACAGGATATATAAGTCTGTCATGATAGCTTGCAGTACCTATCTCGACTATCTGCTGCAATGGAGTAAGAGATTTGCTGTGAAATGCGTTCTCAATGCTGTGGAATGATAAGCAGTACACTGAGAAAAAATACCGTTCCCTGCGTCCTGCTGTTCATCGCACCCTGATACTTTTCGGCAACCATTTTTATATTGGACAGGCCGGTTCCCTTTTTTGCTATCCCCTCCCCCTGAAAACTGTTCTCAATTTCCAGTAAAAGAAAATCGCCCTGCATATCCCCTGTCACACGAATATATTTTTCCGCCGTATCATCCATCTTTTCACAGGCATGAATGGCATTGTCCAGCGCATTTGCCAATATAATACAAAAATCTATATCACGTATCGGGCAGGGACAGGGAAGGAGCAGGGAACAGTCAACCTGTATGCCCATGTCAGCGGCCACCCTCAGCTTATTTCCCATCAGAATGTCCACTGCCGGATTGTTTGTGCTGCAAGGAAATGATAATTCGTCTGCCATCTCCTTCATATCTCCGATATAATCCAGAGCCGCCCTAGCATTTCCCCTCTGCAACAGCTTCTTTACTACTGTCATATGGTTCTGTATATCATGCCGGAATGACTTTGTTTTTTCGTAACGTACTCTGGCCTCCTCCACATACCGGTTCAGAGAATATTCTTCCTGTTCCAGCAGCGACAGTTCCGTGCTCAGCCGAAAATTTTCCAGCAATTTCTGATAGGCGAACAAAGTACAGAACAGACTGGCCATAGCCAGCAGCTGTATAACCAGTATCTGATAACCGGCCGGATACCTAAAAGTACCACTGCCGTTCGTCAGATCCGGACCGGAATTTGCGCCGAGGACCGCCTGCATATATTCCCCCATCAGAAACAACAACAGGATCGGTGTCAACGCGACAAACACATACTGCTTTTTTAATGTCTGATCACAAAAAAAGCTGCGCTTTATGAGCCAATAACAAAAGACAGCGCCGGTCAACGCCATCACATCCCCCAAAATCAGAAATATAATGCCGACAGTCTTATGCCCGAAAGAAAGCAGCAACGGATAGGAAAGCATAAGCAGAGAATCGACAATGCCATAGCCAAGATGCATGATCTCAATGGCCAGCGATGCGTAAAAAATAATGGCAATCCGATCCGCATGCCCCAGAAAAATCCCGCTCATAACAAGTAGCAACGCATACAAGACAAATTCTGTGGAATTGTCGGCGCCCAGCAGACTGCTGGCGAGGGACCAGCTTACGGCAAACAGCAGACAGACAATCGGTTTTACCCTCTGTTTCAGAAAACCGGTAAAGATATAAAATCCTGTCAGCGCCTGCATACTCCCCGACAGGTACAGGTCGTAGAAATCTATGCAGCCAGCCATCTCACAGCCTCCATTCCCGCATATACTGCAAAATGATACCGGAAAAATCCCTGCTCCGCAGCCGTGATACCGGCACTTCTTTTCCGTTTTCCATATATGCCGTATTATTCTTAAACCTTCTCAGATAGTGCAGATTAATCAGAAAGCTGCGATGACAACGGAAAAATCTGCTGTCAAGCCTCTTCTCCAACTTTTCAATCCGTTCATAAAAATCTATCTGCTCCTCTGATGCCAGATACAGATATACCTTTCTGTTAACGACTTCACAAAAAACAATCTCTTCGAAAGGGATAAGACGGCTTTCATATCCTTTTTGAATGAGCAGACAGGTTTCGCCTGCACAGCTCATCGAATGGAAAAGGCGGTCCATCGTTTTTTCAAAACGACTTTTATCCACCGGCTTTACCAGATAGTCGTAAGCCTGCACCGCAAAGGCACCAAACACCATTTCCTTCAGAATGGTAATAAAGATCAGAAATCCTCTGAACTTACGACTGCGCAGTTCTTTTGCGATCTCCATACCATCCATCTCTTCCATCCGGATATCCAGAAAGAGAATATCTATCTTTTGGTCATATCGCAGCAATTCTCTGCCACTGGAAAACTGCAAAACCATTATGTCCACATTTTTCCTGTTAAAAAACGCAGAAACCATATTGCTGATATGATCAGACATCTCTTTTTCATCATCACAGACTGCGATATGAATCACGACATCACCTCCCGGCAGATTCACGAATATAAAAAGATTCCCTGCCAGATAATATAAAACAGTCTGGCAGAGTACACCATGATCTGCCAGACTGTTTCCTGCTATTTTCTTTTATCAACCATACTTTCACATCTTCGATATATGGCAGAAAGCACAGCCAAAAAAGAGCTCTTAGTTATTGATCAGTTTATCCTCATCGCTCCAGCTGTACAGCTTCCTGATCTCCTCTCCGATCACTTCCGACGGATGCTCGCCTGCTCTCTTTCTCATCGCACGGAAATGTACCTGTTTGCCGGCATCAGACATATCCAGTAAAAAGTCCTTTGCAAAAGTACCATCCTGAATGTCGGACAGAATCTTCTTCATGGCCTTCTTGGTCTCTTCCGTAATAATCTTGGGACCGGTTATGTAATCACCATATTCCGCTGTATTGGAGATGGAATAGCGCATACCGGAAAAACCGGACTGATAAATCAGATCTACGATCAGTTTCATCTCATGGATACATTCAAAATATGCATTTCTGGGATCATAACCTGCTTCCACAAGCGTCTCAAAGCCTGCCTGCATCAGCGCACATACCCCGCCGCATAAAACAGCCTGCTCACCAAACAGGTCTGTCTCTGTCTCCGTGCGGAATGTGGTTTCCAGCACACCTGCTCTGGCGCCGCCGATACCCAGTGCATAAGCCAGGGCCAGATCCTTTGCCTTACCCGTGTAATCCTGTTCCACTGCGATCAGGCAGGGAACCCCTTTGCCTTCCTGGTATTCACTCCTTACCGTATGGCCGGGTCCTTTGGGTGCGATCATTGTCACATCCACATTGGCAGGCGGCACGATACATCCAAAATGAATATTAAAGCCATGTGCAAACATCAGCATATTGCCTTCTTCCAGATGCGGTTCAATCTCATTCTTATAAAGAGCAGCCTGCTTCTCATCATTGATTAAAATCATGATAATATCTGCTTTTTCGGCAGCCTCAGCCGCTGTAAATACTTCAAAACCCTGTTCCTGTGCTCTCTTCCAGGATTTCGAGCCTTCATAAAGGCCGATGATAACCTGACAGCCTGACTCCTTCAGATTCAATGCATGCGCATGTCCCTGGCTGCCATAACCGATGATCGCGATTGTCTTTCCTTCCAGCAGAGAAAGATTACAGTCCTGCTGATAATAAATATTTGCCATTTTGGTCCTCCTGTAAAAGTTCCGCATCTCCACTCCCCTTCCTGGCTTAGAATCGCTTCCCGGACGCTGCCGTATCCTGAAATCTAATTTTGGGGAGCCGTTCGATGCTGTTTTTGTTCCGCATCTTCTCTTCCATCCCCCTGGTCCGGAATTGCTTCCCGGACGCTTTCGCGTCCTGAAATCTATTCGGGGGTTGGCCGTTTCGATGCTGTTATCATTTAATCCTGAAAGAATACAACGTTTTCCACGCCTCTGCCCAGGCCGGCAATTCCCGTTCTGGCAAGTTCCAGAATCTCATAGCCGTCCAGCAGACTTAAGAAGGCTTCTATCTTGGCCTGATTGCCGGTCAGTTCGATGGTCAGGCTCTCCGCACATACATCAATGATCTTGGCACGGAAAATGTCGGTTACACTGATCACACCTTCCCGCTGGGCCGCGGTGGCAGCTACTTTAATCAGCGCCAGTTCGCGGTAAACGCTGTTCTCCGGCTTCAGTTCCCGGATATCCCGCACATCCACCAGCTTTTCCACCTGTTTCTCAATCTGATCCAGAATCTCATCATCACCGCTGGCCACTATGGTAATGCGGGTGAATCGGGGATCAGCAGTGACACCTGCGGTAATGCTTTCGATGTTGTAGCCCCGCCTTGAGAAAAGACCTGAAATGCGGCTTAACACACCTGAGGTGTTATCAACCAGAAGCTGAAATACTTTCTTATGCATAGTCCACTTCCTCTTTTTTATTATATACAGACACATGATCGCCTGTCAGGGACAATTCATATCCACGCTTCCCATTCTAACAACAAACATTTTTCTTGTCAACGTATGCACTGGGAGAATATGTTCCATAATCTGTTGTTATGTTGCTGACTACTCACACTTGGGCAGCGCCAGAGTTCCGGTGCGCGCCACTTCCACGATGCTGATGGAGGCCAGCAGGGTGATCAGCAGAGCAGTCCGCTCCGGTGTATCACAAATCTGTATCATCATCTGATGTTTGGACATATCTACGATCTGCGCCTTCATAATCTCGCAGGTCTCCATGATGTCTCTGCGGTTCCCTTTGTTGAACTTCACTTTAACCAGCATCAACTCTCGGCTGATACTCTGAGATTCATCAAACGTCTTAACCTTAATGATATCCAGCTTTTTATTCAGCTGTTTCTCGATCTGCTCGATGGTCCTCTCATCACCACTGCTGACAATGGTCATACAGGAAACCGCCGGATCGTCGGTTTCCCCTACGGCAAGACTGTCGATATTGAAATTTCTCCTGGAGAAAAGGCCGGCCACTTTACTTAAGACGCCGGAACGGTTTTCCACCAGAACGGAATAAATTCTTTTCATAATATCCCCCTCCTATCTTACCAGATCCATGGGATCGATCAGACATTCCATCAGCATGGAAGTATCCTCCTGCAAAAACCGGCGTATCTCATCCCCGGCCCTGCTCATATCGGTCAGCCGGATAAAAGGCAGATCATAGGCTGCCGCCAGTTTCTGCAGATCAGGACTACCGGACAGATCCACCACCGAATAATGATCCTGATAGGTATAATGCTGAAATTCCCGTACCATACCCAGATAATTGTTTTTCAGTACCACAATCTTCACTGCAGCTCCATGCTGACGCATGGAGGCCAACTCCATCATGGACATCTGGAAAGAGCCGTCGCCACACACCGCCACCACCTGTCTGCCAGGAGCAGCCAGCTTGGCTCCCATGGCTGCCGGTATCGAGTATCCCATGGTCCCCATACCGCCTGAGGTCAGGAAACGCCCCTTTCTTACGATATGATAGCCGCAGGACCAGATCTGGTTCTGTCCCACATCGGCCACATAAATCCCATCTTCCTGCATCTCCTCCGAAAGCATCCGGATAAACTCCGCCGGGTCCACATAGCCTGGATTGGGACGGCGCACCGGTTCCATCCTCGTCCGGTAATCATCCAGTGTCCTGATCCAGTCCTCATGTTCGCAGGCAAATTCCTGACTGGCAAAATCCTCGAAAATATGTCTGATATCTCCCACAAGCGGGATATGGGGCCCGACATTCTTACCGATTTCTGCCGGGTCCACGTCGATATGTACCAACACTTTATTTTCGGTGATCAGATCTGGCTGACTCACCGCGCGATCTGCCACACGGGCCCCTACCATAATCAGAAGATCCGATTCGTTCATGGCCCGGTTGGCACAAGGTCTCCCGTTATTACCCACCATGCCATAGTACATGGGGTGTCTGGTGGGCATCACACCAATCCCCATCATTGTGGAAACAACCGGTACGCGGTGTTTTTCCACAAAATCCTGCAATTCCTGCCGGGCCCCGCTCAGGAGGACACCGCCTCCGGCACAGATAATCGGCCGCCTGGCCCTCTCTAGCTCTTTCATAACTTTCTGAATCTGTACCGCATGCCCCTTTACCGTAGGTTTATAAGTGCGCAGATTGACCTCTTCCGGATACCGGAACCGGGAAAGAGACGAATTCTGTACATCTATGGGAACGTCAATTAGCACCGGACCCCGGCGGCCAGTGGTTGCAATGTGAAATGCTTCTTTGAAAACCCGTGGAATCTCACTGACATCCCGCACCAGATAACTATATTTGACAAAGGACTCCGCCGCCCCGGTCACATCTGCCTCCTGGAAGACATCAGAACCGATCAGTTCACTGTTCACCTGTCCGGTAATGCAGACAAGGGGAATACTGTCGGCAAAGGCCGTGGCAATACCGGTCAGCAGATTGGTGGCACCCGGGCCGCTGGTCACAGCGCAGACACCCACTGTCCCGCGCACCCTGGCAAGACCACTCGCCGCATGCGCCGCATTCTGCTCCGTTCTGACCAGAATACTTTTGATGGAAGAGTCCAAGATACTGTTATAAAACGGGCATATCGCCACGCCCGGATAGCCGAACACCATATCCACGCCTTCTGCCTCCAGGCATTTAATCATTGCATCTGCTCCTGTCATTTTCCTCTCTCCTATTCTCATTGATAGATCCTTGTAAACCATTACTACCATGCTAAGAGTCTGCGCGGTCTGCCTGATCCATTGTTATGCCCTCTCACAGTCCCAGTACGCTCCTGGTCAGCTTCACCGCTTCCGCCGCGTCCCGGGAATAGCCATCCGCACCGATCTCATCTGCAAAATCCTGCGTAATTACCGCGCCCCCGATAATGATACGTGCCCTGCATCCCTGTTCCCTGGCATAGGTGACCACATGACGCATTTCCTGCATAGTGGTCGTCATCAGTGCAGACAGGGCTATGACACCGGCCTGTCTCTTGATCGCTTCTTCCACGATGACCTCTTTGGGCACATCCTTACCCAGATCAACCACCTGGAATCCGTGATTTTTCAGCATCAGTGCCACCAGGTTCTTACCGATATCATGGATATCACCTTTCACGGTGGCAATCACCACCACCGGCAGCTTTTCTCTGTTTTTATCCTCTGCCAGCATAGGCTCCAGATATTCGATCGCGAGCTTCATGGCCTCCGCGCCGGCAATCAGCTGCGGCAGAAAATATTTGCCCTGGTCAAACAGCGCTCCCACCTTATCAATACCGGGCAGCAGACCATGATCCAGTATTTCCCTGGCCTCATGGCCTTGTGCCAGCGCAGTTTTTACCAGTTCCACCATATGTCGTTTGTCGCCTTTTAAAACGGCATCCTTTACGCCGCCGACGGCATCCGCATCTGATTTTGCCGCCTTGTCCTCTCTTTCTGCCACTGCTTTTTCTACCACTTTGGCACCGCCGACCGTCCCGGCCGCTCCCGGCGCACTGCTGCCGGCTTTTTCCTGTTCCCGGGCACAGGCCTCTTTCCAAGCACCGATCCGTTCTATATACCGGAGATCCGCGCCGTCCTTGTTCAGCAACAGATCACTGGCCATGGCACAATTCATCAGCAAATCCTGAGAAGGATTGGCAATAGCCATCGTCAGGCCTGCGGCAATGGCCATTGTCAGAAAAGCAGTGTTGACAAAGCCCCGTTCCGGCAGTCCGAATGAGATATTGGATAATCCGCATACACTGGCCAGCCCTCTTTCCCGGCAATAGCGTATCGTTTCCAGCGTATCCAGTGCGGCGCCGGGATTAGCGCCCACTGTGGCGACCAGGCCGTCCACCACAATATCTTCCGTCCGCAGCCCTGCTTCCAGCGCGCGGCTCACGATCTCCTCGATAATGGCTGTCTTTTCTTCCTGGTCTTTGGGCAGCCCGGCATCCGATAAGGGCAGCAGAATAAACATGGCACCATATTTTTTTGCCAGAGGAAGCAGCTTCTCCGCCTTACCGCTTTCCAGGGAGACAGAATTGATCAACGCCCGCCCCGGATACCGGCGCAGCGCTGCCTCAATTACATCCACGTGGCTGGAATCAACAGACAAGGGCAGATCCGTGATGGCCGACACTTCGGACACAGCCTGTACCATCCTCTCCTTTTCGTCGATCCCGCTCATCCCCATATTGATATCCAGGATACCGGCGCCGCAGGCTTCCTGCTCCCCGGCGAAATCAAGTACCAGATCCAGATTCCCCTCGCGGAGCTGTTCCTGCAATTTCTTTTTCCCGGTGGGATTAATCCGCTCCCCTATGATAATGAGTCTGTCACGCAGTCCAAACGAAAGAGTCCTGCGCTCCGATGTCAGATAACGGCATGCTCCCGATTCTCTCTGTTTTACCGGTATCCCCTTCGTATATGTCGTCAGTGCCCTGATATAGGAAGGGTCTGTCCCACAGCAGCCGCCCAATATACCGGCACCTGCTTCTGCCAGTGTCCGCATCTCTTTGCCAAATGTATCCGCGTCCATATCATATATGGTACTGCCATCTTCTGCCAGCGACGGCAGGCCTGCATTGGGCTTGGCAATCAGCGGGATGGTCGTTACCTCTGCCATGGCACGGATCACTGCCGCCATAGCGTCCGGCCCTGTGGAGCAGTTGGCTCCCACGGCATCGGCCCCCAGACTTTCCAAAACGACAGCAGCCGTCACCGCATCTGTACCAAACAGACTCCTGCCGTCCGCTTCAAAAGTCATAGTCACCATAACAGGCAGATCGCAGACCTCTTTAGCCGCGATCAGTGCAGCACGCGATTCCTGCAGACTCATCATCGTTTCCACCACCAAAAGGTCGGCGCCTGCTTGTGCGCAATAGCTGATCTGCTCTTTGTATACGTCCACCAGTTCTTCAAAGTCCAGGGTGCCGACCGGTGCAAGCTGGCGGCCTGTCATCGTCAGATCAGCCGCCACATAAGCCCTGCCCCCTGCTGCCTCCTTCGATAAGCAGATCAGCTTTTGATTGATCTCCTTTGTCTGCCCGTCCAGCCCGTATTCCGCCAGTTTAATCCGGTTACCGGTAAAGGTGGGGGCATAGATAATCTGACTTCCTGCCTGTATATATTCATCCTGCAGCCTCATCATGCTCTCCGGGTGCTCCAGAATCCAGCTCTCCGGACAGACACCTGCAGGCATCCCGCGCCGGATCAGATTGGAACCTGTCGCTCCGTCCAGATATATGATATGTTCACTGCAAAGGGCTCTGAATTCTTCTTTCGTCATCTGTTATCCTTTCTGGCCTGCTATCCATGTATGATTCCTTCCCTGATTGTTTATACTAACAGATAAACAGTAAAAAATATGTGCATTTAATCATAGCACGATTCTCTCTTTTTCACAATTTGTTTTTCACCGGATTTTTACTAACCATTGCTTTCATACGTATTCTGTGATAAATTGGAAAAAGAAAATCACAGTTTTCTGCCGGAGGTCTGAAAATGAAAAAATTATATCTGATCATCGCTTTTTTTCTGTTCGCCTGCACACTGGTCGGTTGTGGAAAAAAAGACGACGAACTGGAACAATACAGAGCTGAGATGGAAGCGTTTACCAATACAATCAATGAACTGGGTACCGCCATAGACAATATTGACACCGGTTCGGATACCTGCGTGGAGGAACTGCTCGGATATCTGGATGAGATGGATAGCGCATTTACCGCTATGGGCGATCTGAAAGTCCCGGATCAGTTTGCCAATGTGGAAGAACTGGCAGACGATGCCAGTACCAATCTGTCCAAATCCGTCTCCCTGTATCATCAGGCTTTTGACAATCCGGAAGATTATGATCCGCAGCTTGTAAATGCCGCCCTGGAATACTATAACCGTGCCTTTAAACGTCTGGACTATATCGGTACCATCCTGCAGGGAGATCTTCCGGAAGATGAGTCCATCACCATTATCTATGAAGAAGAGGATGCCTCCCCCGACACACAAAGTACCCCGGAAACCGAAGGAGGGGACGATACGACATCGGAAGAAGATCTGCAGACTGAAACCGGAGATGATGGCACAATGGAGTAATCGCCTGCCCCGGCGACAACCAATAGTTCTCCTGTGTCCTCACATCCCTGCCGGCATGTTATTTATTTCACGCAGCACATAAAAACTGCCGCAAAAGGCCCTGTTTCTTTTGCGGCAGTTCTTACACAGATCCGGTTGTACATTTCCTGGCTAACAGCTTTACCGATTTGCGATGTTGATGTGATTATGTCTTCTGTAACATCTCCACCGTTTCCTGATGAAGCATTCGCTTATTCTGATTCTCTTCCAGAAAACAGCCATACAACAAATCAATCATGACCAGAATCGGGAATTGCGGGGAGATCAGATTCCCGTTATCCAGATTTTTTAATGCCGCTACCATTACCAGTTCATCTACGAAACTATATCTGGCAGCATTTCCGGTGATAAAGACGGTTCTGGCTCCCCTCTGATGAGACTGTTCCAGTGCAAAAAGCACCTCTTCTTTTAGCCCGCTCAGGGAAATGCCGATCACCATATTGTCCTGTCCCTGGAATATGGCAGCCATCTTAATCATATCCCGCTGATCACAGGATTCCATCCATACTCCCAGACGCACAAACCGCCGTTTCATCTCTTCCGCTGCCAGTCCCGAACTGCCGATACCAACCACCAGAACCCGTCTGGCTTCGCCGATCATACGACAGATCTTTTTAATCTGTCCGTCCCTGACAATATCAAAAGAACGCCGCAGCAAATCATTATAGCGGCTCAGCACTGTCTGCGAAGATATGGAAATTCTGTCGTTGACATTGACAAAAGTCTGCTGATACTGATAAATAAATTCGCGGTATCCCCTAAACCCCAGTTTCTTGGCAAATCTGGACAACGATGCTTCCGAGACATAAAGCCTCTCTTTCATGGCACGTATGGAAAAATCCTGTTTTTCCTTATTGCTGACAAAGAAATCCGCGATCACCTGCTCGCCCTTTGTGAAAGATTCATATTGATCTATAATTGCAGGAATAATATCTTCTGTGTACATCCGGTATACCTCTTATAACCTCCGAAAGCAGTTCAGACAGAACGTGTTGCCTGTCTGAACTGCTTTTATCATCTGCCAGTTTTTACAGGCGCTGACGGTCTTTAATCGTCAATGCCTAAAATATCATTGATGGCATTTTTATACAATATCGCCTTGGCGCCATACACCGCCTGGATACCACCGTCTATTTCAAATACGGCAGCCGCCCCCATCTCCTTGAGCAGATCTTTATCCACCGCACCGGCATCCTTGACACTGACACGCAGTCTGGTAATGCAGGCATCCACATCTTCTATATTGGCAGCATCGCCAAGCGCTTTTAAGATAGCCCTTGCCTCTTCCACGAGGGAAGACTTGTTGTCCACTTTGGGAGCCGCATCCATATCTTCCGTATCATCCCTGCCGGGTGTCATGAAGTTAAACTTTGTAATAGCAAACTTAAACGTCACATAATACAAGACTGTCCAGCAAAGTCCAAACGGAATCTGCAGAACCCAGTTTGTCTTTCCATTGCCCTGCAACACACCGAAGAGGAAAAAGTCAATCAGACCGCCCGAAAAAGTATTGCCGATCCTGATATTGAGCAAATCCGCGATCAGGAAAGACACCCCGTCAAAGAAGGAATGTATCACATACAGAATCGGGGAAACAAAGAGGAACATATATTCCAGCGGCTCTGTGATACCGGTGATGATCGAAGTGAGTGCAACACTCAGAAAGATACCCATATATTTTTTTCTTTTCTCTTTCTTCACACAGTGATACATCGCCAGCGCAGCGCCCGGCAACCCGAACATCATCGTACTGAAACGACCTGCGAAAAACCGTGTTCCCTCCGTAAACAATCCCACATGAGAAGGATCTCCCAGCTGTGCGAAAAATATTTTCTGTGCGCCTGCAATCGTCTCGCCGGCAACCACTTCTACACCGCCCAGTTCCGAATACCAGAACATGGGATAGATCATATGGTGCAGACCTACCGCGCCGCACAGTCTCATCAGAAAACCATACAAAAATGTGCCGATCACACCTGTGGAGGCAATGCCTTCGCCTGCCAGCACAAGCAGATTCTGCAGCGGGGGCCACACAAGATAGAACACAACCCCGACAGCAATGGCTGCCAGCGAAGTAATAATCGGAACAAACCTGGAACCGCCAAAGAAACCAAGCACCTGCGGCAGTTGCACGCTCCGGTATCTGTTGTGCAGATTCACTACGACCGCTCCCATTACCAGCGCCCCGATCACACCTGTGTCAATGGCAGAGCCTTCCGGCCTGAAAATGGATAACATGACTGCCGTTGTCGCATTCATAATCAGGAAACTCACCACACCTGATAATGCGGCTACGCCCTTGTCCTTCTGTGCCAGGCCCACGCAAAGACCGATACATAAAAGCAAAGACAAATTGGCAAACACCGTATTGCCTGCCGCAGCCATGATCTTGAAAATCGCCTGCAAAAACGGTATGTTAAGCATCGGATAACTGATCAGCGCTGCCTCACTGCTGAGTGCACTTCCTATTCCGAGCAGCAGACCGGCAGCCGGCAGGATGGCGATCGGCAGCATAAAGGATTTTCCAACCTTCTGTAATGTTTTAAACATAATTACCCTCCTCTCTTCACTCTTTGGTAATCTCTCTGACAAAACTTTCCGTAATCTGTTTGGGCCTTGTAATCGCCCCGCCTACTACCGCGCTGTAAACGAAGCAGTCAGCAAACACTTTCTTTAATTCTTCCGGTGTATTGATTTTTCCTTCTGCTATCACCGGCACAGACAGTTCCTCCGCACATCTTTTCAGCAGCCCGTAATCGGGACCGTCCAGATTTTCGGAATACGGGGTATAACCGCATAAGGTTGTACCGACCATATCAAACCCGATTTCTGCCGCATGTGCACATTCCTCAAAGGTAGAACAGTCGGCCATTGCCAGAATTCCCTGGCCGTGTATCATGTCCACAAGATCTTCCAGCTTTTCTCCGCCTGGCCGTTTTCGCATTGTCGCGTCCAGGGCAATGATTTCACAGCCGCTCTCAAACAGTTCTTCCACCTCTTTTTTGGTAGGTGTGATATAGATATCACTGTCTGGATAATTCCTCTTTACAATCCCGATCACAGGCAGATCCACCGTTTCTTTGATCGCGAGAATATCCTCTTTTGACTGCGCCCGGATACCTGCCGCTCCTCCCTGCTTTGCCGCCAGCGCCATCCGTGACATGATAAAGCTGGAATGTAATGGTTCATCAGGCAAAGCCTGACAGGAAACAATCAGTTTTCCTTTCAATTTTTCTAACATAATCACCAATCCTCCTCTTAGCAGCTTCTTTATTTTCGTTGATTTTACTATACCCGGATTGCAGATTCAATATTTAGAAAGTTTTTAGATTTTAGTTTCAAAACTTGTTCTGTCAGACCCGGAATTTGCTGTTATTTTGAAATTTCTTTCTATATCATAACCTCTATATCATAACCAGAATGGATTCCTGTTTATACCACATGGCATCCTGAGATTTTAGAGCAGTAAAAACGAAAAGAGCCACCGGCAGGCCAGGATAGCGCCAAACGCATCCCGGAGCCTGCCAGTGACTCTCTCACTTATGTTTCCCATCTCCATTCTTCTGATTCTTTTTCGGTGATGCTCTCTCTCCCAGCCGGATCTTTCTGCCTTTCGCTGCAGCAAGATCACACACCGATTTTTTTACAAATATCCTGTAAACAACACCTATCACAGCCGGGCCGTGTTCGTGCAGTGCAGACAGCCCTGCCATGATCCACCAGACGATGACAGAAATCACTGCCCTCCTTTGGCGGAACAATCTTCCACAATTCTTTTTCCACTTTTGCAGGTTCCTTAATCCCATCCACCAGCCCCATGCGGTTTACCAGACGGATACAGTGCGTATCCGTGACAATGGCCGGCTTGCCAAACACATCTCCCATAATCAGATTAGCGCTTTTCCTGCCCACCCCCGGCAGCGCCAGAAGTCTGTCAAAATCATCGGGAACCTTTCCCGCATACTCATCCCGGAGTATCTTCATGCAGGCGCTGATATCTCTGGCTTTACTTCTTCCCAATCCGCAGGGGCGGACGATCTTTTCTATCTCTTCCACGGCTGCCTCTGCCAGCGCATTGACATCAGGAAACACCTGGTACAGTTCCTCCACTACCACATTGACTCTGGCATCCGTACACTGCGCCGCCAGACGCACGCTCACCAACAGTTTCCATGCCTGATCATAATCCAGAGTACAGCCCGAATCAGGATATTCCTGCTTTAATCTCTCAATAATTTCCAGGGTACGCTGCTTCTTTGTCATTTGTCTCTCCCTTATCGCGGTTTTTCTTTGCACAAGGAAGCCATGGCACAGCCGTTTGGGCAGTACCGCTCACACCGGCGCGCCACAGCTTCCACTATTTTCCCTTCTATGGTTTCGCTCATAGTCTCATTATACAGGAAAGAATCGTTTTCTTCCACGAAAAATTTTTCACCATCAACGACAGGAGCAAGAGACAGTTATGGCTTTCCGCCACTCATAAAACGCACCGGCGGTTTCGTTACCTTGCCGGCATCGTAAATTCCGCAAGCGCTCTGTTCAAATAGTCATGAAAGGGCTTCATAATCCGGAAAATGGCTGCTGCCTCCTCCGGAAACATTTGTGCGCTTGTCACTTCTTCGTCTTTCAACGGATATTCCAGATACCAGCTCTTATATTTTAAAAATTCGGCCTGGGGATGTTCTTTTTCATATCCCGCAGGAACATTTTTTAAAGCCGTCCCCTGTACCATAAAATATTTTTCAAACTCTGGCTCATGGATTATTGCTTCCCATTCTTCACCATGTAAGACAATATAATCCCGTACCATCCTCGTTGCATCCTTAAACATATCTGCAAACAGACCGCCTCCCAAAAAAGACTGGTCCCCGGGCTTTATCATAAGATAATATCCGACAGGGACGGGCAGCTTACCCTGAGAGGAAATATGGGCGCGGAACGCAGGATTATACGGTGACTTGTCATGACTGAAACGGGTATCCCTGACAATCTTAAAGGTAAGGTCTTTGGGATTGTTGTGCAAAATGCTGCTGTCAAACTTGCCGATTTCCAGTATCAGCATCTGCAGCAATTCTTCAAATTCGGCATTTGCCTCTTTATACGCCTCTTTGTTTGCATGGTACCATTCACGATTATTATGCAGGTTCAGTGCCGATAAGTAATCCATGATTAACTGTATATTCATATCTGTCCTCTCCTTTATGATTTGCGGATAATGGATAACTGCGTGGAAGCTAAAAAATCCTGGATCAGGGATTTCGTATGTTCCGGATACCTGTAGGGCTTGCAGAACGAAAAATCCTGGGACAAATCATCAATCTCCTCCATGGCATGTTTTACATCCCTGATGGTCTGAACGGGAATTTCCGCAGCCGTCCTATAATCGAGCTGCAATGGATTTATTCTGTGATTCTGTATTGCATAATTCACTCTGTCCCTGCATTTACACCTGCCACCGCCGTATTCCCCGCAGTACTGACCAAGAAACTCCGCCATTTTTTTGCGTATTCGGGAAAGCCGCTGGCGATACGCTTCAGGAGTCATCTCCAAAATCTCCCCCGCAATGCGGCTGTCAAGCTGAAACATGGTGCCCAATATAAAAATGCATCTGCTCTCCACATCAAGGCATTGCAGCATCACATTGGTGCAGGACATTTTTAGTTCTTCTGCCAGAATGTCCTTTTCCACGTTTTGCGTTAAGTCCGGCACATCTTGTATTTTTGCGTTTTCTATGTCATCTCCATAATACGCAAAACTAAGCGGATGGCGGGCAAACATATGTTTTTTATAATTTTTCAGATGATGTGTCGCTATACTGAATACCCATGTCGTAAAGGAACTGTCACCTCTGAAGGAAGACAAATGTGTGATCATCTTCAGCAGAATGTCCTGTGTGGCATCTTCGGCATCCGCAAACGTACCAAGCATCCGCAAAGATAAATTAAATACGATATCCTGCACCTCTTCCACAAGCATTTCAAGCGCACTTTTATCTCCGGCAGTGGCTTTGTCAACCAAATCCTGTATCTCCGTATTTGTTTTTTTATTCATAAATCATTACCTCCTGCTTACTTAGACAACGCTCACCTGTCCGTGTGACAGAAAAATCTCAGAAAACGTAATTTTTTCAAAAATCAGACATAACAGACAAATGCAAAGTCACAAAAATCGCAAAAGAAGAGTTCCGAGCATTTGCCCATTAAAATCACTCTTCCTGTATTTCACGGGTGTCATCATGCAGCAGATAAACCACTTTTTCTTTTTTCATTGTATAACAAATAACATGATAAAGCTGTCCGTCCCTGACCGTCAGACCATCATAGTAAATAAAGTCTCCCTCCCATGCCGTTTCCTGATATGCATTGTCTGTTTCTTCATCCGCATTTTCCTCTGTTCCCGGTATGGTATAATAATAATCCGGCAATTCCACTCCTTTGAGCTGTTCATATCCCGTCTTCTGCCATGCTGCATAAGGCAAGTCTGCTTTTTTCCCATTCCCGGCTATCACATTCCTGAGATGATCCAAAGCCTCCGCAGCGGTTATGTTTGTATCCCTCTTTTTATCATAAATGGAATAAGACCCATCATACAAATTCATATCTGGAAATGCTTTATGATAAGGATACGCAGAATTTGCAAGATCAACCCTGACCATACGGAAATCATCCATGGCAATGACATATGTATACCATGTATCATTTTCTATATCTGTTACGGTTACATCATAACCATCGCTAAAATGGCTGTCTCCCACACTGATACTCTTTGTCTGCTCCAGTTTTCCATCCCGGTAACAATAAATCTGCATAACGCTCACACCTGTACTGCTTCCCCAGCCCTCCTTCAAGATCAGGTAACCATCTCCCATAGAAATACCTAAATAAGGGTCTCCCCGCATCCCGCCGGTATCAGCACCGTTTACATACGGTAATTCGGAAACTTCCTGCATGGAGCCGTCTTTTTGCTGTAACAGAACATACAGTCGCCGGGTATCCACATACACGTCGTCAAACTTTTTATCCCCAAATGTCCCATCTATCACAAAAGCGATATCCTGCCTGCCATCTTGATTCAAATCCCCCTCCACAAAATCAATGCATGTATACGCCGTAACATCGGGATGCTGTTTTTCTATCCATGCCTCGGCATACTTTATTTTCTCCTCCGTGGCTTCATAACTTTTGCAGGAAAGTAGTGGTACCTCCCACACAGGCTCTAAATTGGCACAGGGATTTCCGAATACGGCTGCATACATCAGTTCCTTTTTCCCTGCCAGGGGGGACAAATCCGAAATCCTGTTATCCGAAAGCCCTGCCTGATTCAAATGTATCATACCACTGAGCGCAGAAATATCACTGATTTCATTGCTGTCCAAAGCCAAATCATACAGATCTGTCAGACTTGCCAATGGCGAAATATCCCTTATTTGATTTTCTGCCAGCCCCAGCCGCTCCAATTTGGTAAGACCTGCTAACGGCGCCAGGTCTGAAATGAAATTATGATTCAGGTTTACACTTCGAAGTTCTGTCAATTCACTTAAAAAACCGATATCCCCGATTCCGCAATTTTGTAATCCCAGATCCTGCAGCCCGGTCAGCATTCCCACTGCTTCCATATTCCGGGCACCGGCATTACCGCTGAGTGCCAATTCCACCAGTCCCTGCAGATTTTCCAGCACGGTAAGATCTTCGACTTTAGTCTCATACAAAGACAACCGTTCCAGCTGTGTCATATCTTTCAGAAATGCCATATCTTTGACCTGACAGTTTGGCAGATATAGTTCCGAAATACCTTTCATGTCTGCCAAAAAGGAGAGATCTATCTCTTCGTTACTATGATTATCTATATAGAGTTTTTCCAGTCTGGAAAGTCCGGCAATCGGAGTAAAATCCACGATTATGGAACCATCCCAGTCACTCAGATCAATTACCAGGCTTTTCAGATTTGGCAGATAAGACAAATCTTCCAGCGAGTGTAAAGAACTGTCGCTGGCAGGCTCTTTTAAAATGAAATGTTCACACTGATTCAGTTTGCGCAGGATCACTTCCTCCGTGTCCCCGCTATGAATGTCCGCCTCATGCCATACACAATCCCGAAACCCCTCATCCCTGATCAGACGGGCCAGTATCAGTTCCGCATCGTTTTCCTCAGATGCTTCTCTGTTTTCCTCTGTCGTTTCCGGCACTAATGCAAAGTTTTCCGACACCGCTGCCTCCGACGTACCCCCGCTTTCTTCTCCCATCTCCCGGGTGGGCACTGACTGACTGCATCCGGCCAGAAACAAACCGCACATCAATACCGGTATTACAATCTTCTGTACCTTTCTTTTGCTAAGATATTTATTCATACATTAACCCCTTCTGCAAACACCATTCCCCGGATCCGCAATCCCTTGGCTATGCTTTTTTATACACAATATCATTGTAAACCCATGATGCATCAAAGTTGTATCATCTCACAACCGAAAGTGCTGAGATACCGCTGGCTTCCTGCACCGCTTCTTCCAGTTTCCCGACACTGAAATCCTCCCGATTCTACCTGACCTTTCCAAACAGGAAAAATCCATATTATTAACCCCATGAAAACCGCAGACTTCCATGGGGCTAATTTATTCCTTTTCGCACTTACTTATGATCTGGCGCTCCGTCACATGCCTAAGTTCGAAAAATCTCATAGTATTATAACAGGCAGAACACAAAAAATGCTCTGTCTGAAATATTTAACTTATTTCTTTCAAGTAAGTTTCTGCAGTTTCTTCTGTCAGACCAAATTTCTCTCGGATCTTACTCAAGATAATTTCATCCGCTATCTGTAACTCTTTTCATGTAGATACCATAGCTACTATCCCTTTCCGAATCCCTTTCTCCTCCACACCCTTACTCAAATTACACATAAGCGATACCTCACTTTCCAAGGCTAAAGTCATTTTAATATGAAAATCTTCCTCCAATATCT
>CANPIC010000020.1 GCA_947574055.1 uncultured bacterium
AGATTTTTCAGTCTGTTATTATTGTCACAGACCGCAAAGTGCTGGATGAGCAGTTACAAAATACGGTATATCAATTTGACCATGTAGATGGTGTTGTGGAGAAAATTGAGAAGAATGCGCAGCAGCTAAAGACGGCTATTAATGATGGTGTACCGGTTATTATTACTACATTACAGAAATTTCCAGTTATTTATAAAGAAGTAAAGTCTGGCAGCAGGAGGTTTGCTGTTATTGTGGATGAAGCACATTCTTCGCAGACAGGAGATGCGGCGAAGAAATTAAAACGTGCGTTAGCGGATACAGATAAAATTTTAGAAGAATACGCTCAAATGGAATATGCGCAGGAACAAAATTGCAAGGATGATGAGGATAAGTTGTTAGATGAACTGGCATCACAGGGAGTACATAGCAATATGTCATTTTTTGCATTCACAGCAACGCCAAAAGAAAAAACACTCAATATGTTTGGATGGAAAGATGATAACGGCAGATATCATCCGTTCCACGTATACTCTATGAGGCAGGCAATCGAAGAGGGTTTTATTCTTGATGTTTTAAAAAATTTTATGACATATAAGATGTATTATAAGATTGTAAAATCAATACCTGATAATCCGGAGATAGATACAACAACAGGAGTAAAGGCTATTTTGAATTACGAAAAGCTGCATCCTCACAATATCTCTCAAAAGACTGCTATTATGCTGGAGCAGTTTTATCGTGTAACCAGAACAAAAATTGGCGGTAAAGCAAAGGCAATGGTGGTAACGCCATCCCGTTTGCATGCTGTACGATATTTACAGGAATTTCGACGACAGATTGTCGAGAAAGGTTATGACCTTGATGTACTTGTCGCATTTTCGGGTGAAATTGAAGATGATGGACAGACATTTACGGAGGAAAAACTGAACAAGACAAAGGATGGAAAGACAATCAAAGAAAAAGCATTGTCCAAAGCGTTTAACACGGATGATTTCGGTATGCTGATTGTAGCGGAAAAATATCAGACGGGATTTGATGAACCGTTATTACATACGATGTTTGTGGATAAGAAACTGTCAGGTGTGAAAGCAGTGCAGACGCTTTCGCGCCTTAATCGTACTTGTAGAGGCAAACAGGATACATTTATCCTTGATTTTGTAAATTCAGCAGATGATATTAAAAAATCTTTTGAACCATATTATGAAGAAACGAAATTGGAAGAGGAAACAGATCCGAATGTCATTTATGACCTGAAAAATACCCTGGATGAGTATCATGTATATCAGGAAATTGAAATCATGCAGTTTGCGGTCATATTTTATGCAAAGAAGCAGCAAACAAGTGGAGATATCGGAAAATTGCAAGGGAAAATAAAGCCGGCGATTGACCGGTTTCAGTCATTAAATGCAGAAAGACAGGATATGTTTAAATCTACGCTTGCCCGTTTCAACCGTATTTATGCGTTTGTTACGCAGGTATGCCGGTTGTTTGACAAGGATATTCATAAATTCAGTGTATATGCTAAGTTCTTATTGATGCAGTTACCCAAAGGGAGTACGAAACGCGTCAATATGGATGATAAAGTGTTGTTGGAATATTACCGTTTGGAAAAGGATTTTGAAGGAAGCATTGATTTGGAACCGGCGCAAGAGGGTTTTCACCCGATTACCGGCGAAGCAGGACGTAAGAATAAAAAGAAGAATCCGCTTACAGTCATTATAGACAAAATCAATGAACGTTATGGAACAGATTTTACAGAGATGGATAAAGTCCTTTTACAGATTGAAAGTGATTACGAAGCGCAGGATAAGTGGCATGGATATGCACAGAATAATGATTTTAAGACTTTTATGCTGCTTTTCGAGAAAGATTTTCCCAATATGGCGGCGAGCCGCTATGAACAAAATGAGGAGTTCTTTGTGCGCATGTTTAAAGAGCCAGATATGATGAAACAGATTATGGATACGCTTGGAACAGTATTGTACGAGAAGCTGAAAAGGAACGATGATTTTCTATATTCACTTGAACCGGAAATGAGCATGGCGGCGGAAGATGTATCGTATGGAAAGGGATAAAAGTATCTATGCAACTTTTGACGTTTTTATTTTGCTCGTTTATACAAGTATTGATGATTTGTATCAGCAATTTGTCCCTGCTTCTGTTTCACAAACTAAAAATGTGAACACCGCTAAAATGTCCGATTCGGAAATCATTACCCTGAGCATTTGTGGTGAGTTGATCGGGAAGGGATCGGGGATCTTGCGGAGAACTGCTTTGGCCTGGTGATCCTCGGAGAGGGCAAAGGCTATGCCGGTGAAGCCTTTTTTGATGACACGTGATTGTTGAAAAAGGTAATAGATTATGCTAACATGACGTATATCCGTTATTGTTACTGGTATGTACATAGAGGAGGTTAGAGATGAGAAGCGCACCGGCATGGAAGGGACAAGTGATAGAAATATGCGTCACTGAGATTACAAAGTGCTGTATTACGGGGACTTTTTTGGGCAACACGGGGGTACCCTATGAAGCATATTTTGATCCGCGTGATGAATGGAACAGCAATCTCCCGGTCGACCTTAAGATAGGAGATCATATAAAAGGCGTGGTAGATGAGATTTACGGTAATGTAGATGTATATTTGAATTATCAAAAAATGATTGAACGTGAAAAAGAGCAAAAGCGTACCGACGAGGATATGAAACACTGTCATTGGCAGTGTGATACGATTCCTTCCTTAGAATTGTCTGTAAATCAAAGCATAAAGGAACAGGAGGCGCAAAAAGAATTTTTTCATGTTCCTGTAAAAGGGTATATGACTTATATAAAAGAAGCGGACAAGTATCTTTTTGTGACGGAAAATTCACTTATGATCTCAGCAAAAGATACAGAGATTATAGATGATGAGAAGGAATATTATGCCATGTGGTGTTTTGCCTATGCAAGCGGCTATTTGTCCGAATGTCAGTCTATATGGAATGATGAATATAAAAGCGAGATAAATTGGAAATTTGAAGATATCGTACCGGAAGAGGGCAAAGGGAAGTATAATTTATCTCAGCATTTGCTGCGGAAAGAGTTTGAAACAGGTCATGTTTTAGTGAAATATAACAGTACGCATAAGCAGTATCAAATCTATCATCAGGATAATCAAATGCATGAAATAGCAGAAGATAGTCTGATTCTGATAGGTGCCCCGGCATTATATATAGAACATACTAAGTTTAGTGCTGGGAATCATAGTTCTCGTAAAAGTGATAAAACAAATAAGACAATGTTGTATCTTGAAAATCCTTTTTATTATAATCGAATTGCATTTAATAAAAAGATAGACGATTATAATTTTGAACTGCTCCATGAATTAATGATCTATGGGATTTTAGCAAATAATCTGAAAGCAGAGGAATGTGCACAATACAACATGTTGTGCAGGGAGGTATATGCTGATTTCTTAGAGAAGCAAGAGATGGCAGAAGATTATATATCAGAGAGAGCGAAAGAGCAGATTGAAATTGAGTTTGCGGCAAAATTATGCTATTACATCAATAGTAATGGCAATGTCTTATTATCCGGATATAAGGAAAATGGATTTTATAATGCAAATGAACAAGACGTTATCTATGTCGATTATCAGGAAAGTGTTAAGATAGAACAAGTAAGAAAAAAACAACTGGCAGATGAGATGGCATATTTAAGGAAGAAAGATCTGCAAAAGTATCTCAGGGACAGATATGATGCTTATCCGGGTCAAAGGGTAGAAGCGCAATATGGATATGATGATGATGCGATAGAATCATCGCCCGAATACTGGGAAGATATCTATGATGGAGTTGATGATTAGGCGGATTCAAACAAGGGCACGGTAAGATTCTGTTATAGCATTTGAGGTATGATCTCCGATGTTACCTGACTTTTTGAAACAGGAGAGAGATAGAGTAAAAAACAGAAATAAAAAATGGAAGCAATGGGGCTCGAACCCATGACCTCTCGCGTGTGAGGCGAACGCTCATCCCGGCTGAGCTATGCTTCCATATCTGTTATTATAACACGATCAGTCGGAAATGCAATAGAAAATGCAAAGATTATCTGTGTGCGGATCGTCGGCGGGGAGGCAGTCTGTGAGGCGGATTCACGCAGAGGAAGGGGTGTGTATGGCAGATAGGAGCAGAGATAAAATATGGGAAATTGCCAGGCGGCAATCGGCATATGACTGCAGTTGTGCGCCGGAAGATTTTCTGGCAGAGGAAAATCGGGTCTTTGAGTCTTATGACAATGAAAAGGCCAGAAAATATCTGGGGCTGCCGCATATCTGCCATCTTGTTTCCTATGGCAGTAATGTCGTGGTATCAGGGCAGGCGGCGCTTTTGCCGGAGATTGAGAGGATACTTGCGGATAGATCCGATTTCTGGCAATGTTTTGAACCGAGGTCTATTTACCGGCTGAATCAGGTACTTGCGAAGGTGGATGCCCGGATGTGTTTTCTGTCGGAGTATTTTCTGCCGGACAAAGAGGAAATATTCCGCTGGCAGGATGTCTGCGCCTGCGAACTGCGTATGTTGGAGCCGGCTGATTTTGCAAATCTGTATTTGCCAAAGTGGCAGAACGCATTGTGCGAAGACAGAAAGCATCTGGATAGGCTGGCAGTGGGGGCCTATGAGAGAGGAAACCTTGTGGGGCTGGCCGGTTGCTCGGCTGACTGCGATACCATGTGGCAGATCGGGGTGGATGTACTGCCCGAGTACAGAAGAAGGGGGATTGCCTGCGCCCTGACAAACAGGCTGGCCAGAGAGACCTTTGAGAGGGGATTGATCCCTTTTTACAGTATATCCTGGGCCAATATCCGTTCCATGAAAAATGCAGTCCGCAGTGGATTCCGGCCGGGATGGGTGGAGGCGGCTGCCAAAGGAAATTCGTTCTTTGCATAGCCTGGATCTCTCATTGCCCACACATTCTCTGCCCTGGCGCATATAATACCACAAAAGCCGTAGCGGAGAATGATAGCCTATGGAAAAGAAAATGCCACCACTGGAAAACCCCTGCAGTTTTTCCGGGATACGGCCCGCCATAGTGGATCTGGCGTATCCGCCTGTTCGGGTATGTGAACGGAATCAGACCTATGCCAATCTGCTCAGCGTGGATTACTGCGGTGCGGTGTCGGAACTGACAGCCATCACTCAGTATATTAATCATGAAAACAGACTGTCGTGTGAACACTGTCTGCTTGCCAAGTCGATTCTGGGAATTGCCATGGCGGAGATGATGCATCTGCAGAAGCTGGGGGAACTGATCTGGCTTCTGGGCGGTGAGGTGGATTTCGTGGCAAGATACAGGGGCGGCAGAAAATGCATGTGGACGGCCCAGTATGCAGCTATTGCGTGCTGCGCCGAGGAAATGCTGCTGGCCAATATCGAAGGGGAGAAACAGGCGATTGCCCAGTATAAAGCCCACATCAACGTGATGGAGGATGCGTATGTGAATGCTGTGCTCAAACGGATTATCAAAGATGAAGAATACCACATCATGCTCCTGCAAAATTTTATGGAAGAGATGTGAGGCGAAAGGTGCGGGGAATACCGGGCAGAAGCGGTCTGTGTGAGAAGGCACAGACGTCTGCGTGATCACCGCAAACGGCCATAGCCCGGCGTCCCCACACATTAAAGAAATAAAAACAGTTCAAATACAGACTGCCGTCACGATGACAGGTCCTCAGAATATCATCAGAAATTCCATCAATTTTTCCCACAGAGAGTTCTTACCCAGTTCCATGACGCCCCATTGCGGTGCATATTTTGCAAAGGCCTTCAGATTGCCGCATGGTGTGAGGCAATCTGCGATCTGGTTGTAGGTCTGCAGTTCGTTGTCAGCCTGAGCAGCCAGTGTTCTGGCGGCATGGTCGCAGTTATTTGTATAGATGTTGTACAGCGGCAGGGTCTGATCCTGCCCCATTTCTTCCAGCGTGTCTGCCAGTACTTGTTTTTCCGCTGTATCCGCGGTCTGAGCCCATTGCACATACAGCATTTCAAAATTTTTACCAGCTTCGATATAAGGGCGGGCCTGTTCCAGGATAAGGAGATATGTCTCCTCTGTGATAGGCAGGTACAGTGCCCAGTCATAATTATCGCGCAGTTGATCCCCGTCCAGTTCCAGATTTCCGGTCTGTAAGAAACGGGCCGTTTCCTGTGCGTCCATGTGCCCCACACTCATTTTCCCTATGCCCGACTGACCGAGCAGACTCTCTGGCAGTGAACGTTGCATACCATTGAAGCTGAGGACAGTGCCGGCGCCTGATGGATCTGTCAGCAGCAGTATACTATGTCCCAGGCCTTTCATGCCGTCGGTGTTGACAAGATAGTACAGTGTGTATCTGCCTTCCGCATGGGCGGCTGCACGGGGCGTAAGATGCAGGGACAGGCACTGCCGGAAATAGAAGGCAGCGAGAAGCAGCAGACAGAGCAGGACGGATTTCTTGATTCGTTTTTTCATAAGTTTCAGTCACATTCCTTATTCAGAGACGATGATACACCCGGACAGGAGCAGCACTGCCTTTGCGCAGGCTGTTCCCTCAGAGGATTCCATATTTTTTCATTTTGCGCCAGAGCGTACTTGGATGGATGTGCAGATATTCGGCAGCTCTTGTGCGGTTGTTGCGAAAGAGGGACAGGGCTTTTCTGATCTCTGCAGGTTCGTCGTAGACAGGGGCAGAATTTGCTGCCAGTTCCCGGGAATCATATTGGGAGCCGGTGAGGGTATGAGCCGAAGAGGCGGGCAGGCTGCGCAGCTCCGGCAGAGCACGGCACACATCTTCCGGTTCCGCACATTCTTTCTGGCAGAGGATACAGATGCGTTCGCAGAAATTTTTCATTTCGCGGATATTACCCGGCCAGGGATAACGGATCAGTTCTTCGAGGGACTGGTCGCAGATGGCATGGAGATGACAGCCGGTGCGTTCGTGCTCAAAGTGGATGAAATGGTTCAGAAGCAGAGCGATATCGTGTTCTCTTCTGCGCAGGGGCGGCAGGTTCAGTTCCAGTACATCCAGCCGGTAGAGCAGATCCTGACGAAATTCCCCTTTGGCCACTGCTTCTTTCAGATTTTTGTTGGTGGCGGAGATGACCCGGACATCTACAGGGATGACGGTGTCATTACCCAGGCGGATGATCTCCTTTTCCTGTAACACACGCAGCAGACGGCTCTGGAGTTTGGGGGAGATATCACCGATTTCATCGAGAAAGATCGTGCCCCGGTGGGCAATTTCGAAAAAGCCGGTCTTTCCGCCCTTGGCCGCTCCGGTAAAGGCGCCTTCCACATAGCCGAATAGTTCACTTTCCAGGAGGCTTTCCGAGAGCGCGGAACAGTTGATGGCGACAAAAGGATTGTTTCGCCGGGGACTGCTGTTGTGTATACTCTGGGCAAACAGCTCTTTGCCGGTGCCGGTCTCTCCGTAGATCAGTACATTAGAATCGGAATAGCTGAAACTGACCGCATCCAGTATGATCGCGTCCATCACAGGGCTGTTATGGACAATCTGAGAAAAATGATATTTGGCCTTAAAGCCGGACTGATGCATTTTTTTGCGGATCTGGCGCTCTTCTGCCTGGATCTGGACCGCATTCTGGAATGTGAGGACGCAACCGGCATTGTCATACTCTCCTTCGATGGGAACACAGTTGACAAGAAACGGGAGGTCGTGGTAGTACTGCAGATCTGACAGGATCTTAAGACCATCTGCGATCACATGTTCTACAGGAATAGAGGGAAAATACTTGCGGATGGAATGGCCGATCAGCGAGGTTTTCACATCTTTGAGCAGGGTATGGCAATAAGAATTGGCAAATGTGATCATGCCCTGCCGGTCTGTGGACATAATACCCTGGAAGGAATAGTTCATGATATTGGCGATTTCGTTGCTTCGTTCCTTTTCGCGAAAGGAGATTTCCGCTGCGATTTTGGCCTCGGCAATGGCATTGTTGACCGCTTCCCGCCCGGATTTGATCATGACAGCGGGGATGTTATATTTCCCGGCGATCATCACTGTGGTGTAGCCGCCTACGATGGCACCGTTTCCGTCGGAAACAGCTTTTTGAATCATCTCTTCCAGCCGGATTTCGTCAATGATGGGATAACAGGTAATACGGATATCGGGATAGATGGACTCTGCGTTTTCGGAGCCGTATACCATGTTAAAGGCGCCTACAATGGCGATTTTTTTGACCGGCGTCAGTTTCAGACAGGTATCAATGGCGGCAATGACATCATAGCCGGTCACTTTTAATTCCGTACAGATAATCCCTTTTTTCTGCATGGTGTGCGCGGTGAATCCACGGGCGATAGCCACATCAGCATTGATATTTTCCAGTGGATTATTAAAGAAGTCCTGAATGACTTCATACTGAAATTCTTTCTGATCCGGTCTTTCCGAAAAAACCTGCTGTATAATGGGAAGAATCTCGGGATAAGGGGCAAAAAAGACCATTCGTATCATAGGACTCTCCTTTCGACAGTATCATACTATGAATTGCAATAAAATGCAATAAATCTTTGCAAATAATACAAAATGCAACAAAATAAAACAAAATGCAATATACAAAAAGCATAAAAATGACAGCAGATACCATGTGGTTACAAAAAAATAAAACAAAAAAAGATTGATTTTTGGGCAATATAGCAATAAAAGAAGAAAAACAAAAAGTAAAATTGGACAGGTTGGCATAGAGATTGCTCATATAAAAGATAACTGAAAATTTCATCATTTGATTTGGAGGGTATCGGAATGAAGAGAAAGAGTTTGGCGTTACTTTTGGCAGCGGTTCTGGCACTGGGGATGACGGGCTGTGGTTCGGACAAGACGAGCGCGCCGCAGGTGTCTTCGCAGCAGGCGCCGGCAGAAAACGATGCAGCCGGAGAAGAAGCGGACAGCGCGGACACAGCGGCTTCCGGGGATGGATTCTATGCGGGTAAGACCGTTGAGATGATTGTTCCCTGGGGTGCGGGAGGCGGCGCAGACACGGCCTGCCGTCTGGTTTGCTCTTATATGGAAAAAGAACTGGGCTGTACCATCGTCATCAATAATGTGACAGGAGGCGGCGGCAGTATCGGTCTGGCACAGTTGACAGATGCCGATGCAGATGGCCTTACCTATGCATATTTTGCCAACACGGATTCCAATGGCGATATCATGCTGGAAGGGGTTCCCTATACTGTGGACGATTTTGCACCGGTGTGTAAGTTTGCGGCAGACCCGCATATCATCCTGGCATCCAATGCTTCCGGCATCAAGGATCTGGACGGTATGATCGCAGCCGGGGATGGCAATACCTTGTGGGGAATCGGCGGTGCCTGGACACATTGGGATTTCCTGAAGCTGGAATTTGAAGAAGCGACCGGCACCAGCTACAAGCGCCTGGTATATGACGGCGGCGCGGCGGTAATTACGGATATCATGAATGGTGACTGCACGGTCGGCACACCGTTTGTATCAGAAGCATTGTCCGCTATTGATGCGGGAGAAGCAGTGCCCATCGCGATTACCAGTGCAGAGAGAAATGAAGCATGCCCGGATATTCCCACAGTGGCAGAGCTTGGCTATGACGGTTTTGAATCTACCATGTGGCGGGGATTTGTGGCACCGGTCGGCACACCCGAAGATGCGATGAGAGAGTTTGCAGAGGCAGTGGGAACGGTATGTGAAAATGAGGAATTTCAGCAGGCAGCAGTACAGGCCGGCATCACGGTTGACTATACCGATTATGATTCATTCCAGACATTCTACAAAGAGAACCATGAGTCTGTAAAAGAATATTATGAGTCAAATTCCGACATGTAATAATCGGTTGTAACAGTCTGGTATGTCTGTTCTGTTACAAAAGACTCTGGGAGATTGGAGGGAGTTGTTTTGAAAAAAAGTTTTGCGGATATGATCATCGGCATTGTGCTTCTGGCATTTTTGACCTCCCTTGCGGTGCAGGTTCCGGCGATTCCGGAAGTGTCCAGAGGATATCCGCTGACGCTGCTGGTTATTTCCTATCTGATGACAGGGTATTTGCTGGTAAGCAGCATCGTAAAGCAAAAGAAAGAAGAAAAGCAGGAGACGAAGATACTGGAACAGGTGAAGATCATTGTTCCCTACTGTCTGATGATTGTGGTCTATCTGTTTCTGATGGGCAAGATCGGTTATATCGCCTCCACGGTGCTGTTTATGGTGGCTTCCCTGCTGTACCTGAAGCTGAAAAACAAGATTGTACTGGCAGTACTCAGCGTGGTACTGACGATTATCCTGTATTTTGTATTTACGAATTTCCTGACAGTGATTCTTCCCCGTGGAAGCTGGTTTAACATTGCATTTTAAGGAAAAAAGGAGATGAGTCTTTATGGAAAATATCATGCTTGGCTTTGCCAACGTATTTCAGCCAAATAATCTCCTTGTCTGTATCGGGGGTTTGTTTGTGGGTATTTTGTTCGGCGCCCTTCCCGGGTTCTCCGCTACGATGGCGGTGGCGATTTTTGTGCCCTTTACTTATGTAATGGAACCCGGGGCGGCGCTCCTCCTCCTCAGTGCATTGTACTGCGGCGGGGTATTCGGCGGTTCTATTCCGGCCGTGCTGGTAGGGATTCCGGGCACCCCGGCGTCCGCACCCACTGCGCTGGAAGGAAAAGCTCTTGTGAAAAAGGGCGAGGCGGGACGAGCCCTGAATCTGGTCACGATGGCATCGTGTTTTGGCGGCTTTGTCAGTTCGGTGGCATTGCTTGTATGTGCACCACTTCTGGCGAAGATTGCCAAGATGGTGGGACAGCCGGAGCAGATGTTCGTAGCTATTTTCGGCCTTTCGGTGGTGGTTATGCTCTCGCAGGAGAACCTGTTTAAGGGATTGATGGTAGCGATCATCAGCCTGCTTCTGGCCACGTTTGGCCAGGACCCGGTGGAAGGCTTTCCCCGGTTTACCTTTGGATTTTCTCAGCTGACAGGCGGTTTTTCTGTCGTTCCGGTGCTGATCGGTCTGTTTTCCCTGCCGGAAGTATTTAAGATGCTGGAAGATCCGCTGGGCAAGATGGCAGAGTCCGGCAAGGTCGGTTCTCTGAAACTGAAACTGACAGATATCACGCATAATATTGTCAATGCCGTGCGGTCCACCATCATTGGTGTCTGCGTCGGCATCATCCCGGCGGCCGGGCCGGATATCGCGGCTTTCCTTTGCTATAATGAGGCCAAAAAAGCATCCAAAGAGCCCGAAAAATTCGGAAACGGCAGTCCGGAAGGGATTGTGGCGGCAGAAGCCGGTAACAACGGTGTGACAGGGGGCTCCCTGATTCCGCTTCTGACACTGGGGATCCCGGGAAGCGCCCCGGCAGCGATCTTTCTGGGGGCCATGATCATACATGGCGTGCGACCGGGCCCGACCCTGTTTACGCAGCATGCGGAGACAGTATATACAATGATCATCGGCTTCGCGCTTATCAATCTGCTGATGTATTTTGTGGGGATGCTTTTCTGCAAATGCGGCAGCCTGATTCTGGTCATTCCCAAGTCCATTCTGGCAACAGTGATTGTCGTGCTGGCAGTGGTAGGTACTTTCGCGACCAATAAAAATATGTTTGATGTTTTTGTGATGTTCGGGGCCGGTATCATCGGTTATCTTATGTTGAGAAATGACTTCCCCACATCTCCGGTGGCGCTGGCGCTTTTGCTGGGTACGAATATGGAGAAATCCATGTCCCTGACCCGTACGATGTATGAAGGAGAACTGTACATGGTATTCAGCCGGCCGCTGGCGGCGGCGCTGGCAGCCTTTACCATATTTTCCTTTGTATTCCCGCTGGTAAAGATGGCACGGGAACGGAAAAAGAAAGCGGCACAGAGTACGGAGCAAAGAGGAGAATGACATATGTCTGTTACAGCAGTATACACAAAGAGAGCGCTGACGGGAACGGACCTGACAGTACTGGATGATGCCTGTATTCTGATCGAAGATCAGAAGATTGTGGAAGTAACTACGTGTCAGGCATTTGAGGCTTCAGGCCGTGAGGCAGAAGTCATCTCTCTGCAAGATAAGACGATCCTGCCGGGCTTGTTTGAATGTCATGATCACCTGGCGCTGGATGCGAGACTTCCGGGTCATCTGGATATGATGACACTGAGCGAATGTGAACATACACTTCTGGCGCTGAAAGGGCTGCAGGATGATTTGATGAGTGGTGTGACGACCGCCCGCTGCCTGGGAGACCGCAATTACATAGATGTGATCCTGAAAGAGCAGATCAGACAGGAAAAGGTAACCGGTCCGGATTTGCTGGTCTGCGGCATCGGCATGAAGGGGCGTCACGGACATGGCTACGTGGGCATGCCACATTCCGGTGTGGAGGAGTTTCGCAGGACGGCCCGTGAAAATATGTTCCGCGGTGTGGATGTACTGAAAATATTTGTGACACCGGGAGCACCGGCGGCATCAGCGGAAGAATTTATACCATGCTATATTTCCTACGACGAGATACGCACGGTTGTGGAAGAGGCAAAAGCGCTGAACATCAGGACGGCGGCCCACTGCATCGGCGGAAAAGGGCTTGATTACTGCGTCAGGGCAGGAATTGACGTAATCGAACATGTGTACAGCATCACGCCGGAGCAGGTCAGGCTGGTGGAAGAGGAGCATAAAGGCTGGATTGATATGACATCCGGTATTGTCCTGGATCCCGAACGGGAACCTTACTGTCCGCCGGCTTCGGTAAAGAAGATGCGTGCGGCCAGAGAATATTCCAGACAGTGTATCAACCAGATTTACCAAAGCGGAAAGATACGCTATACCCTTGGCACGGATGCCAATCACGGGCTTTTATATAAGGAACTGGAATATGCCTGTGAAGGCGGGGCTTCCACGCTGGATGCACTCAAAGGTGTCACAGTCCATGCGGCGCAGATGTGCGGCCTGGGGGACTGTACGGGCCAGATCGCGGCAGGGATGAAAGCCGATCTGATTGCCGTGGATGAGAATCCGCTGGAAAAGATCAGTACACTGAAAGATGTAAAATTCGTGATGAAGAGCGGGAAGGTATATAAAAGACCATAGATATCGCCAGATCCATCACCCTTTGTATAAAGGCTGCCCTGACTGCTGACCGGTGTCGGCGGCGGGCAGCCGATTTTTCATTTCACAGGAAAGACCTTGCCTCTGTGAAGTGATATAGAATATGTCTCTCCTATGAAATAAAACCTTATGCGCACGGATGTACGTGGAAATAGATTGCTGCGCTGTCAGAAGGTTTTCATCAAATATGAAACGAAATGAAACAAAAATAGACGCGAACATACAAGTTGTTAAAAAATGTTTCTATGCAAGACAAAATGAAACAATTTTATGACAAAAAGTAACGAAAATCCCCGTTCATATACTTGGCACGAAAATTGCTCTATACAAAAGCAGAAGATAGAAGTTTTTCGGATGAATAAGGAGGAAAGGAGGAAGTTGCCGTGGCAGGGCATAAAAACTGCTGAAACTAAAGTTTAATGAGGTGACAATTATGGATTTGGTTGTACTAGTAGGTTCTTTCTTCGCCATGCTTTTCCTGGGCTTTCCGATCGCTTTTGCCCTTTTGTTATCATCTCTGCTGTATATGGTGCTGTATTCCAGCGTACCGCTGATCATTATTGCACAGCAGCTTCTCAAAGGTGTGGATTCCTTTACGCTGCTGGCCATTCCCTTTTTTGTGATCGCGGGCTGTCTGATGCAGGGCGGTGGCATCTCCAAAAGGATCGTTGATTTTGCGAAGAAATTGGTAGGCTGGATGCCGGGCGGCCTGGCGGTGGTGGATATTATCGCCAGTATGATCTTTGCGGCGATGACAGGTGCCGGGGCAGCGACTACGGCGGCCGTAGGCGGCATCATGATTCCTTCTATGGAAGAAGAAGGATATGATGCGGGCTTTGCCAGCGCAATCCAGGCGATGGGAGGTATTTTCGGCCCGATCATTCCGCCCAGTACGTTGATGGTTTTGTATGCGGTGGCTTCAGGCGAATCGGTGGCGGATATGTTTTTGGGCGGTATCCTGCCGGGACTTTTCCTGGGTTTGGTACTGATCGTTGTGGTCGTGGCAATGTGTGTCCGCAAGGGCTATAAGGGAAGCGGCACTTTTAAGATAAAAGAGGCGGCAAAGTCTCTGGGAAGTGCCATCTGGGCGCTGCTTGCACCGGTCATTATCCTGGGCGGCATCTATTCCGGCGCATTTACGCCTACGGAGGCGTCCGCGGCATGCTGTTTCTATTGTCTGATCGTAGGACTGTTCATCTATAAAGAGATGAAATGGAAAGACGTCCTGAAAACGGTATATGGCGGGGTAAAGAGTGCGGCAGGTATTATGTTTATCGTTGCGGCTACGCAGGTATTTGGCTGGGTGATTACCCGTGCGGGGATCCCGCAGACAATCGCAAAGATGTTTACGGAATCCGTCAGCAGCCCCATTGTATTTATGTTTGCGGTGTGCCTGATCCTTCTGGTGGCAGGCTGCTTTATCGACGCGGTGCCGGCCCTTTTGATCTTTGCGCCGATCTTTTGTCCGACGGCACAGGCGTATGGAATTAATATGGTTTATTTTGGTGTGATTATGGTGATTGTCCTTTGTATCGGCCTGGCTACTCCTCCGGTGGGGATCAACCTGTATGTGGCGTCCAGTGTGGGCGGCCAGCCGGTACATAAGATCATTCCCCATCTGCCGATGCCGCTGGTTGCCATCGCAGTGGGAACGATCGCCCTGATCCTGGTTCCGCAGATTACCACGTTGCTGCCGGCTCTGACCAAATAGTGTGACAACAAAATATCTGTATCATATGACATGAAATGATTGGAGAGAAAACGACATGAAAAAGAAAATTTTATCAATCTGCCTTACGATCGCGGTCATGGCCGTAGCAGTTGGATGTGGACAGAATGCATCCAAGGATTCCGCACCGGCAGCGGCAAACACAGAAAGTTCTTCTGACGCAGCCGCAGCAGATACAACATCCGGTGTGACCGGTGAAAACCGTACCCTTTCCCTGTTTGCAGGCTCCATTCCGGAAAATACACCTACCGGCGCGGGTCTGGCAGCCATGGCTGATTATATCAATGCCAATTCCAATGGCACACTGGAAGCGCAGACCTTCTATGACACGGCACTGGGTGATGCGACTTCTATGGTGCAGGGGCTTCAGCAGGGCACGGTAGATATCGGGGTGGCCGGTACGGCATACTTTTCCGGTCTGGTGCCTGAGATTGAAGTATTCCAGCTTCCCTTCCTCTTTGGTGACCTGGAGAGTGCCCGTACAGCGACAGCGGGGCCGGTAGCGGAAGAGATCAATGGCATGTTTGAAGGTGTGGGAATCATCGGACTTTCCTTCTGGGAAAACGGTTTTCGTGAGTTGACGAACAATGTCCGTCCGGTCAGGACACCCGCGGATATGGAAGGCATCAAGATGAGGACACTTCCCGCTGATGTGCAGAGGGCGACCTGGGAAGCTATGGGTGCCATGACCGCACAGATTGATGCGTCAGAACTTTATACCTCCCTCCAGCAGGGCACAGTAAATGCACAGGATAACCCGCTGCATGAAATCGTATCCCGTAAGTTCTACGAGGTACAGCCTTATGTAACAATGACAGACGCAACATACACGCCTTTGTATATGGCAATGAGCAAGATCACCTGGGATTCCCTTTCCGAGTCTCAGCAGCAGCTGATCGTGGAAGCGGCAGCAGTGGGCCGTCAGGCACAGCTTGATGCCACAGATGTGGCACAGGCGGAAGCTCTGCAGGTACTCAAAGACAATGGCTGCGAGATCATAGAGGATGCAGACAAAGAAGCATTCAAGGAAAAAGCGATGACCACATGGTCCCTCTTCACCGACGGAACCGAAAAGGGCGCTGATCTTCTTGAAAAAATACAGAGCAACATGTAACTGCCAGAGTCGGAACTGAAAACAGCAGACGCCCGGAAGGTGCCTGCGGAACTCATAATAGGAGATGAATATGAAAAACCTTTCATCAAAACTGGTGGCAGGTGCAGAGATGATTCTGGGATTCATCGGCCTGACCATGATATTGATAGAAACTTTTGCGGTATTTGCAAGAAACATCTTACATACATCGACCCCCTGGGTGGATGAAGCACTGAAACTGATGTTTATCTGGATCGTATTTGTGGGAGCGGCGCTCTGCTTTCGCACGGATGAACTGATTTCCCTGACACTGATTGAGGACAGCCTGAAAGAGAAAAAGAAGATGGCGGCTTACGGGGTCATGAAAGTGGTGCAATATGTATCGGCAGTGGGAATCTGTATCCTTCTTGTATACCAGTTATCCACGATCATCCGTACACAGCTTACCACAGGAGAGGCAACCACGGTTCTGAAATATCCACTGTGGTTTATGAATCTGGGTGTATTCCTGGGGGTACTGCTGATTGTTGTGATGGGTGTCCTTAAAATCTTTGACACACTGCAATATTTCAGGAAAGAGGATTGATAAAAACGGCCTGGCCGCACAGTCGGCCAGAGCCGTCATAAGCAGGACAGCCTGCCAGAATTGCCATGCAAGGACTGCAAAGGAGCATAAGAAATGAAGAAGTATATAGATCTGACACTGCCGATCGTGCCGCACTGGAGATGCCCGATCGAAATAAAAGATGTGAAGTCTTTTGAGAAAGGCGATGCTGCCAATGTGACCTGGTTTACTCTGCAGACCCATTGGTATACACATATTGACGCGCCGAGCCATCAGTTCCCCGAGGGGAAGACGCTCAATGATTTCCCGCTGGAATCCCTGTTCGGGAAAGCGGTCATCCTTGACGTGAGCCATGTGGAAGCGAATGAGCCCATCACAGCGGAGATGTTAAAAGCGGCGCTGGGAGATACGAAGCCGGAAAAAATCCTGCTTGTCAAGACCTGCTGGGAAGATAAGACCAAGTGGCATTCCCACGACTACTGGGATGAGTCCCCCTATATTACGGAAGATGGTGCCGAGTGGCTGGCATCACTGAAGCCGGAGATTGTCGGTTTTGACTTTGCGCAGGATTATGATATCCGCAAGCTGCGCTTTGGGGTGCCGGAGAGTCAGTGCTATCTGACCACGCATCGCAAAATTCTCAAAAACGATATTATGATGATCGAATATATGAGCAATATGAAATCCGTAAAAAGTAAAGTAGTTGATTTTGTAGGGCTTCCCACTGCACTGGAGAATGCCAACGGGGCACAGATCCGGTGTGTGGCAATAGAAGAGACGAAAGAATGATACATGCCCCCGCTTGCGGGGGCGCAGACAGAAAGGAGAGGAAAACGAAATGGCAGAAAAACCGGTAATTGGTATCCTCCTGGGAGACGCCGCAGGTGTGGGGCCGGAACTTGTTGCGAAATGCGCAGCAGCACGCTTTTACGAAGAATTTTGCAGACCGGTGATCATCGGAGATCTGAGAGTGCTGGAGCGGGCTCTTGCAGTCATTCAGGCAGACGGGCAGGTAAAGCTGCAGGTGATCGACAACATGGAGGACGCAGACTGGCATAAAGGGCTTCCGGTCCTGGATCAGAAGAATCTTGATCCGGAAAAGGTTCCCTTTGGCACCAAGACAGTGGAGAGCGGAAAAGCCTGTCTGGATATGCTGAAACTGGGTGTGGAACTGTGGCAGGAAAGAAAGATCAGTGGCTATGTGTTCGGACCGCTGAATAAGGCGGGGATGCATGAAGCCGGCCTGGAACTGGAAAGCGAACATCACTATCTGGCACAGCTGCTGGGACATACAGAGCCTTTTGGGGAGATCAATGTGACGAACGGCCTCTATACGACCAGGACGACCAGCCATATCCCGATCTCACAGGTAAGTGCCGATCTGCAGGAAAATGATGGTATGCGGATTAAAAGGGCCATTCGTCTTTCCTATAAGACACTGACCGGTGCCGGCATTGAAAATCCCCGGATTGGTGTGGCGGCGCTGAATCCCCACTGCGGAGAAAACGGGGATTGTGGACGGGAAGAGATCGACGTGATCGGACCGGCTATCCGTGATGCGCAGGAAAACGGGATCAATGCGTCCGGCCCGTTTTCATCGGACATCGTATTCCATAAGGCACTTGTGAAGAAAGAATTTGACGGTGTTGTGACCATGTACCATGATCAGGGCCAGATCGCACTGAAACTGATCGGCTTTGAGGGCGGCATCACTGTAGCGGGCGGTTTTGAAATACCTATTGTGACCTGCGGACATGGTACGGCCTATGACATTGCGGGAAAAGGGATTGTGACGACACCATCCTTTGAGAATGCGATCAGACAATGTTCCCGGATGGCAGTTGTCGCGGCGCGCAAAGAAAAGGAGTGACACTATGAGATTATGCTACCAGGTTGCCACACCGGACGTGGCTATTGCGGATTCGGTAACGGCTTATCAGGGACCTCTGGAAAAAAGTTTTTCCGATCTGGCATCTTTTGGCTATCAGGGTGTGGAACTGATGACACTGAATCCGTCAGAACTGGACTGGGATTTTGTGAAACATGAGGCAGAGAAAAACGGCCTGCAGGTGGTGCTTGTCTGTACCGGAGAGATCTGGGGACAACTGGGGCTCAGCTATACCAGTCCCCAGGCGGATGTACGTGCGGAAGCGATCAGAAGGAGCAAAGAAATCATTGATTTTGCGGCTCATCTGGGTGCCAATATCAACATTGGCCGGGTGCGCGGACAATACTGCAGTGAACTGACAAAAGAAGAAACCGAGCAGTACGCAATAGCGGCATTTCGCGAACTGGCAGACTATGCGGCGCCGAAACATGTGCAGATCGCACTGGAAACGGTGACGATCATGCAGACGAATTTTATCAATACCCTGGCGGAAGGTGCGGATATGGTAGAACGGGTAGATCGTCCCAATTTCCGCCTGATGATGGATGTTTTCCACCTCAATCTGGAAGAACCGGATGTGATTGAGGCTATCCGTGCATACAGTTCCCTCAATATCCATGTGCATCTGGCGGATAATAACAGACGCTATCCTGGGCACTGCGGGCTGGATTTTGAAAAGATACTCGGGACATTCAGGGAATGTGGCTACGACGGCGCATTTTGCACGGAGATCTTTCAGATACCGGATATGGAGTCGGCGGCAAAAGGTGCCATCGCGCATCTGCGGCCCATTCTTGACAGCGTGTACGGCGCATAACGGGAGGATGGGATGAAAAGCATTGCACTGATCCATACAGTAAAGACGGTTGCGGTTTCTTTTGATGAAACTTTGAAACATTTTGTAGGGGAAGAAATAAAAGTACACAATCTCTGGGACGATTTTCTGGCGAACGATCCCAATGAGAGAGGGGAGTTTACGATAGAGAACCGCAACCGCCTTTTTCATGATATCAAAGCGGCGGAAATGACAGGGGCCGATCTCATCGTCGTAACCTGTTCCACACTGACGCCGGTGGTGGGTATGATCCGGCCCTTTGTGAAGACCCCGCTGATTGCCATTGATGATGCCATGGGCAGAAAAGCCGTTACCTATGGCGAACACATACTCATTCTGGCGACCGCAGCCAGCACCAGAGAGCCACTGACAGATAAACTCATGGCTGAAGGGGCGAAGCTGGGGAAGATGCTGCACATTGATTTCCGGGATAACAGCCAGGCATTTCAGGCGATGAAGGCGCTGGATATGGAGCGGCATGACGCACTACTGCTGGAAATGGCAGAAGAGATCAGGGGGTATGACTGTGTGGTACTTGCACAGGCATCTATGGCCCATCTGGATCAGCGGATCGAAGCGGTCTGCAAGATACCTGTCCTTTCCAGCCCACAGCTTTGCCTGGAACAGATCAAGGAAACATTAGAATCTATATAAATAAGGAGGCTTTCAAGATGACAAGCGAAAAAAAGAAAGAGTTGGATGCTCTTTGTCTGAAATTCAGACGCAGCCTGATCGAAATACTGCATGATATCCAGACAGGGCATCCGGGGGGCTCGCTTTCCGTATGTGAGATACTGACCACACTTTATTTTGACGAAGCAAATATCACGCCTGAGAACGCAGAAGAGCGCAGCCGGGATAAGATCATTCTCTGCAAGGGCCATGCGGCGCCCATGCTCTATCTGGAACTTGCGGAAAAAGGATTTTTCCCCATGGAAGAGATGAAGACACTGCGCCAGATCGACAGCCGTCTGCAGGGGCATCCCTGCTCCAAAGAGACGCCGGGTGTGGAGGCTTCCACCGGGCCGCTGGGTGCAGGATATCCGCTGGCACTGGGTGTTGCCCTTTCTGACATGCATGATAAGATTGACGCCTATACGTATGCGATACTGGGGGACGGCGAGATCAATGAAGGCGTGGTATGGGAAACCTGCATGAATGCGTCCAAGTTTAAGGCTGACAGACTGATCACCATTCTGGACTGGAACGGCGTACAGCTTGACGGTACGACGGAAGAGATCATGCCCGTGGGAGATGTGGAGCTGAAGTTCAAGGCCTTTGGCTACAACACCATCGTCTGCGACGGTCATGACTGCGCCGCACTCAGCGCAGCGATAAAGGCGGCCAAATCCGTGAAGGGAATACCCAGTATCATTCTGGCCAAAACCGTAAAAGGAAAAGGCGTATCCTTTATGGAAGGCAAAAATACATGGCACGGCGCTCCGGTGCAAGATGAGCATTATGAAACGGCGATGAAAGAATTAGGAGGTGCACAGTAATGGGGAAAGCAATTCGTGACGTATATGGGGAAACGATCAGAAAATACGGTGCAACGAATGAAAATATCGTTGTGCTGGATGCGGATGTATCCGGTTCCACCAAGTCAGCCGTATTTGGAAAGGAATATCCGGACCGCTTCTATAACTGTGGCATTTCCGAGTATGCCATGATGGGTATGGCAGCAGGTATGGCAAAGAGCGGGAAAATCCCTTTTGTCAATACATTTGCAGTATTTCTCACCACACTTGGCTCTCTGGCAGCGCGTACTTTTATGTCTTATTCCGGGCTCAATATCAAAATGATGGGCGGCTATGGCGGCCTTTCGGATGCTTTTGACGGTGCGACCCATCATGCGCTGGAAGACATTGCAATGATGCGGACACTGCCCGGTGTCAGCGTGATGGTGGCAAGCGATGCCGCAATCACAGACTGGATGGTCAAGACTGCTATTGAGACAGACGGCCCTATGTATATCCGCCTGTCTAGAGATGCAGCGCCTGACTGTCATCCCGAAGGGGCACAGTTTGAGATGGGAAAAGGTATGGTTGTAAGAGAAGGCTCTGATGTGACCATTATCGCCTGCGGCCTTATGGTGAGCACGGCAGTTGCTGCGGCTGAGAAGCTGGCAGAAAAAGGGATCCAGGCCAGAGTTGTGGATATGTATTGTATCAAACCCATTGACGCGGAACTGATCGAGGCATGCGCCAAAGAAACCGGTGCGGTGGTGACGGCTGAAGAACACAGTGTGATCGGCGGCCTTGGCGGCGCAGTAGCGGAAGTGCTTGCCAAAGCAGGCTGCGCAGTTCCCACAGAGATGGTGGGGATGCAGGATCGCCACGGCGAATCCGGGCCTTATGCGGCACTCCTGAAAAAATACGGACTTGATGCAGATGCGGTAGCCGCTGCGGCAGAAAGAGCGGTATCCCGCAAATAGCATCGTATGATATAATCAAGGAAGGCAAAGTGTTATGGACAGATCAATGAGACGGTATATGAAGGTGGGAACGATCCTTCATGTGTCCTATAAGGAACTGGGAAGCGGAGAAGGTCCCATTTTGCAACAGCTGAAAAAGATCGTCACAGACCCCTATTTTGAAGTGGTGGAAGTGGCGCAGATGAAGGACCCCGCCGTGCGTCGTGCCGCGGCAGAGATGATCTCACAGGCGCATATGGTGTGTGCATACGGCGGACAGGGACGTATGCTGGGCGCCGGCCTGAATATCAATGACCTGCAGGAGGAGGGGCGGCAAAAAGCACTGGCCTCTCTCAAAGAAGGCATCGACGAGGCCTATGAGATCCATGCGGCAGATTTTGCGTTTCTGGCAGGGCGCTATGAGGAGGCGACAAAGGAACAATCTTTCCAGGCCCTTGTGCGCTCTACCAGAGAACTTTGCGACTATGCCGCGCAGAAAGGAAATATGCCCGTTCTGTGCGAAGTATTTGACTATGATATTGCCAAAAAATCACTGATCGGACCGGTGGAGACGGTGAGACGTTACGCAGAGGAAATCTGCCGGGAGTATGACAATTTCGGGCTGATGGTGGATTTAAGCCACATTCCCATGCTGCATGAGACACTGGAAGAAAATCTCCTTCCGATCCGGAAATACATCCGTCATGCCCATATGGGCAATACGGTTATAAAAGATCCGTCCTGTCCGGCTTATGGCGACGAGCATCCCCGTTTCGGATTTCCGGACAGTGAAAATGACGTAGAGCAGCTTGCCGCCTATCTGCGACTTCTTCTGCAGATCGGCTTCCTGCAAGAGGAGAACAGGCCGCTCGTCAGCTTTGAAGTAAAGCCTTTTGAAACGGAAGATCCGGACGTGGTTCTGGCCGGAGCCAAACGGACGCTTGATCTTGCATGGGAACTTGTATAACACAGCTGGAACCGTGCAGGCATTTTGCCGGCACATAACCATAAACAAAATGTAACAGGAGGATAAAAAAATGAGAGAATCCATTCACAAATATTTTCAGGTGGGCACTATCCGCTGGATGTCCTTTCCCAAAATGGGTGTGCTGGAATCCATAAAGAGGATCGCATCCGATGACTATTTTGATGCCATCGAGATCACGAAATGCAGTGATGACGCGGAGCGGGAAGCAGTGAAAAAACTGCTTGCACAGTCCCATCTGAAAGTATGCTACGGCGCACAGCCCAGACTGCTGGGGCCCAAACTCAATCCCAATGATATCGACGAAGAAGGCAGAAAAGCAGCGGAAGCAACCCTGATGGAAGCCATCGACGAGGCGGAGTATCTGGGCGCAAAAGGGATTGCCTTTTTGGCCGGTAAATGGGAAGAGGCCACAAAAGATCAGGCATATGCCCAGCTTTTAAAGACAACCCGCAACCTCTGCGACTACGCAGCCACCAAGGGCATGATGGTGGAACTGGAAGTATTTGACTTTGATATGGACAAGGCAGCGCTCATCGGACCGGCGCCCTACGCAGCCAGATTTGCAGCTGATATGCGTACGACGAACAGTAACTTTGGCCTGCTCGTGGATCTGTCCCACTTCCCTACCACCTACGAGACATCTCGCTTCGTCATCCAGACACTGCGCCCTTATATCACACACCTGCACTTTGGCAATGCAGTTGTCAAGGAAGGCTGCCCTGCCTATGGTGACAAACATCCCCGCTTCGGATATCCCGACAGCGCGAATGACACCGCGGAACTGGTGGATTACCTCAACGTACTCAAAGAAGAAGGCTTCTTCCGCGCTGACGATCCGATGGTACTCTCCATGGAAGTAACCCTCGCAGGCGACGAAGACGAAGAAATCGTTCTCGCCAACACAAAGAGAGTCCTCAACCGTGCATGGGCCCTGGTAGAAGACTAAATAAAATATAAAAAACATCACCCCTTTGCAGGGGAGATGCACAACTTAACAAAATAAACTTCAAACAGCATCGAACCGAAAAAGGACGGGAAAGCGATACAGAAGCGAGAGCGACTGGATAGCTTTCCGGATAAGCGTCCTTTGTAGGAGAGATGCGGAACTTAACAAAATAAAACAGCATCGAACCGAAAAAGGGCGGGAAAGCGATACAGAAGCGAGAGCGACTGGATAGCTTTCCGGATAAGCGTCTTTTTTAGGAGAGATGCGGAACTTAACAAAATAAAACAGCATCGAACCGAAAAAGGACGGGAAAGCGATACAGAAGCGAGAGCGACTGGATAGCTTTCCGGATAAGCGTCCTTTGCAGGGGAGATGCGGAACTTAAATAGGAGAAAAAAACATGAAAATTGTAGTATTAGATGGTTATACGGAAAATCCCGGCGATCTGAGCTGGGCGGAACTGGAGAAGCTGGGTGAAGTGACAGTATATGACAGAACTGCATATGCAGAAGATCCGATCATTGCTGAGCGCATTGGTGATGCGGAGATCGTAATCACGAACAAGACACCTATCAGCAAAGCGACCATCGACAAATGCCCCAATATGAAGCTGATTGCTTTCCTTGCCACCGGCTATAATGTAGCAGATTACAACTATGCCAAAGAAAAAGGCATCCCGGTGGTGAATGTACCCACTTATGGGACACAGATCGTAGGACAGTATGCAGTAGGCCTGCTGCTGGAAATCTGTTCTCATTACGGACACCATGACCAGACGGTAAAGGAAGGCAAATGGGAGAATAACGCAGACTGGTGCTACTGGGATTACCCGATGATCGAGCTGTATGGAAAGACGGCAGGCATCATCGGTCTGGGCCGGATCGGACAGGCTACGGCAAAGATTTTAAATGCCATGGATATGAAAGTGCTTGCGTTTGACGCTTATGAGAGCGAAGAAGGCAAAAAACTGGCAGAGTATGTGGAACTTGACAGACTGCTGGCAGAGTCCGATGTGATCTTCCTGCACTGCCCGCTGTTCCCGACGACCGAAGGCATCATCAACAAAGATAATATCGCAAAGATGAAAGATGGTGTAATCCTCATCAATAACAGCCGCGGCCAGCTTGTAGTAGAGCAGGATCTCGCCGATGCGCTCAACAGCGGCAAAGTGTACGCAGCAGGGCTGGATGTGGTATCCACAGAGCCGATCAAGGGCGATAACCCGTTGCTTAAAGCGAAAAACTGCCTGATTACACCGCATATTTCCTGGGCGGCACAGGCATCCCGTCAGAGGATTATGGATATCACCGTTTCAAATGTGAAAGCATTTCTTGACGGCGAGCCGGTAAATGTAGTGAATAAATAAATTTTGTCAGCATAAAAAACTCTGTCATCATGCACCCTATGTGTGATGCAGAAGTAACAAAAGAGGCAGTGCCAAACTGTCAGGCCGGTTCAGAATCATTTACTGCGGGAATATACTCGGCTATGGTATACTTACCATAGTTGAGTATATTTCTCTATATTCAGCGTTTCGCTGACACAAAAAGGCTGGTGTATATGGTCAGAATCAGAGTATTTATTCCGCATTTGGAATTGAAGGAAATATTTGAAGATGTCGTGGCGGGCCTGCCCAGATATGACAATGTACAGGTTGAGACGGTCTATATCTTTGGCACACCCGATGTGCTCTCCAGGGACTGCGATGCGGAGATACTGGTGGCAAGAGGCATGACCCATGATGTGCTGCAGGAGCGGTTTCCGCAGAAGCATGTGGTGCAGATCCAGTTAAACAGCTTCGATATCTTTGACGCGCTGGTGGCATGCAGGGAGATGGGTGCAAAGAAGATCGCCCTTTTTCTGCACAATGTGGAGATCCGGTGCCTGGAAAGCCTGGAAGAACTGTGCGGCGCTGCGTTGCAGCTGTATGATGCGCCGGATGAGAAAGCCGTGGAAGCAGCCATATGTCAGGCGGTTGAGGAGGGGGCGGACACCTTTGTGGGAGCCGGTACGATGTGTGGTATCTGTGATCGCAGAGGGTTGCGCAGGGTGCACATCCATACCAAGCATGACGCGGTGGAAGCCGCCATGCAGGAGGCTCTCAATGCTGCCAGAACCATCAACCTGGAGCGTACCCGTTCAGAGATCATCAATATTATGTTGAATCACAATGAGGATGGTATCATAGCTATAGACGAAAAGGCACATATTCTGGCCATCAACAATCAGGCCTACCGTATCTTTCAGCTGTCCACAGTGGGTGAACTGATCGGCCGGCCGGCATCAGAACTGATTGCGTCCGAAGAGTGGAGGCAGCTGGCCGAAGGGGGCGCCTGGCGTGAACAGATCTTAAGCCTCCATGAGCAGAAATATTATGTACAGTACAAACCGTTAAATGAGGTGGAAGCGGGGGCGGGAGCCCTGATTTTTATTAAAGACGCAGACCGCATCATGGAAGAAGAAAGCAGGATACGCCGTGACCTGGTTGAAAAAGGACTCACTGCCAAATATTCTTTCCGGGATATTTTGGGGCACAGTGATGCCATCCGGGATAATATACGTATGGCAGAGCGATACAGCAAAGTCAATTCCAATGTATTGATCATCGGAGAGACCGGTACAGGCAAAGAATTGTTTGCCCACAGTATCCACCAGATGAGCAAACGAAGCCGTCAGCCGTTTGTAGCGCTTAACTGCGCGGCCCTTCCGGAAAACCTGCTGGAGAGCGAACTGTTTGGCTATGAGGCGGGGGCCTTTTCCGGAGCAGTGAAAGGCGGGAAAATGGGGCTCTTTGAGCTGGCACATAAAGGGACAATATTTCTGGATGAGATTGGTGAGATACCGATCGCGCTGCAGGCCAAGCTGCTGCGTGTACTACAGGAAAAAGAGATCCGCAGGATCGGCAGTACCAGTGTGCATCCGGTGGATGTACGGGTGATTTCGGCTACCAATATCAATATAGAAGAAAAAATAAAAGAAGGACAATTCCGTTCGGATCTGTATTACCGTCTGAACCTGCTGGATATTTATATTCCGCCGCTGCGGGAGCGGAAAGAAGACATACAGGAACTGGTAGACGCCTACCTTGCCAGATTTGCCTGCGAGATGGAAAAGAGTATCCCCACAGTGACACCTGGTGCGGCCAGAATCCTGCAGGATCACAGTTGGCATGGAAATGTGCGGGAGCTTCGCAATATCTGCGAACGGCTGATTGTATTAAATGATGCCCATACGATTAGCGAAGACCTGCTAAGGCAGTTGAAGATTTTTCAGAGTAAAGCGATACCGGCGGGTGGTACGCGGACAGAAGATGCGGGGGACGATTCCGTCTATGAGCGCCTGAAACCAAAGAAAAAGAAAAAAGATCTGGCGGAAGAACTGGGAGTCAGCAGGACTACGTTATGGCGCATGGCAAAACGCCAGAAAGAACTGGAAGAAAAATAGAGAGAGATGTACGCGGCAGTACGAGCATGCTGCCCGTTGCCTGTGACGGGGATTTGACTGCTGCGGCAGACTGCAGAACATGATGCGAGCAAAAGATAGCGGTATTTTTGGGAAAAGGACAGGGTGGGATATATGAAAATAGTGATAGCAATTGATTCCTTAAAGGGAAGCCTTACTTCCATGGAAGCCGGACGGGCAATCAGGGAAGGTATTCTGAACGTGCTTGCGGATACGGAAGTGATCGTGAAACCTCTGGCAGATGGCGGGGAAGGCACGACGCAGGCCCTTGTGGAAGGGCTGGGCGGTGAGATGGTACAGGTGGATGTCCATGGTCCGCTGGAAACATCTGTCAGTGCCGAATACGGGCTGCTCGCCGAGAGCAGTACTGCCATTATGGAAATGGCGGCTGCGGCAGGCATCATTTTGGTGGGAAAAGACAAACGACCACTGGATGCCACGACATATGGTGTGGGTGAGATGATAAAAGATGCGGTGGGCCGGGGATGCAGAAATTTTATCATCGGTATCGGCGGCAGTGCCACTAACGACGGCGGCATCGGTATGCTTACGGCTCTTGGCTATGAGTTTCTGGACAGCGCGGGCCGGCCTGTCGGTATCAGCGCATCGGCGCTGAAAGAGGTATGCAGTGTGAGAACAGATCATGTACTCCCCGCACTGGCAGAATGTAGATTCCAGATAGCCTGTGATGTGACCAATCCTCTGTGCGGCCCACAAGGCGCGACCTATATTTATGGCCCGCAAAAAGGTGTGACCGAGGCGATGAAAGCGCAGCTGGATGAGGACATGGCTTCGTTTGCACAAGTCACTGCGCGCTGCACGGGGACAGATCACAAAGAGAGCAAAGGTGCGGGGGCAGCCGGCGGGCTTGGTTTTGCATTTTTAAGCTATCTTCATGGGGATTTGCAGCCGGGCATTGAGCTTGTACTGAAAGCAGTGGATATGGAGGGCGCTATGAAAGGCGCGGATCTGGTCTTTACCGGGGAAGGCCGGCTCGATTATCAGACTGCCATGGGTAAGGCACCGGTAGGGATCGCTGCGCTGGCCAAAAAACATGGCGCCAAAGTGGTGGCGCTGGCAGGTGCGGTCATCGAGGGGGCAGAGAAATGCAATGAAAATGGCATAGATGCCTTTTTCCCTATCCTCCGCAGGGTCGTGACACTGGATGAGGCGATGGAGCCGGCGCAGGCAAAGGAAAATATGACGAGAACCACAGAGCAGATTATGCGCCTGATTGCGGCAGTCAGGTGAGAGACGGCGCCAGAACAAAGACGGTATCTGCGCATACGGAAGAGATATGTGGCGGCTGCACATTTCTGACGGAGATTTTGCAGACCTTTACAGGAAAGAACAGGGTGGACAATGGAACTGGGATATGGAGTATTACTGGAGCAGAAGCAGCAGCTTTCCCAAAGCCAGATTCAGTCATTGGAGATTCTGGCGATGGACGGTGTGGAACTGAATCAGTTTCTGCAAAATGAATATCTGGAAAACCCGCTGCTGGATTGCAGCGGGACGCACAGTATGGGCCATAAGAGGGAAGAGATTAATAAAACATATGAACATACTGTGACGTATGAACGCAATTATGAGGAGATGATAGAGGCGGAAGATAAGCGGCGCAAGGACATTCCCATGCAGGATCAGGATCAGGTTCGTAATTTTCTGCTCTATCAGTTGCCAAGAGAAGCGTTTTCCCTGGAACAGTGGGCGCTTTTGGAATATCTGGTCGATTGCCTGGATGACACGGGTTTTTTTACGGCGCCTTTGCACGAGGTGGCGGAAAAGACCGGTATGCCCCTGGAGGAAGTGAGGGCGGCGCTTGCGCGCCTGCAGGAACTGGAGCCATATGGGATCTTTGCGCCTGATCTGAAGCACTGCCTGCTGAAACAGCTGGAAAAAAAGAATCTGCAGGGAACTGTCCTGTGGAAAGTCGTAGAGGAACGCCTGCAGGATGTGGCGGACGGCAGAATCAGCAATATTTCCAGAAGCCTGAAGATTCCCACCGTGGAAGTGCGCAAATGCATTGAGCAGATTGCCAAACTCAACCCACGGCCCATGAGCGAGTTCGCTCAGGGCAAATCAGATTATATCGTGCCGGATATTATCTTCCGGGAAGAACGGGGCAGGTGGGAAGCCGAACTCAATGATGACTGGATAGAGGATTACCACATCAATGATTATTATCTGCGCATGATGAAAGAATCCGGGGACAGAGAACTGACGGAGTATTTCAGGATGAAACTGGAACGGGTGCGCTTTGTCATGAACAGCATTGCCCAGAGACGCCAGACCATGCTTACCATCTCCAGAGCAGTGATGAAACGTCAGCAGGATTATCTGGATGGAAAGACCTGGCTGCAGCCCATGACCATGACAGATGTGGCGGGTGAGATCGGCATCCATACTTCTACCGTCAGCCGCGCCATCAAGGGCAAATATATCCAGTATCCGAGGGGAACCATGGCCATGAAAGATCTCTTCACCACCTCTGTCGCCTCTTCCGGAGGCAAAAAAAATGTGGGAGTCATGCAGGTAAAAGAGACGATCCGCGAACTGATCGCCGGCGAGGACAAACATAAGCCCTACAGCGATCAGGAGATCATGAACATCCTCAAAGAAAAACAGATTGCCATTTCCCGCCGTGCTGTGGCAAAGTACAGAGAGGAACTTGGGATTAAAGGCAGCTTTGCACGGAAGGCGTGAGAAGAAGGATGATAAATATTTAGATTTTATGGCTGCTGAAAAGCAGCCATATTACATTTTCAGATCTTTATTTTTGCATCTTACATTTTCATATCCCAGATGATTCATCATGAACCGAATGCCGTGCTGATACAGGCATTTAGGCTAGTGGAAAAGATGCTTTGTTCTATGGCTGTACGGCATGGTTTTCCGGAGGTTTTTACTTGGGCAGAATGGAAGCCAGGTATTTGATTTCATGCAAAATGGGGATGATATGTTCGATTTGTTCATTGCTAAATGAATTGAGGATCTCAATCCCAATATCCTTATCGAATCCCTTTTTATGTCCAAGTACGATATAGTCAGCAGAAATGTTGAAAGCGTCACAGATCTTGTAAATTGTTTTGGCGGTGAGGCTTTTTTTCCCCCGTTCCACATCGGCAAGAAAACTGGCGGATATATCACATATCTCGCTGAATTTTTCACGTGATAAGTGCATTGATTCCCGCACTTCTCTGATTCGGAGTCCTACTATTAAATTATAATCTTTATCCAATGCCATATCTGATTCCTTATCCCGCAATCTGAAAGTTAAATTTCTTCACTGATAAGTATAGCAATAGAACCCTTCTTTCAAATATATTCTATAGAATACATAAATATACTCAATAGAATTGACTTGAAAGGAAAAATTGTCTATAATGAAAATGAGATGTGAAATTCAGGGTGAAATAGACGGTTTGGACTGGTGAAAATATTATTCAATTATTGAATTGTAAAACAGGTTGTAGAAAGCTGGTGAATGAATTGAAGCGTGTGATAACTTATGGGACATTTGATTTATTACATTATGGACATATTAATATTTTGCGAAGGGCTAAGGCATTGGGTGACTATTTGTTGGTTGCATTATCGACAGATGAATTTAATCTGAGAGAAAAAAATAAAAAGTGTTATTTTGAGTATGAGAAGAGAAAACAATTGATTGAAGCTATCAGATATGTAGATTTAGTAATACCAGAAACTTGTTGGGAACAGAAACGCAGAGACATTCATGATTATCATGTGGATATATTTGTAATGGGTGATGATTGGAAAGGAAAATTTGATTTTTTAAGGGAAGAAGGGGCGGAGGTCTTTTATTTTCCCAGAACACCTGAAATAAGTTCTACGCAGATTAAAGATGACTTAAAGGAGTGAGAAGGATTAAAAGTTAGGAGGAAAATAATTTGACTCTTGAAAGAAGATATATTTTAAAACGGAAAATAAAAGCATTTTTTTATGGCTTTGTGTTTTATTTATGCAGGGTATTTCCGGTTGATAAGAATAAAATAGTATTTTGGACATTTGAGGGGAGCAGGGGGTTTTGTTGTAATCCCCGATATATTGCTGAAGAGGTATTAAAAAGGAACAAAAACAATAATAACCACTGCAAATTGGTATGGTTAGTAGATGATGTCACATTGCAATTTCCTAAGGAAATTATAAAAGTTAAAAATTCTTTATGGAATAGAGTTTATCAGTTATCTACAGCAAAATGCTGGGTGGGGAACAGTAGGACACTATATGGAACCAAAAAGAGAAAGGGGCAAGTATATATCCAAACATGGCATGGTACGATATGCATCAAACCTATTGGGAAATATCGGGGGAACTTATTTCCTCCAATCGCTTATCTTGTAAGTCAAGCCGATTCACAACTGACAGATTATGTGCTGTCAGGTTCTGCCTGGTGTGATGATCATTACAGGGATGGGCTGGTTTATAATGGAACAATTATCAGAACAGGGACTCCGCGGTGCGATGTGCTGATCAATAACAGGAATGAAATGCGGAGTAAAATCAGAAAAATGTATGGTGTACCAGAGGATGGAAATATTTTATTATATGCACCGACATTTCGTGGAGGAAGTCAATGGACGAGGCGGACAGTGGAAAAAGAAGAGCCTACTATTAATTGGGGGAAATTGCTTTGTTCTTTGGAACAGAGGTTTGGAGGTCAATGGTTTATATTTGTAAGATTGCACCCTCAGTTGGCAGCTAATAATCAGCATTATGAAATAGAAGATTCTTTAAATAAAGTATTTGATGTAACGGACCATGGTGATATGAACGAATTGATTGCAGCATCAGATGCATTTATATCTGATTATTCGAGTGCAATATTTGAAGCGGCACTGCTTAGAATACCGTGTTTTATATATGCAGATGACTTGGAGGAATACATAAAAAGCAGGGGTGATTTATTTTTTGATATGTATGAACTGCCGTTTCCAATTGCAATGAACATGGAGAGTTTGATTAGAAATATTATAGAGTTTAATCGGGAATTATATGTGAGAAATTTGCACAACTTTATGTCTGAGCAGAACGTAACAGAAGATGGTCATGCTAGCGAGAATGTGGTTGATTTGCTGGAATGTGTACTGGAGATAAAGGAGAAGTGACTTATGATAATATTGATTTGGGGAACAGGAAGATTGGTGGGGAAACTGCTAGGAAAGTATATGGAAGTGGATTCTGTGACTGCCTTTATCGATAATGATAATAGTAAAACAGAATATATGGGAAAAAAGGTACTGTTACCAGAGATGGTTACGAAAATGAAATATGATGCAATTATTGTGGCTAATCTTTATCGAAAGGAAATACAGGAACAATGTAAATCATTGAATATTGACTTGAGTAAGGTTATATTTTTATACAATAATAACATTCTGGAAGATGTGAATAAGGATTATGATTTTGTTGCACAGATATTGGGTGAAGATTATGCGAAAATTGTAAAAAACAGATATCATGTTATTCGGGGCGTAGAATCTTATGGCGATTTGTTCCTCAAAGATTTGGATGTGGAATACATAGATGATGATTATGTTCGTTTAAAATGTTTTGAATTGGCAGTGAAAGAATTGCGAAAGCAAAATGTGAAGGGAAGTGTCGCAGAACTCGGTGTTTTTCGAGGAGAGTTCGCTCAATATATAAATATGGCTTTCCCTGACAGGAAGTGCTATTTATTTGATACTTTTGAAGGATTTGATGCAAATGAAGCATTAGATGAAGTGAAAAAAGGGAACTGTACGAATGCATTTATTAACGCATATAAGCAAACTGATATAAATATTGTATTGGAAAAAATGCAGTATCCAGAAAACTTGATTATAAAACAAGGTTTTTTCCCCGCATCTATAAATGGTTTAGAAGACAGATTTGCCTTTGTATCCATTGATGTGGACTTTGAGGAGTCAATTTATCAGGCATTGCAGTATTTTTATCCGAGGTTACATGAGGGCGGATATTTGTTTGTGCATGATTATAACAGTAGTTTAATGGGCGTGGAAAAAGCAGTGATTCGTTATGAGGAGGACATGAATGTTCGTTTATGTAAAATGCCGTTGTGCGATGCGAATGGGACTTTGGTAATTACGAAATGAAAAGTTATTTGCAAACAAAGTGCTTATACGTGTGAAGACGGAGAACTGTAACAATGGTGGATCGAGATTCCAAGCCTTTAATTTCAGTTATTGTGCCTGTGTATAATACGGAGGCATATTTAGAGAGATGCATTAATAGTATTCTGAATCAGACATATGATAATTTAGAGGTTATATGCGTTGATGATGGCTCTACCGATCGCAGTGGGGATATTTTAGATAAAATAGCAAGATGTAATTCTAAGGTTGAGGTTATTCATACAAAGAACAAAGGAGTATCCTCGGCAAGAAATGTTGCATTATCCAGAGCCAAAGGAGATTATATCGGTTTTGTTGATTCCGATGATTATATACATAAGGATATGTATACAATTTTGTTGAACTTGTCCTTAAAAAATAACGTGGACTTTGTTTCATGTGGATATTATTATGACGATGGCGTAAATGTAAAACAGGCTTTGAACCAAAAAATAGTTCCGTTAAAACCAATCAATATTATAGAAACATTATATTATATTTATAAGCGTGATGAGTATAAAGGGGTAGCCGGATATCTATGGACGCGTCTGTTTAAAAGGGAATTAATAAAAGATTCAGATGGTAATTTGCTAATTCAATTTGATGAAGCCCTGAATGTCGGGCAGGATATTGTATTTTTGGCAAAGATTTGTGAAAAGGTAAAGAAAACGTTATATACAGATCGGCCATTGTATTATTATTACCAACGGAAAAATTCTACCGCGCATGATGAGATAAAACAGCTTACAAAAATGACTTGGGTCTATGCATATGAAGAAATTATTAAAAGATATACGGATCTACACATGCCAGCTGATTTACTTGAAATTATCATAAGAATGTATGTGTATCGTTGCGGGAAAATGTTAGAGATTGCAAGCAAATATAATGATTTTGAAAAAATAGCAATATTAAAAGAGAAAATAATAAATAATTTATATCATTATAGAAAAAGTAATTTTGAACATCCGGAAAGAATACAATGGATACTTTCCTTACTGTCAGAAGATACTTTTTCGTAAATGATTAAACTTCGACTAAAAATACTGTAGTCTTGAATGAACTCCAGGAGTGTTTGCTAATGAGTAAAATTATTATTTATGGTGCAGGGAAAATGTTCTGGGAAAACATAAAACGAATTGATTTTTCAGAAGTTGTCTGCATCACGGATGAAAAAAGATTTATGACGCCTCTTTTTGGTTGTAATATTATCAGAAAAGAAAGGATTTTGGAATACGAATTTGATTATATCGTTATATTTAATAAGTGGTATGCGAAAGAAATTAAAGAAGACCTAATTAATCTGGGTATCAGCGCTGATAAAATCATACATTGGGCTTACTACCTGTATATCATAAAGTATCAAATGCCAAATATCAGTGAAGACAGTATGTTTATATTAAAAAAGTGGTTTGGTGAGAAAAAAGGACAGGTTGTATTGGATGTGGATGGTGGAATGACTTTGAACTGTCTGCATATGTCTAATAAACAAATTGTAAATAATATATCTGTAATTGATAATTATGAGACAGGTGATGTCGATTTAATTGACCGACGTTTGTATGCTCATTCTATTCATAAGTTTGAGAAAGATACATATGATACGATTGTTTGTTTGGACTATTTTCTTAAGCACACATTCGAAGAATGGAGGGAATTATTCAATAAGACATTTGATAGTTCCAGATATATAATCGTATCTGTTCCGTATCAAGGTTTTAATTTGTCCGATACATCCTGGGATAAATGGGAAATTGAAGAAAAAGCGATTGTAGAAAGTTCCAGTTATAATATGATTCGGGTCTTTATCATAGACAAATGGAAGATTCATCCGAATCTGAAGGTATATGTTGTTACACATAAGCCATTTATACCGCCGGCAGATACCATGTATGTTCCGGTTTACGCTGGTGCAGGCAATGATAACCCTATGGGGATACAGGGGGAAAGGGTTGAAGATAATATTTCAGATTTAAATCAGTGGATAAACGAATGTACTGTGCTGTATTGGATTTGGAAACACACAAGTGAAACTTATGTGGGCTTAAATCATTATAGGAGATATTTTTCATTAACCATGACCCCAACTTACGAAAGGATTGTAAATGCAGCTGAAATAATGGAGGATTTACGTGAATTTGATATGCTGGTAGCTCCATTGTACGACTCTTATCCGTTTTCTTTAAAAGCACAGATGGAGGTTAGTGTAAATGCAGACGCTTTTAAAAAGGGATACTATAAGATACGTTCCATTATTGAGGAAAAGTATCCCAATTATATAAGAGAATTTGATATTTACTTTGAAGGACATTACATGTATCCCTGTAATATGTTTATAACAAACAGAGGGATTCTGGATGCATACTGTAATTGGCTATTTGATATATTGCCGGAAGCATGCGCTGATTTTGATGTAAATGTGTATGATATTTATAGTCAAAGAATGATCGGATTTATGGCAGAGAGATTGCTGACTTTATGGATCATACACAATAATATTTCAGTAAAAGAAATTCCGATGGTTTCTATAGAGTGAATATCGGATTGGGAGATACTATGAAAGAAAGACTTAAATTTTCGGTTATTGTGACAGTATACAATTTGGAAAGTTATCTGGAAGAATGTTTGGACAGTATAATAAATCAGTCATATGAGAATCTTGAAATTATTTGTATAGATGATGGTTCGACGGACAATTCCCCGGCAATATTGGATTGGTACGCAAACGTGGACCAAAGAATACGGGTAATACATAAAAAAAATGCTGGTTTGGTCAATGCCAGAAAGCAGGGGGTAGAAGAGGCTGACGGGGACTATATTGTATTTGTCGATGGTGATGACTGGATTGAACCGGAGATGTATGAGACGTTTGCGGCAGAGATTAAAAAGAATCAGAGTGAAATTGTTATTGAAGGGGTAACAAGAGATAATATTGATAAAATATATAAAGTATATAATTATGTGCCGGCAGGTTTTTATGACAAGGCAGCCATGGAGAGAACTATATATCCGGTAATGCTGTGTACAGGTAATTGGTATCAGTTTGGTATTACACAATATGTATGGAACAAGGCTTTCGAGAGATCATTGATTTCATCTGTTATTGATTCTTTGGATGAAAAGGTGATTGATGGTGAAGATGTAGCACTTGTTTTTCCGTTGATGTTAAAGGCCAGAAGAGTCAGTATCTTGACAGATTGTCATTATCACTACCGGGAAATTCCAACATCAATGTGCCGAAAAAAATCTGATGAATATTACACACAGGTGCTTTATTTAAAAAGAAATCTTGAAAAAAACCTACTGACGTCAAAATACAAAAAGATTATTGAACCGCAGTTGAGACAGTATATGTTGCATATGCTATTTAATGGTATGAAGTCTTTGTTTGAAGTAGAGGCCTGGGTAAATGTTGGGGCAGAAAGTTTTGACTATAGAGGGATAAGGCCTGAAGACACTGTGATATTGTATGGTGCAGGTTTTAGGGGACAAAAATGTTATAAAGAAATGATTCAAGAAAACATATGTTTTGTTTCTGCGTGGGTTGACAGAAATCTGTCGGGACGCAGAATGTGCAGTCGTATTATAGAAAGTCCGGAGGATATTTGCAACAAGGAGTATGATTGGATATATGTTGCGGTAAAGGAAAAAAATGTTGCTGACGAAATTATGGAGGAACTAGAAGAAATGGGAGTCCCGGGGAATAAGATTTTGTGGCGACAAAGAATAAAAAAATGGGATTGTTTCACAGTAAAATAGAAAATAGGAGGTTATATTTTGCGCAAAAACAAGCTATCGGTTCTCTATATTGGGCAGGACAATGATACGGCAGCTGACATACTTCGTTCCAAATGTGAAAGTTTTACATGTATGACATTGGAAGAATCGACCGATCAGGTATTTATTGATAAGCATAAAAATTGTTATGATACTATTGTATCTATGGGAATGTTGGAATATTCCGATAAACCGATAATAGTATTGGAAAATTGGAGAGAGATGCTGAGTTATTCTGGAAAACTTTTTCTCGGAATGAATAACAGAATGGGGATTCGTTTTTTTTGCGGAGAAGAAGATCCATATACGGGAAACAGATTTGACAGCATCGAAAATTATTTGAGACTTTCTGATGATGATAGAAAAAATATGCTTGGAAAGTGCTATGCCGGCTATGATATTGAGCAGATGTTGAAACAATCGGGATTTAATGACTTTAAGAGATATTCGGTTTATCCATGCCTTGAAGAACCACAACTGATATATGCAGATGGGGTATATCCTAATGAAAATCTGGCAATCAGATATTTTCCTAAATATCGTAAGCAAAATGCTGTATTTATAGAAGAAGAGTTTATGATGAATGATTTAATTGAAAACGGACTCTTTCATTTGATGGCAAACGCTTTTATATATGAATGTGGGAACGGTCCTTTCCTGGATATACAGCATGTAACACTTTCCATGGAGCGAAGCAGGGAAAATGCGTTTGCTACAATCATCTCGTCAGACGGTATTGTAAGAAAGATGGCTTTATATGAAGACGGGATCGAGAAGATAAAAATTATTCATGAGAATCATAAGCAGTTGATGGAAAATGGTATACAAGTGGCTCCTACCCAGATAAAAGGTGATAAATGTATAACGCCGTTTATCCATGGTATAAATTGTGATATATATATGAGAGAATTGCTGTGTACGGATGCTGAAAAATTTTTAGAGGTGATGGATCAATTTAAAGAAATCGTATATAGATCATCCAAGTGTGTAATGAATGATAAGGATATGGGGCCAATTCTTGAAAAAGGATACTTGGATTTAGTGCCGCTTAATTGTATTTATAATGATGGAGAGTTTACGTTTTTTGATCAGGAATTTGTCGAAAATATGTATCCGGCAAATGCTATTTTGTATAGAGCGATCTCTATAATTTATTGGGGACGTATTTATGATCAAAAAATATATCCATATGAAAAACTACTGGAGAGGTATGGACTTTGTAAAAAAAGGGAGCATTGGGAACGGCTGGGAATGTGCTTTGCACAACAGCTGCGTGTGGAATGTAATAGTGAATTTTCCGGGCAGTATAAATTAAAAGATAATGTAATAGTTAAGGAGAATAGACAGGCGATAGCATATGGTAACGAAACATTTTTTTCGATGTTTGCAGATATTTTTGGAGACGTTTACAATAAAAAAATTTTTGTGTTCGGGGCAGGAATATGGGCAAAATACTTTATTGCTATGTATAAGGATGATCTGAATATAGTTTGTTTATTGGATAACGATTCAGAATTATGGGGGACCAAGCGTTATGGATTTAAAATTCAGTCCCCTTTGCTGCTGGCACATATGGATCCTGATGATTATAAAGTGTTTGTATGTGTGAAGGATTATAAATATATAGTAGAGCAAATCAGGATTTTAGGTACTAAAAATATTGCGGTATTTAATAAATACAGGGTGTATCCAGGCCGACAATCCGCGTATGTGTCTAAGACCTATACCCCAAAAGGAGAACCTAAAAAATATCATATAGGGTATATAGCAGGAGTATTTGATCTGTTTCATATAGGGCATTTAAATATGTTCAGACGTGCAAAAGAGCAGTGTGATTATCTTGTGGTGGGTGTGGTTTCAGATGAGCAGGTGAAGAAAAATAAACATAAGGAACCTTTTGTTCCATTTGCAGAAAGACTTGAAATTGTAAGAGCCTGCCGTTATGTAGATGAGGCTATGGCGATTCCGATTGATTATAGCGGGACGGTAGAAGCATATCAAAAATATCATTTTGATGTACAGTTTTCAGGAAGTGATTATATGAATGATGCATGGTGGTTGGAGCAGAAAAAGTATTTAGAATCACAGGGAGCAGAACTTGTGTTTTTTCCTTATACGCAAAGTACAAGTTCATCAATGGTTCAGAAAGCCATTTTGAAAACCATTGCGGAATGAACGTAATAAGCTGACATGAAAAGGATTGCTATATGAAATACAGGAAATTGATAAAAGTTTTAAGATGGGTGATTGCGTGTGCATTTTTGGTTTCTGTGATAACAATCGGTTTATACCCATGGAAAAATCAGAGCATCACGTTAAATATAAATTCAGATATGGGGCGGAAGACAGTCACATTTTCCGCATCTGAAATCAATGCCTTAGAAAGTTTTACTGTAACATGTCCAGAAGGACAGAAATTTATAATGCGGGAAATCTGGTTTAGCAGACAATTCAAATCAATTTCGGTAGCCAAGATTAAAAGTTCGGACATTGAAAAGTATGCATATATTGATGGTGACAAAATTTATTTTAATGATGCTATGGCAGATAGGATATCTGAATTATCGAAGACTTTTTTTGTAGAAAGAATTATATATGCTGAAATAGCATTAGTAATCGCGCTGGGACTATGGATTTTTGTCAGTGCACTAGCTGAAAAGGTGATGCCTGAAAACAGGGGGAATCATGGGCTTGCCGCAGAAATAAAAAAAGCGGTCACAAACATTGCAGATTATAGGGAATATATGGTTTATGCGGCAAAGGCTGATTTAAAGGCTGAGGTTGCCAATTCTTACCTGAACAGATTATGGTGGATACTTGAACCGTTTTGCAATATGCTTGTTTATGTGATTGTATTTGGACATATTATGGGCAGAGATATACAAAATTATCCAATATTTGTATTTTCAGCATTGCTTATGTGGAATTTTTTTAACAGAGTCATTCAATACAGTGTGAAGTGTGTGAGAAACAATCGTGATATTGTGACTAAAGTATATGTTCCAAAGTATGTTTTGCTGATTTCAAATATGATTCTCAGCTTTATTAAGCTGCTGTTTTCTTTCATCGTACTGGCAGTTATGCTTATGATATTCAAGACACATATCGGCATAGCAGTTATGTGGATTATTCCGGCCTATTTGGTTATGCTGGTCATTACGTTTGGCATAGGCATGATTCTTTTACATTATGGAGTTTACGTAGATGATCTATCATACGCGGTTGGTATTTTGTTGCAAATGCTTATGTTTTTATCTGGGATTTTTTATGACCTGCATACTTCATTACCAGCGCCGCTCAGTGGATTGGTGTTGTGTGTGAATCCGGTTGCAATGTTTACTGATACAATGCGAAGTGCATTATTAAGCAATGAAATTCAGAATGTACCACTGATTATTCTTTGGCTTTTGCTGGCCATGTTTTTGTCGTATATAGGAATACATATAGTAAACAAAAATGAGAATGGGTATGTAAAGGTGATCTAAGTATGAATAGAACAACCGCATTAACAGTTGAACATGTTTGTATAGACTACAGAGATATATCGCATATGTCTCTTGCAAAAAGTCTGAAGCCTGGAGAGGTCAAGAAAATAAGCAATGTCAGAGCAGTAAATGATATATCGTTTTCCGTCAAAAAGGGGGAAATACTGGGTATTGTTGGGCGCAATGGTTCCGGAAAAACTACTCTGCTTCGATCCATTGCGGGAATATTTCAGCCGGATGAAGGCAAAATTGAATTACACGGAAACCGGGCATCCCTGATGGCTATTGGTATTGGATTTAATGGAAATAATACCGGGAGAGAAAACATTCTAAAATCGGGTATGCTGCTGGGATGCAAATTGGATTATGTAAAAGAGTATATGGAAGAAATTATAAATTTTTCGGAATTGGGTGATTTTATTGACAGACCAGTAAGAACTTATTCTTCTGGTATGTATTCTAAACTTTCTTTTTCTGTTACCGCAATTTTGGATACTGATATTATGTTGGTAGATGAAGTTCTTTCTGTTGGTGATGAGCATTTTAGGAAAAAAAGTTTCAAAAAAATGGAAGAGTTAATGAGATCTGATCGGACAGTACTTATAGTTAGCCATGCCACAAACACATTAAAAGAATTTTGTAATAAAATTCTTTGGATTCATGATGGACGTTTTAGGATGCTGGATCAGACAGATACAGTTTTGTCGGAATATGATAAATCCATGCAACTATAATTGCCTAAAAGAAGTATGTATTAAAAAATGGTGTCATAATTTTATTGGTAGGATTCAGTAAAGAAAGGTTATAAATATAATGAATATAAATACCGGGTACAAATGGAAAACAGGATATTGTGCTGCTAATGCTGTGGACATAAATCCATTGCAATTTGCATGGATGAAGAAAGCTGCGATGCAGTGTGAACGATTTATTTTAGGAATTCCTGATAAACAAATTATGACAGCATTATTTGAAAAAAGGGATGATTATAATCCGGTTTGTATACGAGATTTCTGGAAAGAAATAAAATGGATTGATGATGTTGTAATTTTGGATTTCGAAAGTCTGGATTATCGAAGAGCGTTTGAAAAGTCTTCTTTTGATGTTTGTTTTTATGGTTCCAGATACGGACTTGGCTTTGAACGGGACAATGCTTTTATGAAAGCACATAATGTATTTTTTATACCATTAATTCCGGAAAAGCTGAGTCTTGCGGAGGGAAAAACTGCAATTGAACTGCCATTGGAGCAGATTTTTTTGCAAAAAAAACTGATTTTATTTGGTACAGGGATCTATTTTGACTTTTTTTTAGAACGGTATGGTCAAAAGTATAGACCTGCATATGCGGTTGATAACAATAAGGAAAAATGGGGAAGGAATAAAAATGGTGTTTTAGTTTGCGATCCATCGGTTCTTCGGGAGGAAAAGCCGGAAAATATACTGATAATTGTCTGCAGTAAAAAATATCAGCCTATTTTAGAACAAATGAAAGAACTGGGAGACTATGACTATCGGTTGCTTTTATGCCGCAATGAAATTGCGTTGCTGGAAGAGATGAATTTCTTTGAAAAAGTCAATAAAAATGAACGCGTATTAAAGAGAATTCATGAAATTAATTATGGCATGCTTAAAGAATTTGACCGGGTGTGCAGATTACATAAAGTGCAATACTTTCTTAATTATGGTTCATGCCTTGGAGCGATACGGCATAAGGGATTTATACCATGGGATAATGATGTGGATGTATGTATGACACGTGAGAATTATGAGAAACTTTTTCCGTGGAGGGATGATTTTAATCAAATATATCGTTTTGTATCACCTGATGAACTGGGAAAAAAGAAGTATTATGATTGTGTGCCCCGCTTACATTATAAAAAGGCATATATTCTCATGGATGAAGAAGCATGCAGGTATTACGAAAATCAAAATAACCGGATTGATTTAGATATGTTTATGATTGATAAAACGTACGATACATGGAAGGGAAAGTTCCAACGTTTTGAATTGGCATTATTATATGGATTGATGAATGCGTATCGCCACAATTCACTATTTTATGATTATTCAGGACTTATGAAAGCCGCCAATTTCGTTTTAAGACTAATCGGTCGCGGTATTCCTTTGGATTGGCTGAAAAAACGGACAGATAGAGTTGCAAAACGTTTTAATAATGATTCTGAGGCACCATATTATTTTATAAGTAATTGTGCCTTGTGTAAATTAAAGTTGTTATTTCCTGCCGAGATTTTTGATAAGGCCATTGATGTTCCATTTGAAGATTTAAGTGTCATGATCCCGGTAGGGTATGATGAATTTCTTAGACTAATATTTGGAGATTATATGAAATATCCTGCTGAAGCAGAGCGGGTGCCTCATTGGGGGAGAATTTTAATATCGCCTGACAGGTTCGTGTTTGAGGAAGCAGAATAAGGTTACAATATTTCTTATAGTTCTTTAAGGAGCGTGATCAAATTGCATCAGGGTGAGCAGACACTGTTCAATCATAGCGAAGCAAAAATATCTGTAATTATACCGGTTTACAATTCAGGTACATATTTAAAAAGAACAATCCGTTGTCTGCAGGGACAATTTTTTAGCACAATCGAGATTATATTTGTGGATGATTGTTCGACAGATAATTCTGTGAATATTATTTTGCAATCTATGAAAACAGATCAGAGAATCAAACTGATTAAAAACGATAGACATCAGGGCGCTGGTATTTGCAGAAATTGTGGTTTAAAAGTGGCCAGAGGTGAATATGCTATCTTTTTGGATGCGGATGATTATTTTTATCCCAATATGCTTGAAGTCACTTACCGATGTGCAAGGCAGGAAAAAGCAGATGTTGTTGTTTTCGGTCGTGAAGTTGTTGACATGTCAAAATCTGCCGATGAGGATGGTATACTGTCCATTAAATATGATTTGTATGGAAATCGTGTGATTAACGGTGATGATGTAACTGTCAAAGATTATAATCAGGCAGCATTTATACCTTGGAATAAGCTGGTGAGAAAACAATTCCTTACAGATCATAATATATCTTTTCAAGATTTGCCTGCTAACAATGATATCTACTATTCCTTTTCTGTTATGATATCGGCTGAAAAAATTGTATATGTGGATAATATTCTTATTCGCTATTATAGGAATTTACCCCAAAGCCTTACCAGGGGGAGAAGTCATAAGAACTATTTGCCGGAAGCTATAGCAAATTGCATTTTGTATGCACACAATTTTGCGGGGTTGCGTAAGTATAAGACAATTAGTGAATATTTATTGAAGATTATAAAAAGAGAAATTGCAACAGGAACAAATGATGAGATAACTGACAAGGTGTGTAGATTAATTAACAATCAGGATGTTACAGGTTGGATAGATGACTGTATAGAAAATAAAACATTTAATCACATAGATACTCTTTTCCTGCAGGCGCTTAAATGTAATGAGATAAACGACAAAATGTCTGCTGAAACATGGGAGGCTATTAAGCTGTCAAGATTGATAGAAAAAGTACATAGTTCCAATAAGAAAATAGCTTTATGGGGATGTGGGAGACGTGGGAAAAAATGGCTTGAACTTATGAAACATAATAGAATAAATATTGATTATGTCATAGATGAGAAGCTATCCATGCAGGGAGAAAAGATCTATGGTTTCTCAGTTCAAAATTATGAAACCGTTAAAGATGATATTGACGTGATTTTTTTGGCGATTGCCAATACGACGATTATCTCAGAAATAAAACAAAGAGTAAAACAGCAAATTGTACTCGAAGAAGGAGAATGGGAAGTATATGTCTAAGATAATTGTATCATTAACTTCATACCCACAAAGGATGGAATTGATGCCGAGAATTATTTCAGCACTCAATAATCAGACTGTAAAACCCGACAAAATAGTACTTTATTTAGCGGAGGAAGAATTTAACGGTTGTAAAGATAGAGTAGATGAATCATTTTTAAATAAAAATAATACAACAGTGAGATGGGTGCACGATAATTTTGGACCATATAAAAAATTTATCTATGCGTTTAAAGAATTTAAGAATGACATTGTGGTTACAGTTGATGATGATGTTGAATATGCAGCAACCATGCTGGAAGATTTATTAACGGGTGCGGATAAGTTTCCCAATGCAGTAATTGCCAGGCGTGCAAGACTTATTACAAGTACAGATGCAGGAAATATGGAGGATTATGAAAATTGGCATACTATAGCTGAGGAAGTGGGGTTATTTGCAGATATACCGAGATTTGATTTATTGGCAATCGGTATGGGGGGTGTATTATATCATCCCGATAGATTTTCTGATGAGGTCTGCAGAACAGATCTGTTTCATATGGTTTGTCCTGATACCGATGATTTATGGTTGAAGCTATATCAGGGATTAGCGAACATACCAGTGGTTTTAGTTGCGCGATCAGATCAAGATTTTGAAATAAAAAAAATATCGAGGAATGGTTTATATCAAAATAGAAATAAATTTGGAGGGAATCAAACATCTATCAATAATATTATTAAATTTTGTGAAAACAGAGGAATTACGGAACAACAAATTAATAATCTCATCTTTTCAAAAGGGCGTATCTTCAAATCGCAGTTGGAAAATACGATACTTACCTATATTTATGGGGGAAATTATCAGAAAATTATTAAAAGTATTGCGGACAACGCTTTATCTCCGGAGAAACTTGGTGAGCTGATTACAAAATCTGAGGACATTTATATTTATGGTTGTGGTACATTTGGCAGGCGGTTATTGCAGTTGATTTTTGACATAAATATAAATAAAAATGTATCATTTATTGAAACCGATGCAAAAAATGCTGAAACAGTTTACGGAATTGATATTATACCGGTAAAAGAGATAAGCAAAGTGCTGTCCCAAAATGCAGTGATCATATTGGCCGGATCAGAACAAAATTCGTATTCTATGGCAAAAGAATTAGAAAATATTGGCATAAATCAGTATTATTCGTTTGAAAAGGAAACACGGGAATACCTGGCATATATCGAACGGATAAAATATCCCAATCTATAATATTGCAATTTTGATCACAAATCAGATTTGTATAATTAGAATGAAGTAAAACGATAATAAAGGATTACGATCGGTTTTATGTGCTATGCGGCACTTTTGAGGAAAAGAGAAAATAATTTTATCGATTATGGTAAGGTAATCAGGATGAAAAACACTATGAAAGATTTCGCACCGGCAATCTCAGTACTGACACCTGTATACAATACAAAAAAATACTTAACAAAATGCATAAATAGTTTGTTAAATCAAACTTTTGCGGATTTTGAAATCATAGTGTTGGATGATGGATCAACGGATGGTTCTTCTGCACTTCTTGACCGACTGGCATCTTTAGATGAACGTATCAAGGTAGTTCATAAAATGAATTCCGGATATGGGGACACTATGAATCAGGGAATTGCGTTGTCAAGGGGAGAATATATTTCTGTTCTGGAAAGTGATGACTATGCAGAACCCGAGATGCTGAAGGTGTTATTTGAAAAAGCGCAACGGATGAAAGCAGAACTGGTATTAGCCAATTATTTTATAGATCATGTGGATGCAGAAGGGACTGAATTGGCCAATATAGAATCCGTTGAAAATCCTGCACTGGTTAATTATGATGTTTATCTAACAGAAAATGAACGAAAACGACTTGCCTATACTACACCTGCTTTGTGGAGGTGTTTGTACAAAAAGCAATATTTAGTAAAAGAAAATATAGCTTTTCTGCCAACGCCGGGAGCTGCATTTCAGGATACTTCTTTTTTTATAAAGGCTGTCATGATGACACAAAAGGCAGTGTATATAAGTGACAGGGTATTACATTACAGAAGAGGACATGTTTGCGCTTCTGTGAAAGACAGCAGTAAAATATATTGTATTTGCAATGAACTCGAAGAAGTTGCAAGGTATATGGAAGAAAAAAAACAGTATGCATGGCGTACTATATTTCCGTTAATTCTTCACATTAAATATTTTTGGAATTATAAGCGACTGTCGGGAACTGCGAAAGCCCATTTTATGTACAGATATAAAAGGGATATGATTATTTTAGATTTAATGGGATGGTTAGACGAAACAGTTTGGCCGGATTGGCGCTATAAACAAATGACTGAACTTTTGGAATATCAAAAAATAGAACCCTTAAAAAAAGGATGTGTAAAATATATGGATAGTAATCAAGGAGTAAAACTGAATCAGTTTATAGCCGCCTTGTCTTTGCATGAAGAAATAATTTTATATGGTGCTGGCAAATATGGTGACATTGTACTTCAAAATATATATGATTGGTCTTTGTATAAAAAAGTGAAATTTGCAGTTACGGATATGCCGAAAAAGCAGACTCACAGGGGAATTGACGTATTACCTATACAATTTTTTAAAGATTATAAAAAAAATCATGTCATTGTCATTTCTGCCGGTGAGATTCTGACAGATGAAATGTCAAAAACTCTTGATGCACTTGGAATAAATGATTATATTGTTCTTGATAATGATTTAAGACAGGCGTTAAAAGCCAATATAGATTTGCAGGAACAAATTAAGATTTTCAAAAAAACAAATGGGTATCTTAAAGATTTAATTGACTGTATACAAAACCAAAACATACTTTTAAAGGAAAGCTATAAAAAATTGAACCAAATAGAAAAGCGAATGAATAAACTTGAGATACTTATGCGCGATGAAGAAATCTGCAGATTACATACAGCCAAAATATTAAAATTGTTGGAAGACACTGTTTAAAGGAATAAATATGGATAGGAAGGTATCTGTTATAATTATAAGTGCAGATAGTACCTTAGATGTGGTTGGATGCGCAGAAAGTTTTAGAAAACAACAATCAACAAGTGTTGAACTTATATTCTGTGATGAGGAAAGGTGTGAAACAGTATTAGATCAAGTATCTGGTGAATTTCTATTGTTTGCTAAGGGTGATGAAATTGCTGATCGGGGACTTCTCAAAGCGGCTGTTAAATGTGCGGAGGAGTCAGGGGCAGAAATTGTTCTTTTGCCTGAGCGGCAGTTTGACCATGAAAATGGCTCTGTATCGAAGGCTATGGTCTACGAACCCTGCATGGAAATGAAGCTGTTTCGCAAAGAATATATAAGTAATAATTTTGGGTATTTATTACAGAGTAATATAAAATACAGCAAGTATATAGGTTTATCGTTGCTGGCTGGAACAGCAAATATAGTTGAGATGCCGCTTGGCCTGCTATATTCACGGATTGGAAAAAAGATTAATGGGAATGAAATATTACAAAATTATACTCTTTTGTATGATGACTTATGCGCAAGAAATAAGTGGAACGAAACAAAACGGAGATTCTTGAACTGGTTTTTAACTGATATGTTTTTATGGCTGGATGGAAGATACATAACATGCGATGTGAAAGCTGTTTTAAAAAAGATAAAAATGCAGCTTCTTATAAAACTTGGCGATTTAGATTATAAGCATGAGTACTATACTTCTGTATACAGCCGCAGAGGGGCATTTTGGATAAACGGGATAGACGCTGGGGAGGGTTTTCAGACCAGGCATACTATAGATTACGAGAGTATAGCGATTCAGCAAATTAAAGGAAGCTATTGTGATAAGACACCACTTATTTCAGTTATTATGCCGGTATTCAATGTTGAAAAATATATTGCAGATGCATTGAATAGCCTTGAAAATCAGACATTTACAGAGTTTGAAATTATTTGTGTCGATGATTGCTCTACCGATCATTCGTTAGATATATTGCTGCAGTATGCAAACAATAATCCTTATATTTCAATTTACCATCAGAAGAATTGTGGACAATCTGTGGCCAGGAACCGTGGTTTAAATTATGCCCGTGGGGAATATATATATTTTATGGACAGTGATGACATTCTACAGGAAACAGCTTTGGAAATGCTTTATAATCGTTGTGTGAAATATGATCTTGATGTAGTTTATTTTGACGGAGAAGTTTTTTCTGATTTACCAGAGAATGATTTTACGGATAAGCAATTTGAAAATTACTATAATCGTGTTGGAGTATATCCAAAAACTGTTTATAAAGGTCTGGAACTTATGCAGGAAATGTGGAGAAATAATGAATACAGAGTTATGCCATGCCTGCAGCTAATAAAGAAAAGGTATATAGTAAGTCATGGTTTATATTTCCCGCAAGGAATCATCCATGAAGACAACGCATTTAATTTTTTGTGTATGGCGCAGGCTGAAAGGGCAGGATATTATGGGATACAATTATATCGTCGTAGATTAAGAAATGATTCTACGATGACTAAAAAAAGTACTTTTGAGAATGTGTATGGCTATCTGCGTTGTTATATAAATATTTTGCATTGGTTACAACATAATGATTTGCCTGATCAGTATTATCAAACAGTGCATGAATTGCTTGATAGTTTGATTCATTCTGCAAAATACCATTATACTATCATAGAGGGATCGGAACGCCTTATTGTAAATTACTTACAACTCTCCGAGTGGATATTTTGCCAAAAACTTATCGTTGAAGAAACGAGTTAGATCAGTTGTTGGTGAGAATACAGAAGAAACCAGGTGAATTTCAGGGAAACTGCTGCAAAGCAAAAATATAAAAGGAGAATACACAAGATGATTCATGTTAATGAGATTGAATTGTATTTTGAACCAAGGAATAATATATTACCTTTAATACCTCAAATGAGTGGGGAACCGGAAATGTCGCCTTTTGATTCAGCTTTTTTATGTGGCGCAATTCGTCAATTCAAACCAAATAAGATTGCAGAGGTAGGAATTGCCGGGGGGGGAACTACGGCTATAATTTTACAATGTATTCATATGCTTGGGCTTGATACATGTAATATGTATTCGATTGATTATTCGGAGAAATTTTATAGAGATAATTCTATTGATTCAGGATATCTGGGCAGGGTGGTATTAGATTTGTTTCCGGAACTGAAAGCCAGACACAGATTTTTACTGGGGGATATTGCCTGTACTTGGCATGAAGAACTGAAAGATTGCGATTTTTTGATTATTGATACGACACATTTTTTGCCGGGTGAAGTATTGGATTTCATAACATTACTACCAATTCTGAAAAACGGAGCGATTGTAGTGCTTCATGATATACGTTTAAATCAGATGCGGAACAGAGAGGCAGTTGCCACAGGTGTTGTCTTTTCGAATTCAGTAGGAGAAAAATATTTAAGTTGGGATAGTACAAGTGCAGATCATTATCCTAATATAGGAGCAGTAGTTATCAATGATGATACCAGAAAAAATATTTGCAATATGTTTTTATCATTACTATTAACGTGGAGTTATTTGCCAAATGAAAAGCAAATTGCCGGATATAGAAGCGTGATTGAGAAATTTTATGACAAAGCTCTTGTCGATATTTTCGATGTCGCGATCACATTAAATAAACATACTTATGAAAAAAACAAAAGTAAAGGTGTTATGGGGCGTGTGATGGAGAATGCCTATTTATTCCCGTTTCATAGAATCTGCGCAAGCGCAAAAATTATTTTATTTGGTGCCGGGGAAGTGGGGAAATCATATAAACGACAAGTAGATTATTCTGGATATTGCAATATTATAAAATGGGTAGACTCTCAATGGAAATCGGCAGGCATAAAAGACGTGGTTTCACCTGATAGCATAAAAGATGTGGAGTTTGATTACGTTTTGATTGCAGTTATGAGCAGGAAGTATGCAGAAGAAATAAAGCTATTTTTGGGTCATGCTGGAATACCAGATCAAAAAATTGTCTGGGAAGTGAGAAAAAGGGGGTAAAATTTTGATGAGTAAGTGACTTGCTCCTCCCCCCCCACACAGGAGCCTGAGCAACAGCTGTCAATCAAACTCCCCCTTATGTGTCTGCGCATAATAAAAGAGATACTGCTGCATGATCCCGGCCATATTTCCATATTGCGGAAAGGGATCGGCGCCGCCATATTTTTCATTGATGATGCGTCTGATCCAGGTGTCTACCGGGGCAAGGCCGGTACGGCCATAGGCAAAGAGGCTGATACAGCCGGCCACCTTTTCGCCGATACCATGGACTGATTTCAGCGTCTCCATCAGGGAAGTGTCATCATAGCCGTAAAGGGCCTGCGGATCAAGGACACCGCTGCAGACTTTCTTTACGGCGTCTTCTATGTAAGGGGTACGATATCCCAGGCCACACTGCAATAGGTCTTCGTGCGAAGCACGTGCAAGGGCCTGCGCGGAAGGAAAACCGTAAACGATTTCATACCCTGTCTCAATCGGTTGGCCGAATCGAGATGCCAGCAGATCGACGCAGCGCCTGATAGCAGGGATACTTTTTCGCTGTGAGATAAGAAAAGTAACGATCATTTCCCATGGTTCCTGCCGGAGTATCCGGATACCTGTACCGGTGTCTGCAGCAGCCCGCAAATACGTATCTTCCTGCCGGACTGCATTTCTGACCCGGCGATAATCCCGTCCAAGATCAAAATAGTCATGCCAGAAACCGTTCCACTCGTCTGCCGGGCAGTCTGCCTCATAGACAGACGGGCCGCACCGGCGCAGGTAAAGGCAGCGGCTGCCGCATAAGAAACGCCAGATTTCGTTTTTCAGACATGTGATACGGAAACACTGCCCGCTGTCGGCAATCTTTTTCGGATCAAAATCATCATGTATTGTAACCTGCAAAATAGCGCCTCCTTCTATAGCCTTTCAGAAACTGATCGTGTTTTCCGGCAGGGACGAACCATCCTGGCTGTGCACCGGGCTGGTTCATCTCTGCCGAAAGCACCTGTATCGCAGACTTTTTCAGCTGCTGACTTGAAAAAGTAAATTCCAGTGCAGGACTAAATTCCACCCTATTTTAAT
>CANPIC010000021.1 GCA_947574055.1 uncultured bacterium
TTTCCTTTCTCTGGAGTATTCTGCTACGAAGAGACAGACAGGTCATTTCTCACGGTTTTTGTCTTAGCTTAAATAGCTTAACGGGTTGACCTGGGAACCGCCAATCAAAATTTCAAAATGCACATGAGGCCCTGTACTTCTTCCGGTATTGCCGCTGAGCGCAATCTTCTGCCCCTGTGACACCCTCTGGCCTGCTTTTACCAGCACTTTGCTCAGATGCCCGTATCTGGTCTGCCTGCCGTCTCCATGGTCAATATATACCACGTATCCATAGCCGCTGCCCCAGCCGGCCTTCGTCACCACACCGTCACAAGATGCCATGACTGCTGTCCCGATCGGCGTCGCCCAGTCAATGCCTTTATGATAACTGGACGCCCCTTTTGTCGGCGCATTACGTCTGCCAAAGCCCGATGAAAGACGGCCGCCGGATATGGGTTTTAAGTAGGTGGGCGGTGTTTTGGTTCCCCGTTCCACAATCTTGGGAACCGCCTCCATGGTCACTTCTTCTTTTTGGATATCCCGTCCGGTCTCGGTGTCATTGCGGAAAGATACGACGGCCACCACTTTTCGGTGTCCCGCCGAAGGTTCCTGCCTCGTCACGCGCTCCGTCGTATACCAGCTGTCATTGTCAATATAAACGACATCGGCGTCATAGTCCTCTTCATAATAGAGCTGTTCCTGCCGGACAACCGACAATTCGGGTTCAGGAGAGGTAACAATGATCTCATCCCCTACACGGATGGTCGAACTCTCACTCTCAATCGTAGGATTCATCTCCACCAGCTTGTCCATGGACAGGCCATTATCCTCTGCAATCTGGGAAAGAGTGTCACCCGACACCACTTCATATATCTTGTTTTTCTCCTGTTCTTTTGTCACCTGTTCAATGGCCGTCTGCAGAGGCGTTATGGATTCGGGCGGCAGGTATGCTTCCACCACTTCCACCGCATCGCCATATCCCATGGAGATCAGACCCAGTTCATAATCGTCAAACTCTTTTTCCTCCACTTCTATGACAAGATCACCCATTTCCGACATACGGGCGTCCATTCCCGCCGTGCGGTGAAAATCTCTGGCTTTTTCTTCGATCCTTTTTTCCTCTTCCCGGTCAACGACCTGCGTCGTCAACACATTAAGTTCCCGAAGCGGATCCAGCACCAGCCTGACACCATAGTTGCCAGTTGTGTCATATTTTTGGAATACAGCCTCCAGAAGTTCCAGCACTTCCTGCGAACTGGCCAGATTTACCGTGAAATCATTGATCTTCACCGTATAAGAACGGGCCAGTGTCTCCACTTCGCTGGCTCTCATCACTTCCGCCATATTGGCTATCAGTGTCTCCTCAGAGTCCACTTTGCCAAAATACACCTCATCTCCCTCCACTGCTGCCTCCGCTTCCAGCATCACCGGGATTTCACTCTCCTGTGCCACTGCAAGCCGGGCCTGTCTGAGCAAACCCTCCACATCTTCCGAAGCGCTTGTCCCTACAGGCACGCCATTCAAAGTAACATAGAATATATTATTACCGGTATTTTCCGGTTTCATATAAGAGGGCAGAAAGAAAATACTGACAATGATTGCCAGCCCCATTCCTTTCATATACGCCCATTTGATTTTCCCTGGAATTTTCATATATCCTTCAGCCTTTTAATTCAAAAAAATGACAGGATCAGATACAGACATGTAATAATTCTGTAATACTTTTATTCTAACAGCTAACTTTTTACTTGTAAAGAATTTTCCATATTTATGCTTCGACAAACGCGATTGAGAATATAACATGTATGAGGGATAGAAACGGAAAAGTTTTGATCGGATCAGGACCTTCCGGCAGAAATATGCATGTGTTTGCCGCGCCGGCCCACCGCTTCACTCTTGCCAATCCCTGCGCCCGGAAGTATAATAACCATATCAGAAAAATGATCACGTATGCTCATGAAAGCTACAGTGAATGTCCATACGTGCCAAAGGAGATGCCACATGTTTCGCTATACCATTCCGCTGGGAAGTGACTCGCTTCCCGCCGATGTTCTCAAAACCGATAAATCCTCCTGCCGCAAATATGGCCCTTGCGGAGTGGGCGAAAAAGCGCTGTATCTGAACAGCTTTTATCTGGACCGCAGATATTACATCCCGTTCTCCGGTGTGCAACGGGTGTTTAAACGGGTGGCGATGAGCAAAGGCGGTTTCACGGGGAAGGGTATCTTTGCAACACTGCCTTATCTGGTGGTAGTTTATGAAGATGGCAAAGAAAAGCAGTGTCTTTTTAAACACGAAGAGCAGGTAGATGCATTACTGGACGATATCAGGCAGCATCATCCACAGATGCCGCTGCTGAGCGCAGCGATAGAGAAAAAGCGGGCCCAAAGAGCAGCGCAGGAGGCTGCCAGGATCCGCCCCACGCTGACAAAAGAAGCCCAAAAGCAGGTGCACAGACTGACAAAAGCCCGCGCTTATCTGGAAGAGCGCCCGGCGCTTTATGATGCGCTCAGCCGCAGCGCAAAAGCAAAACGCATCAATGAACGCTCCAACCCCGCCTACCGATGGGCAGCTCTTGCCATCGTTTTGATGGGAATGGCAGCGACACTCTACGGTGTATATGCGATTACCACCAAAGCCGGATTCGGCATTTATTTCACGCTGTTCGGACTGGCAGGTGTCTTTTTGTTTGCCAGTGCCAATGTTCTGCCTACCGGCAAAAATAACCGCCGGTATATCCAGCGACAGTGGCAGGAAGCCTGTGACAATATGGAATGTTTTCTGAAAGGGTATCCGAATTTCCCTCTGCCATCCAGATATGCGCACCCCTTAACACTGACCCGAATGATACGGGCCATCGAAGATGCCAGAGCCGTTACCGGTGAAGAAGCACTGCAGATCGTCAAAAAAGATTTGCAAAAGATCAACGCCTCCGTTACTGTCGAACAGGAGGAATATGACGAAATCATGACTGTCAAGCCGATGTTCCTGGTGGAAAATTACCGGTAAATATGGCGACAAACTTTCCCGCCCGTACATCCCGGAGCCTGCTCTGGCAGACTTCCACCACAAAAAAACCGGCAGATTCATTCTGCCGGTTTTTTAACTGGGCTACAAGGATTCGAACCTTGAAATGACGGAGTCAGAGTCCGTTGCCTTACCGTTTGGCGATAGCCCAATGTCTGTATGAATGACTTGTCTCTGCAAGCCACTCATACATCATACACGATCTTAACACAGATTGCAATACTTTTTTTCAAAATTTTTCAAATTTTTTAAATTTTATTTGCTTCAGTTTGATTGCCCTGCTTACACGTCTTATCTTATGATTTGTTCCTGTGAACTGCCTCCCCGTTTTATATCTCAAACATCAGATCCCCATAAGACGGCAGGGGCCACACTTCTTTATCCACGATCATCTCCAGGGCATCTATCGGTGCACGCAGTGCCGTCATAGCCTCTTTGACCACATCTTTATAATAATATGCCTGTTCTTTCCCCTCCGGCATGGCCGCGGCTTTGGCATCTTCCACCTTCAGCACTTCCAGTGCCTTTCTGGCCTCTGCCAGCAATGTGCCTGCCTCCTTCAGCAGTTCTGCCTGTACATACGGCTCTGCGCCTGCCTCTCTCACTGCGATCACGGTATCTGCCAGCGTCTTTGTGTAACGGATCACTGCCGGCAGTATCTGCTTGGAAGCCATATCAATCATCGTAAGAGCCTCGATATTGATAGTCTTTGCATACGTTTCATAGAGGATCTCTTCCCTGGACTCCAGTTCTGCCCTTGTAAAGATACCGAATTTCTCAAAGAGCTTCACTGCTTTGTCCGTCGTCAGTGTCTCCACGGCCTCCACCATGGATTTGATATTGGGCAGTCCCCGCTTCTCTGCCTCCGCCACCCATTCGTCGGAATATCCGTTTCCGTTAAATATAATCCTCTGATGCTTTGTCATATACTCTTTGATCAGATCATGCACAGCCCGCTCAAAGTCATCGGCTTTTTCCAGAATATCGGCTGCTTCGCAAAAGGACTCTGCCACTATGGCATTAAGCGTGGTATTGGGGCTGGCGATAGAATCTGCGGAGCCCACCATACGAAACTCGAATTTATTACCGGTAAAGGCAAACGGCGAAGTTCTGTTGCGGTCTGTGGCATCTTTCTCCAGATCCGGCAGTGTGGATACACCCGTTTCCAGAATCCCTCCCTCTTTGCAGGTAGCCGCGATACCGGTCTCCACCAGCTGTCGTACCACGTCTTCCAGCTGTTCGCCCAAAAATACGGAGATAATGGCCGGCGGTGCTTCATTGGCACCCAGACGGTGATCATTTCCCACATCGGATGCGCTCTGGCGCAGCAGATCCGCATGGGTATCGACAGCTTTGAGAATACAGGCCAATACAAGCAGGAACTGAATATTTTCATTGGGTGTCTCGCCCGGGTCGAGCAGGTTGACACCGTTATCCGTTCCCAGCGACCAGTTATTATGCTTTCCTGAGCCGTTCACGCCCGCAAAAGGTTTCTCATGCAGCAGGCAGCGCAGATCGTGACGGACAGCGACGCGCTTCATGGCTTCCATAATGATCTGGTTATGGTCTACTGCTATGTTGGCTGTCTCATAAATCGGCGCCAGTTCATGTTGGCCCGGTGCCACTTCATTATGCTGTGTCTTGGCTGTCACGCCCAGTTTCCAGAGTTCTTCGTTCAGATCCTTCATATAAGAACCCACACGCTCTCTGATCACGCCAAAATAATGATCTTCCATTTCCTGTCCTTTGGGTGCCGGTGCACCGAACAGTGTGCGGCCCGCAAAGATCAGATCTTTCCTCTGCAGATATTTCTCCTTATCCACAAGAAAATATTCCTGCTCCGGTCCAACGGACGCCACTACCCTGGTAGCCGTCTTATTGCCAAACAGTCTGACAATACGCAGTGCCTGCTCGCTCACCGCCTCCATCGAACGCAGCAGGGGCGTCTTTTTATCCAGCGCCTCTCCGGTATAGGAGCAAAAGGCTGTGGGAATACAAAGTGTCACCCCGCTGCCCGACTCTTTGAGAAAGGCAGGAGAAGTGATATCCCATGCCGTATAGCCCCTTGCCTCAAAAGTCGCACGCAGTCCGCCGGACGGGAACGAAGAGGCGTCCGGTTCTCCTTTGATCAGTTCCTTGCCGGAAAATTCCATGAGCATCTTTCCGTCCTCATCCGGATGCGTCACAAAGGAATCATGTTTCTCCGCTGTGATTCCGGTCAGCGGCTGGAACCAATGGGTATAGTGGGTTGCTCCTTTTTCCACTGCCCAGTCCTTCATGGCCTTTGCCACCACATCCGCATCTGCCAGCGATAGCTCCCCGCCGTAATCCATCACTTTTTTTACGGCTTTATATACACTTTTGGGCAGCCGCTCCCTCATCTTACCCGGCGTAAATACATTTTCGCCAAAAATCTCTTCCACATTCAAAATCTCACTCATACGATTTCCTCCTCCCGGCTACAGGGCATTTCCACAACAGCCCCCATACAGCAAAACAGCGCTCCAACCCCCTGTTGGAACGCCCTCGTTCTTCTCCTGCTGCCCTGTGTCAGCTTCTTATCTCTTTAAATAAAATACTCTATATCAGCAGAAATTGCAAGTCCTAATTTTAAAAGTTCTCTGTCTTCTTACTCCGCAGCAGATCATACTGCGCCGCCCTGCCGCTCAGTTCCAGATATAAGATCTGTCTGGGATGGGGTGCCGCTTCCACTTCCACGTTATTTTCATCATAGATGTGCAGTACTGTCACCGCTTCATTGCTGCCGTCCGGTTTCATCAGTTCGATCTCATCGCCCCGGCAGAACTTGTTGCGCTGCCTGATCCGGGCAAAGCCCCGATCGTCCAGCGACTCCACGATGCCCAGATAGACCGCTTCTTTGATATAAGTACTTTCCTCATAAATCTGCGTATTCTCATCCGGCTTTCCAAAATAAAAGCCGGTGGTAAACTGACGGTAGGTACACTGAGCGATCTCTCTGCGGTACCAGTCCATATGGGCGCGGTAAGTTTCTTCCGAAGTGTCATAGTCGTCGATGGCCCGCCGGTAAGTGCGGGTCACTGCCGCTACATACAGCGCCGTCTTCATCCGCCCCTCCACCTTCAGACTGTCGATTCCTGCGGCCACCAGTTCAGGGATGTATGCAATCATACACAAATCTTTGGAATTAAACAGATACGTCCCCCGGTCATTTTCATAGACAGGCATATATTCTCCCGGTCTGGTCTCCTCCACGACCGCGTACTTCCAGCGGCATGGATGGGTACAGGCTCCGTGGTTGGCATCCCGTCCCGTAAAATAGCTGCTCAGCAGACAGCGTCCGGAATACGAAATACACATGGCACCGTGCACGAAACTCTCGATCTCCAGTTCATCCGGGATATGCTCCCGGATCTCCCGGATCTCCCGCAAAGAAAGCTCCCTGGCCGAAACCACCCGTTTTGCCCCCAGCCGGTGCCAGAAGAGATATGTTTTGTAGTTTGTGTTATTAGCCTGCGTAGAGATATGGATTTCCGCCTCCGGCCAGACCTCTTTGAGTGTCATAAACAGCCCCGGGTCCGAAATAATCAGCGCATCCGGCGCCAGTTCCTTCAATTCTTCAAAATAGCGCTGCGCGCCCTCCAGATCCCCGTTATGGGCAAGGATATTGGCCGTCACATAGACTCTGACACCTCTGGCATGGGCAAAGGCAATTCCCTCCGCCATATCTTCCCGGGAAAAATTCTTCGCTTTTGCCCGCAGGCTGTATGCTTCACCGCCGATATATACCGCGTCCGCCCCAAAGATAACCGCTGTCTTCAGCACTTCAAGGCTGCTTGCAGGTATCAGCAATTCCGGTTTTCTTCTCATAGTTTCCTCGATTCTGTGCGCGCCCCACAGCCCGAACAGGCAAAGGGCAAACAAGCCTTCTTCACCCCTGCTCCTGTGGCCGTCTCTTCACACTGACAGCAGTCCCGTCCCCCAGAGACAATATCACCGTCTCCAGTGCCGCATTATGTTTCAGTTCATACAGGTATTCCCGCATCCGCGCATGTATGGTCCGGTTCCGTCTTGTCACCGCAAAACGGGACTGCACGATATCACCTTCCTGAAGCACGTTATCCGACACAAGAATCCCGCCTTCCTCCAGCAGACGCAGTACATCGGGCAGAAAGTGAATATACTGCCCCTTCGCTCCATCCATAAAGACAAAGTCAAAACTGCCGGAAAGCTGTGGCAGAATATCTGCCGCATCTCCTTCCAGCAGTGTAATACGCCCGGTCCGCCCGCTTTTGTGAAAGTTTTCCTTTGCCCTGGGAATCCTTTTTTCATATTTTTCAATGGTGGTAATATGCGCGCCTTTCGGTGCATACTCACTCATAAACAGTGCCGAAAACCCTGTACCGGTCCCGATCTCCAGAATCCGCGCTGGCTGCCTGATTGCCAGCAAGACGCGCAACAGACTCTGCGTCTGTCTGCGGATCAGAGGTACCCCTTCCCGGATCGTACATGCTTCCAGTTCTTCCAGCCATCCGGGATTCTCCCTGTCCAGGGAATTGATATAAACGCCCAGCCTTTCCTCTTCTGTCATCTCACTCCTTTGCACCAGCGGCCTCCTCACTGACAGACTGCATGATATCGAGCATCTCTTCCACTGTCATGGCCGTATTGAGCTGATATGTGCCCGCACTGATGCCAATCTCTGAACCGGACAGCTTCTCCAGAATAATAAACAGGCTGGCATCTCTGATCAGCCCTTTCTGCTCCAGCATCAGCCCGATATCTTCCGCATCGTCACTCTCTGCCACCTCGATGCTCACATCTCTTCCCGGTTCCGCCTCCATGGGTTCCTCACCGAAGATCCGATAGCCGTAATCATAGGCCATGATAGCGTACCGATAAATGAACATCAAAACCACCGCGGCTACAACTACTCTTACAACTGTCCCAAAAACAGCGCCTACTATCTGTCTGCCTCCCATTTCATCCTCCTTTGTCCCCGGCCCCCTGCATGTGCCTGCCTGACAGAAATAACAGCCCGGAAACAATATGCCAAATACCTGTACCTCACAGATCCAGGGAAATATCCAGGTCAATCACCTCTGCAATTTCCGTATAAATATTCTGCACCATTCTGCATATCGCCAGTTCTGCACGCAGAAACTGATCCACAACCGGATTGGAACGAAACTCCTCATACTCTTTTGCGAATGCATCTATCTTGTCGAATAACTCGCCTTCTGATTTCTGCATCATGTAGTTTCTCTTACGAAACTCATTGATCTCATCCATAAGGCCCGGATATTCCCTTACCTTGTTTCTTTTTTCCTCATATGTCCGGTATTCTTCTGTCTGTTTCAGCCTCTCCGCAAATTCATGTATGATCTTTTCTGTCTCTTTCATGCCTTCATCCCCTGCCTCTGACAGCAGTCCGGACAGGATGGCCTGTCCGCCCTGTCGTATTTCTCATCATCACACATCCATAATGATCGGTAGTATCATTGGCCTGCGTTTTGTTTTCTTCCATACAAATTCACCCAGTGAATCTTTGATCACCGACTTGATCTTGCCCCAGTCACTGATCCCTCTGTCCAGACAGTGCAGTATCCCTTCTTCAATGATACTTCTGGCTTCTTCCATCAGTTCGTCGGACTCCCGGACATAGACAAAACCCCTTGATACAATATCCGGACCGGAAACAAGCTGGTTCGCCGCCCCGTCCAGTGCCAGTACCACAATCAGGATACCGTCCTCTGCCAGGTGCTGCCGGTCGCGAAGTACGATGTTACCCACATCACCCACGCCCAGGCCGTCCACCAGTATGGTGCCCACCGGCACTCTCCCGGTCACAGCCGCCTTTTCCTCGCTCAGTTCCAGCACATCTCCCGAAGAAAGGATAAAGATATTGTCTTTTTCAATGCCCAGTTCCTGCGCCAGCTTCGCCTGGGCCTTCAGATGCTTGTACTCTCCGTGGACCGGTACGGCATACCGGGGCTGCACCAGCGTGTAGATCAGTTTGATCTCTTCCTGGCAGGCATGACCTGATACATGTACATCCTGAAAGATCACATCTGCCCCTTTTCTGGACAGTTCATTGATCACTTTTGTCACTGCCTTTTCATTACCCGGTATCGGATGAGAGGAAAAGATCACGGTATCACCCGGCTTAATGGAAATCTTTTTATGAATGTTACCCGCCATACGGCTCAGCGCCGCCATACTCTCTCCCTGACTGCCGGTGGTGACAATTACTGTCTTTTCATCCGGATAGTTCTTTAGCTGCTCTATATCAATCAAAGTATTTTCCGGTATCGTAATCCGGTTCAGATTCTGAGCGATTTCGATGATATTGACCATGCTGCGGCCTTCCACCACCACTTTGCGCCCGCACTTATATGCCGAATTGATGATCTGGCGCACCCGATCCACATTGGAGGCAAAGGTGGCAATGATAATCCTCGTACTTTTGTGTTCGGAAAAAATGGTGTCAAAGATACGCCCCAGTGTCCGCTCCGACTGGGTAAAGCCCGGTCGTTCCGCATTGGTACTGTCACACATCAGTGCCAGCACGCCCTTTTTGCCGATCTCCGCAAATCTCTGCAGATCAATGGCATCACCGTAGACCGGGGTATAATCCACTTTGAAATCCCCGGTATGAATCACTGTACCCGCCGGGGAATAGATCGCCAGCGCCGCCGCATCCACTATGCTGTGATTGGTCTTGATATACTCAATACGAAGCTGTCCCAGATTGATGGATTGTCCGAATTTGACTACCTTGCGCTTCGTCCCTTTCAGCAGGTTATGCTCTTTTAGTTTGTTCTCAATGATTCCCATCGTCAGTTTCGTGGCATAGACCGGCACATTGATCTCTTTCAGCACATAAGGAAGCGCCCCGATATGATCTTCATGCCCATGTGTGATCATAAATCCCTTTACCTTATCCTGATTTTCTTTCAGGTAGGTAATGTCCGGAATCACCAGATCAATCCCCAGCATATCATCATCGGGAAACGACAGACCGCAGTCTACCACAACAATACTGTCTTCGTATTCAAAGGCAGTAATGTTCATACCGATCAGTTCCAATCCCCCCAAAGGAATCACTTTGAGACTGGAACCGCTATTCACTTTTTTCTTCAAATAATTTACCTCCACATTCTTTCTACTATGTATCTGCAGGCAACAGTTCAGACACCTTCTGAATGACAAAGCATAACATACCACCGGAACAGGCAACGATAAAAACATATTCCACATCGCTTCTTTCCCATCCGGCTGCAAGCGTATGGAGCTTTCATCGTAACCGTTTCCGTTCACTCAGAATCTTCTTCTATCAACTCTACATCCTCAAGTATTTTGCTGAAAACCTCTGCCACCGCAGAGAATTCCGTTTCTTCCGTCACAGTCGCGTAGATACCTTCCTCGTCCTCCGGTGCAGACATATCCCGCAGGATCATGGCTTCCCCGTCACCGTCTTCCGTATCCGCAACCAATATATATGTTTTGCCGGCTATCGTAGTCTGCTCCAGCACATAAAATGCCGCCGCCTCTTCTCCTTCCGGCTGAAAAACAATCTTTTCCAAATGCATTCTCCTACTTCATGTCCCCATCCATATGATGGCAGTAGTCCAGATATCCCTGCAGGATCAGTGCCGCAGCCACCTGGTCCACGTACTCTTTTTCCCGCGCTCTGCGGATACCTGCTTCTATCATCGCTTTTTCCGCAGCCACTGTCGTCAGACGCTCGTCCCACAATACGACAGGCAGCCCGGTTCTTCTCTCCAGCATCTCTTTGAGTTCATTCGATCTCTGCGTGCGTTCCCCGTCCGTGCCGTCCATATTTTTGGGCATCCCCAGAACGATCCGTTCGACCTCATATTCCAGGATCAGTTCTTCTATCCTGGCAAGCGTCCGCCGCAGCTTGTTTCCTCTGTCTCTTCTGATGATTTCTATTCCCTGAGCCGTAATTTGCAGGGCATCGCTCACCGCGACCCCCATCGTCTTCGACCCATAATCCAGTCCCATTATCCTCATTCGTGCCTACTTCCAATGATTTCCTTTGATATATTCCCGCAACATCTCTTCTACCAGTTCGTCCCGTTCCACCTTCATGATCAGGCTTCTGGCATTTTTATGACTGGTGATATAAGTCGGATCACCGGACATGATGTATCCCACAATCTGATTGACAGGATTATAGCCTTTTTCCGTCAGTGCCTCATATACTGTTGACAATACAATCTTGACCCCGTTTTCCGGCTCGATCTCTACATTAAAAAATTGCGTATTTCCCAAATCCTGCATCCTGTCACTTCCTCTTCTCATCTCTGTTACACATATTTCCATCAAGTGACCCTAGTATACTCTATTTATCCGAAAATTTCAAGAATTCACTGCATAAGAACCATATTTTCCTGCAAAAAACCTGTAATTTTCCCTCGCATGAGCTGATTGGGCGTATTCTCCCCGGCGAAAACGGCTGTCTTTACGTACTCCCGTGTGTGTCCTGTCAGATAGGACTTCCCTTCTATTATAATGGGTTCTTCCAGCAGTATTTCCTTTTCTTTTCCGATCAGGCGTTCCCTGTATCGGCGCGACTGCTGCTCTGCCAGTTTCAGGAGTATCCTGCTGCGTTCTGTTTTGATCTGATCCGGCACCTGATCGGGCATTTTTGCGGCTACTGTCCCCTTTCTTCTGGAATAGGGAAAGACATGCATTTCAAAAAACTCCGTTTTTTCCAGAAAGGCCAGCGTATGGGCAAATTCTTCTGCTGTTTCCCCCGGAAATCCCACAATCACATCGGTGGTAATGGCGGGATCATCAAACACTTCCCGTAACAGGTTTACCTTTTCATAGTATTCACCTGCCTGATAGTGCCTATTCATCCTTTTTAAAGTTGTGTCACACCCGCTTTGCAGGGAAAGATGGAAATGCGGGCAGACTTTTGGCAGTTTCTGCAGTCTCCGGGCAAATGCGTCTGTGATAATCCGCGGTTCCAGAGAACCCAGCCGAATCCGTTTCAGCCCTGAGATCTCATGCAGATCTTCTATCAAATGCAGCAGATATGCCTGTTCATACGTCTCCCTGCGGATCTCCTCCCTGCTGCGCCCGGTCCGGCCATCCGCTTTTACAAGATCCATCCCATAGGAACTGAGATGAATCCCGGTCAGGACAATCTCCTGATAGCCTGACTCTGCCAGTGCCTGCGCCTCTCTATATACCTGTTCCGGCCTGCGGCTTCTCACCCTGCCTCTGGCAAGCGGGATCACACAATAAGAACAGAACTGGTCACAACCATCCTGTATCTTCACAAAAGCCCGGGTATGCCCCGCACATCCTTCCAGCGTCATCTCTTCATAGGGAACCGGACGGCGCAGGTCGGGAATCGTTGTATGGCCAAGCGTCTGATCCGCCCCTCCTTCTTTTCGCTGCTTCAGAAATGTCTCCAGAATGGGAATCAGATCTTTTTTCTTATTGTTGCCGATGGCCAGATCAATACTGGCATCCAGACAGGCCTCATCGCCGGCCTGAATGTAACAGCCTGCTGCCACCACCACGGCCTGCGGATTACGCTTTCTGGCACGGTGCAGCATCTGCCGGCTCTTTCTGTCTGCGATATTGGTCACCGTGCAGGTATTGACAATATAGATATCCGCAATCCCGTCAAACGGTACAATCTCATAGCCGCTGTTCTCCAGCATCTTTTTCATGGCATCCAGTTCATAGGCGTTAACCTTGCATCCCAGATTACACAGTGCCACACGTTCCATAAGCCACTCCTGCTTCCTATTTGTATGGTCTGTGCGCAATGATACAGACCTGTCTGAACTGTTACGAATCATGACCGCTTTCTATAATTTTGTCAAGTTTGAATCTTGACATTCCGTCCCGTTGCCATTAGTATTAAGGTATTGATAAGCCAAGGAAAAGGAGGGGTATTCCAATGAAAACAGTACAGATTTCTTTAAACTCCATCGATAAAGTAAAATCTTTCGTCAATGATATTACACGTTTTGATTATGATTTCGATCTGGTGTCCGGTCGCTATGTGATCGATGCCAAATCTATTATGGGTATTTTCAGTCTTGATCTTTCCAAACCCATTGATCTGAACATCCATGCGGAGGATGATATCGACGAAGTGCTCCATGTATTGAGCCCATACATCATCGAGTAATCCGGGAAATTTTTCTCAGACAAAGAGCCTGAGCCCAGTTCAGGCAGGTCTGTACACTTGCTGTACAGACCATTTTTTTATTGTCTTTTTCCTTCCACAACTACCACTTCTTTTGTCTCCAGCGCTGTCTTTAACAGATCTTCCATCACTTCATCCAGATTGTGTTCATGTTTTTTAATCACCCTGATATTGGGTTTGGTCACAGGATGCTTAGCCACAAATATGGTACAGCAATCCTCATACGGCAAAATAGATGTCTCAAATGTGCCGATCTTTTCTGCAATCTCCACAATCTCCTGCTTGTCCATACCGATCAGCGGCCGATAGACCGGCAGCGTGCATACTTCGTTGGTAGCTGCCAGAGAATGCATGGTCTGGGAGGCCACCTGACCGATGCTCTCCCCGGTGATCAGTCCCAGGCACTCCGTATCCTTTGCGATCTGCTCTGCGATCCGCATCATGTAACGGCGCATGATAATGGTAAGTTCATCATGTGGACATTTGTCATAGATGGCCAGCTGGATATCGGTAAAATTGATGATATGCAGCCAGATGGGGCCTGTATATCTGGCTACCAGCCCCGCCAGATCGACCACTTTCTGTCTGGCCCGCTCGCTTGTATACGGCGGCGCATGGAAATAAACGGCATCAATCTTCACACCGCGCTTGGCGATCATATAGCCTGCCACCGGGGAGTCAATGCCGCCGGACAAAAGCAGCATACCTTTGCCGCCAGTCCCCACCGGCATCCCTCCCGGGCCGGGTATCACTATGGAGTAGAGATATATCTTCTCCCTGACCTCCACCTGCAGATAAATATCCGGCTCATGCACATCGACCCGCAGGCCCGGAAACGCATCCAGCAGGATACCGCCAAGCCGCGCATTGATCTCGCCGGAGTGAACAGGATAGTCCTTTCTCGCCCGCCTGGCCACCACCTTAAAGGTCATGCCTTCACCGGCACCCAGTTTCGCGCCATATACGGTTTCCATATAGGCAGTCACATCCCTGCCAAGCTGTTCAAATCCCTGATCCTCGACTGCCGTTACAGGGCAGATACCGGAGATGCCAAATACGCACCGGAGCTGCCCCACAGCCTCATCAAAATCAAAGTCGGAAAGGGCATCCACATAAATCCTGCCCTGGTTCTTATGCACCTTAAACTCGCCTTCGCAGTGTTTCAAAGCATGGCGGATCTGGCGCACAAGCGCATCCTCGAACAGATACCTGTTATTGCCTTTGACACCGATCTCCGCATATTTTATCAAAAATGAAGTAAACATTTCCCTCTCCTGTCTCTTTCCCGTCGTCTCACTGTCTTGTATATTTCCGGAGCACCGGAACGATCTCATATAAAGTCTGTAAGGTATAATCAATCTCTTCCCGTGTGGTAAAGACGGAAAAACTGAACCGCAGCGTGGAGTCCAGCAGATCCCGTTCCAGACCGATGGCGCGCAGCGTATCCGACGGCTTCGGCGCCTTATTGGACGCACAGGCGCTGCCTGCCGACACATATATCCCCTTCTCTTCCAGTGCATGCAGCAGCACCTCACTCCGCACACCCCGGAAAGAAGCGCTGACCACATGCGGCGCACTCATCTCCCCGGTCAGGCCATTTATCTTCACTTCCGGTATCTGCAAAACCCCCTGCACAAACTGCTCTTTCAGTTCATACATGGCTGCCCTTTCCTTTTCCAGATCCGCATAAACCGTCTCCACAGCCTTGCCCAGCCCGGCAATGCCGGATACATTTTCCGTCCCCGAACGCATCCCCTTTTGTTGTCCGCCGCCAAATACAATCGGAACGATTCTTACTTTTTCGCTGATATATAAAAAGCCCACCCCTTTGGGGCCATGTATTTTATGTCCGCTCACGGAAAGCAGATCAATGTGCATTTTTTTCGGATATATCCGGAATTTTCCATACCCCTGTATCGCATCCACATGAAATATAATACGGGGATTGATGCTTTTGATCAGTTCACCGGCTTCGCCGACAGGCTGCAGGGAACCGATTTCATTGTTGGTATGCATGATGGATACCAGTATGGTATCGCGGCGGATAGCACAGCGCAGATCCTCCATGCGTATTTTACCATAGCGGTCTACCGGCAGATACGTCACCTGAAATCCCTGCTTCTCCAGATAGTGCATGGTCTGCATCACAGCCGGATGTTCGATACAGGTGGTAATAATATGCCGCCCTGCCCTGGCCTGGGCACTGGCAGCGCCGATCAGTGCCAGATTATCCGCTTCCGTACCGCCGGAGGTAAATACGATCTCTTTCTCACTGACCTTCAGATTGGCCGCTATCACTTCTTTGGCATAGCGGATATAGCGCTCCGCTTCCACGCCTTTCATATGCAAACTGGAAGGATTGCCGTAATCCTCTACCATAACCTTGCTTACGAGCTCTGCCACACAGTCAAATGCCCGGGTTGTGGCAGAATTATCCAAATATACTTCCATAGTTTCAGACACTCCATTTATCTATCTATAGCTATGTTATGCTTCTGCTTCCAGTTGGTACATTATCCATGCAAGCATCGTAAACCCGGCCGTCTCCGTGCGCAGGATCCGCCTGCCCATTGTAATCGGCCGAATGCCTGCCGCAGCCGCCAGTTCTATCTCCTCTTCTTCAAAACCGCCTTCCGGGCCGATCATTACGGCTACCCGCTGTCCCGGTCGCAGCCCGCTCAGCAGTTCTCTGGTCCTGCCCATCCCCTCTGCCAGCTCGTAAGGAATCAGCCCGCAGTCCATATGCTGTGCATGGGCCACCGCTTCTTTCAGAGAAAGGACCGGGTGCACCTGGGGAATGATGCGCCGCCGGCTCTGCGCCGCCGCCGCCTCCGCAATACTCTGCCATCTGCTGATTTTGGCCGCTTCTCGCCTGCCCTCCAGCCGGACTACCGTCCGCTTCGTAGACATGGGAACTATTTCAAAAACACCCAGTTCCACGGCTTTTTGAATGATCAGTTCCATCTTATCCCCTTTGGGAAGTCCCTGAAAAAGAGAGATGCGCGCAGGCAGTTCCAGCCCGTCCTCTTTGATAAAACGCAGTTTACACTGCACTTCTCCTTCCGTGACGCACGCGATCTGGCACCGATATTCTTTTCCGTCCACACCGTTGCTGACCGAGAGTTCTTCTCCCGGCTTCATCCGCAGCACATGGGCAATATGATTGACATCTTTTCCCGTAATTGTGATCTGCTTTCCTTTGATCTGCCCCGGCTCCACAAAAAAATGATGCATGCTATTCTTCTTTCCGGGCCGTGATACTGACCCACTCACCCTGATATGTCACTTCCAGCACCTTCAGTCCTGCGGCCTCTATGGCCGCTCTCACAACTGCTTCTTTCTCATCTATAATACCGGATGTGATATAGAAACCGCCCGGCATGAGATGATCCACGATGACGGGTGTCAGCGGCACCAGCACATCCGCCAATATATTGGCCACAACGATATCATAGCAATGATATCCCAGCCGGTCCCTTAATTGCTGATCGGTGATGATGTTGCCGATCAGCAGTTCGAACTGCTCCGGCGCAATATGGTTGGCTTCCCTATTGTCTCTGACCGCATCCACGGCGCAGGGATCCAGATCTGTGCCTTTTGCCTCCCGGATACCATACAGCAGGGAGACAATCGACAAGATCCCGCTGCCTGTCCCCACATCGAGCAGCCTGGTCTGCGCTGTCAGGTATTTTCGCAGTTGTCTGATACAAAGCTGTGTCGTCTCATGCATTCCCGTGCCAAAAGCCGTGCCGGGATCAATATGCAGGATTTTCTTATCCCGGTCTGCATCCCCGGCTTCCTCCCAGGAAGGGATGACCAGCAGATCATCTATCGTAAACTGATGGAAATACTGCTTCCAGTTATTGATCCAGTCGATATCTTCCGTTTCTTCCACAGTAATGGTGCCGGCCCCGATCTCCATATAGGTGCGGACTGCATCCAGTTCCCCGCGCACCTTCTCTAATATGACGGTCATGTCGGTTTCTTCCCCGTTCAGCAGTAACGCCCCGCTTTCCGCCTCTTCCACAAAAAAACTCAGATATGCCTTTCCGTCATCCTCCGGCCCCTCGGGCAGGATATCGACAAACATCTGTGCCTTTTCCGATTCCGTGAGCGGAATCCGGTCCTCGATCTGTGCGCCTTCCAGTCCGATGTCATATAAGGAACTGATGATGATATCCTCAGCCTCCGTCGTTGTCTCTATGATAAATTTCTTCCATTTCATATAGGTTCTCCTATGATTTGTATAAACTTTTTTTATTCTATCACACTTTCGACAGCTGTTCCAGAAAAATATGTAAAACTAAAGATCACATCGAACTATCACATCAATCTAATCAAGATTCAGCTGTAATTGTTCATAATTATCATATAAAAACTCCATTCCAAAACAAATTTCAGTTTTGTTTAATTGTCTACTTATTTTTATTTTTACATCTCTATGCAAGTAATCTCTTATCCTTGATTTTCTTATCATCCATTCCTGCCTTCTACTATAAATTGGAAAACGAAGTCGGATCAATAGCCTATTTCCCGCAATATCATCTACATCAATTCTATCTGTTTTCCTTTTTAATTCGCTGATCTCAACAGGCTCACCAATCAAATCAATATCTTTTAATGTTTCATGACACTTATTTCCAAAAGCAGTTTCTATAAGAATATATCCTTTTTCAAATCCCCCTTTATCTTTTTGTTTCTGCATCTTATAATATTCAAACTCTTTCACTTCACATATTGATTCTGCAAGCAGCCTTCTACTATATTTTCTTATTTCTTTTAACAATAAATTGCATTCTGCAATGTCATAACAATCCCATATTTTGAATGCTGTCATAAGTATATCCCGTCTATATTTATTACACTGAGTTTCCGGTTTGTTATAATTAGTTTCTTTACCAGCATGACCAAGAATAAAATCCACTTGCAAATCACATTTTTGTCTTTCCATAGTAACATAAACATTCAGATTCTCAATATTAATCCATCCTTTTTGCTTATCTTTCTCATAAACTGCCGCATCAAAAGCTATTTTATTTTTTATTTCTCCTATTCTACTCATTCCATCCTTATCGGCAATAATTAATTCTATATTTTTTTGTAAAGAATCGCATACTTCCTCTAAATCAGCCAACTCCTCAATTATCTCATTTTTGCCAGTAGCTCCGAGCACCTCATATGATTCTTCAATCAATTTATTCTTGATTTCTCTGATCAAACCTATTCCTCTGATTGAAACACATTTCACTCGTTCTCCTCTGCTTCTTATAATGCTTGGTATCAAATCCCGCACCAATTTATTATATTCTATTTTCTCTTCGAATTCTCTAATTTCATGCGCACATAAAACAGTAGCTCCCGTACTTATCAACTGATAAAAAGAATGTGCTAACACAGCCCCTTCTAAAAAAATATTAACATTTTTTCTTTTACATATAATTCCTACATTTGTAATAAACTTTTTACTTCTCAACAATCCATCATCACGTGGTTGAATACGAACTATGCCAATTTCTCTTGCCTCCATATCCTGTACTTTTTGTAAATCCTCCTCAGTCTCAATAACAATTTCTTTTTCATAGAAATACTTTTTCTTATAGGATCTATTATAATTGGAATTATTTGTGTAATAATAACTATTTCTGTCATATTTTTCATGATACCATGGCATATTATCTGTTCCATAAAAACTACTGTCGATTCCAATAAACCACATAATGCTCAATTCTTCGTCTGCCTGCTCAGCTATCTTCCGCGCTCTATACGCAATGTCGCCTATTATTTTTTTATCTGTGATTGTACATTGCCAGTCATATGGAGGTTTTAACTTTTTCACAACCCATTTTCCATCCTGATCAGGTGCTATAAAATTCTCTTTATAAACCACATCAAACTTAATTTGAAACCTATCTCTGTTCATTTTACAAGCATTTATTTCTCTCGTATTAACAATAATCCTATCATGAGCATTATAATACAATCCTTCTGGCAATCCCCACAATGTTTGGATCTCCACAATTCTCTCCATTGGCTTAGCATTTACAAAAGCTGCAATTTTAGCTGGTATAAAATTATGTAAAATAAATATATACTCATCAATCCCGTCTTTGACCAATAACCTGCTTGTTTCAATCAGAAAACGCTCTGCATCTTTTCCATCACGAAGTTCATTACTGCGTTTTGATAACTGAGACCGTTTCAGATCACTACTTGTTATATTCGTTCTAATAACAAGAGATTCTTCTGCCATAACTTGAAGATCTGCAGATAGTTTTTTATTCACATATCCTTTTCTTAACTCTTCAAGTGCATTTTTATCATCCAATAGAAATAAAGGAGGAAATTTTTCTCCAACTTCTCTATATAAAAATACATTGTCTATCTTGTGATACTTTCCTTTATCATCTTCCCTAATTCGTCTTAATATTTGTGGATGAAACTCTTTGCATTTTGTCATTTCAATATCATAGTCATCCGGATTCTCTACTTCCCTGTATGGCACATCAAAATCACACTGCACCAAATAAACCTCATCTCTGCAACAAATAAACTCTAAATGAACTCTCTTTTTCTTGAACATTTCGTAATAAAATGCTCCTGAAACTTTTAATGCATCCGCCAATTTCCCACCCTTCAAAGATAAAGGTTTCTTCTTGTATAACTCCAAATCATAAGTTTTTCTCCAATTTCTTAAAGAAATTTTTTGAGTTATTACCTCACCATTTTCATCCTTGTATTCTACTATAAAATCTCTATTTTCTTTAGCAAACCGTCGTTCATTAGACATATGTCCTGACACACTGCTTTTCTTCCACATCTGAATGATAAATGGCATTCCTTCTTCTTGTAATCCTTCATATCCTTTTAATCTGTCAACAAGTTCATATAATCGTTCAGGTAATTCTTGAATGGTTGTTTCTAATGACTCATACTTTCCACGCTCTGTCATTCCCTCTTGTATTCCAGATGATCGAATAATAAGATTGTCACCTAGACTCAATATACGAATTGTTTCAAATATATTTTTTAAATATAAATCCAATATAGTATGATTTTGTTTCTTATTGCAGAACTCCATAAAAAAGAAACGATCTATAACAAAAAAAGGCAATGTCCACGCCTCTGGCATCTGACAAAGCCCATATGCTTTCTGTCCCACATCTTCTGTACTTACCTCTTCTGAACATTTCTTCTCTATTTTATATTTCGTTACAATCCACAACATCGTCATCCTCTTTCTTCTCTACTTCAATTAGTTCGTTTATTTTATCTCTGTTCACAGTATTATCTGGTTTGAGAAATAACACACATGCGACATCGTACATTTTGCTCACCGCTTCATCAGAGAAATAACCCGTCAAAAATCCGATCGTAACTGCAAGCGAACTTGAAGATGAAACATCTTTAATCATAATTGCAGCCATAATAACAGAAAGAGATACCGCAATAAGCGGAGAAAAAAAACGCCAGTAAACCCGGTCCTCATTCCACAGCCCTCTAGCCACTACACGATAAAAATATTTCATTCCAAATGTAGCGCCACCTAACAATCCTGAACCGACACAATACACTATTTTATGAAAAACAATCCTCCTGTCCCCTGTCAGATTCAAAATGTTCTCAAAAAAACACAAAAAATTTAATAATAATCCTAACATGGCCAATAACATAAGTACAGTAATATAAACGGCATCTCTTTTAATTTTTTTCTGACACTGTCCGTCCTTATATCTTGTCTCATAATCACCCTTCTCTCGCCCATCACTGGACAACGCTTCTTTTTCTCTCATATTACCTCACCAGTGACCAAAATGTTTTCTCACTTATTTCCATAAAATCATACTTTTTATAATCAAAATGGTCTTCACAACCTTCTTCTCTTGCAAGCAATTTCCTAAAAAATTGTGACTCTGTTTTCCTAATTTTATGTATGTAACCTTTCGTCCTTCTAATATCTGTCACATCTTCCGCGTAAAACCAATACTCCCCTTTCCCTACTTCACTATCAATATTATCAATATGACATTCCTCCCACAAATATCCGCTCTTCTGCATCTCACCCAAAATAGATCCTTGGTAGGGAAGAATATGCAAGTGTGCATGGTTAGTCCCACAAGAAGTCACCGATCCCTCATGGTTAGCGCCATGTTCAAATATAATACACCGGTTACCATACACCTCATTAATGCGCTTTATTATTTCATTGGTTATAGAAACAAAATCTGCATCTAAATAATGATTCCTCATAGAAAAATCATGTTTTCTGGGTATGACAAGTATCCAACCTTCTAAAAAAGCACCTACACTTGCTAATACCATATATTTTTCATTTTGTAAAATCGGATGATTAATACTCATTGAACTGTATACACCCTGAAATATCCTACAAAATCTACATTCATCACATATTAGTTGATATGCCATAGCTTTCATTCCTTTAAATAATACTAATCTTTGTTTTTTGTTCTTGCAAATCATATTCGGGACATAGTTTCCCATCCTTAAAAATCACAATTTCACTCTTTACATGACTTGTCACAATACTGTATATTAAATCATATACTCTGTAATAATTATCCTTATATATTTCTTTTATCTCTTCTGCATCATCATATGTTATGATCCACTCACATGTCACTTTTCGTTTTATTATTTCAGCTATATCCATATGATCTTTTTTCGACAGACAGTTTTTATACAGTCTGCTCCCTTTATTGAAATACGGAGGATCAAAGTATACAAAAGCATTGTCTCCATATTGAGATATAATCCCTGATATAAATGATCTCACTTCTTTGTTGTATACACGGATCGATTTTTTGTACAACGCAATAGCTTCTATTCTTCTGATCAAGTTATCTTTATTATATCTGGCATCAAGCAAGTAATTTCCCTGTTGCTGATATCCACCAATCGGACCTGCACTCAATATTCCTGATCGATTTGTCCGGTTAAGAAAAAAAGTGGCAAATGCCAACTCAACTGAGTATTTTCCCGCACACTCCATATAGATCTGCTTCTGCTTATGCCACTCTTTGATATTAACTTCTGTATTTTCAATCAGACTGACTAAACTTCCAGTATCGTTAACAACAGCACGCCAAAAGGAATACACTGCCTTATCATAGTCATTAATGACAATGTTTTTGACTTCTCCAGAAAATAATAATTCTAGAGCAACTCCGGCACCGCCGGCGAAAGGCTCTATATAGGTATCAATTTTTTCTGATAACCTATGAATAACTTTCTTTACATAAGGCGCAAATTTAGCCTTACCTCCCGGATACCTGAGTGGTGAATAATTCATTTTGATCACCTCCGGTTCCATCACATACTATCTCACTATCAGTATACCTATTTTTTCTTTTTTAGTCAATTACTCCTTTTTCCAAAAATTCAGTTCCCACCTCCATCCGACAGCATATGATAAATAAACGCTAAAAAGGACTGCACCATGTATTTCTTTTTCGGATTCTTTATCCTTTTCTGTATTATTTTCTGTGTTCTGAATCATCACAGGAAAAAGCACATCATCTGTAAGGTCCGCAACATGGACAACTGCGAAAAAGTATGCACACTGAACGAACTGCTGCGCCCTTTCGGTTTTTCCTATCTTCTGGATCAGGATATCGTTACCTCCAGGCAGGACGCCTGGCAGCGCGAATTCGGTTATTGTGCTCTCTTTGACAAGACCGCGCCCCACTTCAATATGGTCTTTGACTGTGAACCGATCTATTTTAACTACCATGGTAAGACCTGGCTGATCGAATTCTGGAAGGGGCAGTATGGGATCAATACAGGTGGGGAGATCGGCATTTATCATGCAGATTGCATCCTCTCCCCGCAGCAATATGACCGGGCGCTATTCCACAGTGTATCGGATGAGGAAATGCTGTATATGTCCATGCAGCTGTTTTACAAATGCAGGCTTCTCTTTTCCATACGTGGTGTGCGCTGGTGGCTGACCGGTTTTGATGTGGGACACTTTTGCGAGCCGGGCGATCTGACCATGAAGATCTCCGTTACGTTCCCCAATGCCTGTATGCTCAAAGCCTTTCTTGACGGCCTGATCCACAGTGGTTATCCGGAGTGTTCCCTCTGTGTCTGCGATCTGACAGTCTGCTTTACCTTTGCCAGACCCTATACCACCCAGCACCGCCCTGGATTCTGCTCCTGGTTGTCCCAGCTGGAAAACCGTCTGTTCTGCAGCATCTATCTGTATATCACGAGGCCGTTTTGCTGTACGCTTGATAAACTGCTCTATCTTTATTATTTTCTGCCCGCCTGTTTCCGTCATCTGCTCCGTTTTCGCAGATGCAGAAAGCAGAAATGCCCGCGGCATGGGAGGCGCTGCTGATGAGTCCCGCACTGACCCCCACTGCCCGCAGCCACAGCCGTATTGCCAGAGCCTTCGATGGCGCCCTGCGGCTGCCCCTGCACCCCGGTTCCAGATATATCCTGCTCAGTGACTGCCACCGGGGTGTGGGCAATGCCAATGATAATTTTCTGAAAAACGAATATCTCTATCTGGCGGCGCTGCAATATTATTACTGCCGGGAATTTACCTGCCTGGAACTGGGCGATGGCGATGAATTGTGGGAAAACCGTTCTTTCCAAAAGATCAAAGAAATGCACCCCCGCAGCTTTGAAATGCTGTCACGCTTCTACAGCGCCGGGCGGCTGTATGCCATCTATGGGAACCACGATATCATCAAAAAGCAAAACCGCTTCCGCCACACCCATCTGCATACCTACTACTGCGACCGCACACTGCGGGAACAACCGCTCTGCCCCGGCATTACCTTTTATCCTGGCATCATCCTGCAGGATACAAAAGGGATCATGGATATCTATCTCACCCATGGTCATCAGGCTGACCCGCTGAACAGCACCTTCTGGCCGCTCGCCCGCTTTCTGGTCCGTTATTTCTGGCGGCCTCTGGAAAAGCTGGGCATCCCCGATCCCACCAGCGCAGCTAAAAACAACCGCAAAAAGAAAAAATCCGAACAGCGCCTGACAAAATGGGCCACGGATCAGCATCATATTCTGGTGACCGGCCATACCCATCATCCCATGATCGGCACCAGACAATCCCCTTACTGCAACACCGGCAGCTGTATCCATCCCACCGGCATCACCGGCATAGAAATCGAAAACCGCTGCCTCACTCTGGTCAAATGGAGCACCCAGGCACGCTCGGATCTGCTTTTGCAGGCCGGACGGGAAGTGCTGGGAAATACGGTATGCGTAGATGAATTCAGATAAAATAAAATAAGATGCGGCCGGTCTGTATCCGGTCCGCATCTTTTTATTTCCATCTCAGACTTTCTTTACTTTCACCGGCTTTTTCATCTTTCCGGTCACTTCGACATGATGCGCGGTATTGATCTCATCCATCCAGGCATCCTTCCATATTTCAAATGCTTTTGCCTCATCCGACTGGATGATATTGACGGGATGGAACTTATCATCATTGAGGTTTTCCGGCAAAACCGAGACGGATAACAGTTCCTTCTGATGCATGTCGTAGAGTTCCACCCAGGTCGTGCCCTTCTTGCTGTTGACAATAGCCACATCCTTTTTCTCAATACAGAACGCATTGGAATAGCTGATGTCCCCGCCTTCACAGGACAAAGGCACCACGTAAAGGCGCTCCGGATGAAAAGCAAGTCCGTAAAACCAATAAGAGGTCGTGGATTTCTTCCCCTGATAGGTGGTCCATTCCCAGCATCCATAGGCTCTTGTATAGTTATCCACATCCGGAACGGCTCTCTGCAGAATGTTCCATACAGTCTCCCGGTCTCCGCCGCTCATGGCTTTTTTCCTGTTTATTTTGTCTTTGATCACGACATAAACTGCAATGATCGCAATCAATCCTACCGTAATCGCAATCATCTGTGGCACTGTTAATCCGTAATATGTAGTCTCCATGTTCGATTCTCCTGCTTTTAAGTTCTGCATCTGCCTTTCCGCGGAGTATTTGCGGCCATTTTAGGCCATGTCCATAAATTCCTCCCGGTATCGCATGGTCCGATGCTGTTATTTGTTATGTTAATGATTCATGTATGCTCTGTTAAATTGTTTTTTAGGACTTTGCACATAGGTAACATCAAATACTCTCCGGTTCGTATCCATAAGAACACTGCGAAAAAGGCCGCCATACGTGTGGTCACGCCATCCCACCTGCCCCAGATCCGACCAGAAATATGTCTTTTTCCGATACCGGATCCCATATTCGTAAAAAGCCAGATACTCGCGCAGATGTATCAATGGATATAACCCAAATACCATCGTCAGAACCAGATTCACCACAATAGTGGTCATTTCAGGAGGTATATCATCCCATTGCCTGATCGCCGCAATCCCGCCAAAATTCATAATATCCAGCAGGATGCAGAACGCAGTCCTCCATCCGACCTGAATCGCAATCTTAACTTTGTCGGCAGGACATTCTGTCAGCTTACGGCCAAGCTGCCCTTCCGTCTCCAAAGCCATCCCCTCACCTCCCCTCTCTTATCCCGCATTGAGAAGCATCTATGCTTATTTTACCTGCTTTCCCGGAAACAATCAACAGGAAAAAAGGGAGGGCACCAAGCATAAACATCTTTCTGCAAGAATCAGCAGACCTTATAAATCTGATATAATTCCTCGACGCAAATACTTCTGCCCAGAATTGCACTGATCTCCTGCTCTCTTGCTAAAAATAATCGGGCAATCAGCCTTTTCACATCTGCTTTCGCCCCATAATGAATCTGATTATGGCAGTTGCTGCAAAGAGAAATGATATTCTGTTCTCTGTCCAGATCAACTCCAAAATAATCGGTTAACGCCATCGGAATCAGGTGGTGCGGTTCCATATACATGGTTCTCCCATCCCTGCGGAGAAAAGATTGGTGGGCCGGATCAACCTCACACAAATTTCCCGCTCTGGCCAGCGCCGCCCTTGCCTCTTTAGGTGCCCGCGCATAGACAGGACCGTTTAGGGAACGACTGGATAACATGCCAACCGGACGAGGACCACTTCTGACCGGCGAAGATGCGATTGCTGCTGTATTCTCTGATAATGATAACGCTGCGATAAGCAACTGGTCTTCTTCGAGTTCGATCCATGTTTTTTGGACGGGGAACAGCTTCTGGAAAAACACTGCAGTATAGCAGAGATTCTCACCGCCAGCTTCGTGTTTTGCCTGTTCCACCAGAGCAGAAAGCTGTCTCTTACCCGTTTCTGTGATTTCCCAGTTTCCCTGCCCACCGGTTTTCATATAGCCATGCGCAACCAGATGCTGCCTTTCAAAAGAAAAATCATTCCGCCACACCATTTCATTGCGGGTACGGCAGAGCGTATCGTTCTGATCGTTCTTATGCCAATAGGCGCAGTCGTTGATATGTTGTAAAACCCTGCTTCTCTGACCGCCTCCTCCCAGTTCATTGAGAGCGAAAAGCAGCACCAGCCATTTTTGTTCTTTTTGGGTCATCCTTTGTTATCCTCCCGTTTCTGGAAGCAAAGTATCGGATAGGTGATAAATTGCTCAATCAGCAATTTCTCAAATTCATTGAGAGATTGGCAAAGTGCCTGGTCTTTGCACTCCTTTTGATACTCGAATATAGCAAACAGAGTCGCTCCCAATTTCTCCTGTGTATCTACATCCGGATAGTAAACTGAAATTTCAGAAAGGCGATCCACATTCATATTGGCACGGGTCGTATAGACAGGCGACACTCTCTCGACCTCATGCCGGTATACAGCACTGCGGAAATAACCGGCCATATAAAAGGGGGCAGGCGTCCCGTGCCTTTTGGGCCGGAGACATTTGATATAACTGCCATACACGGCACAACACTCTTTTGGTACGATACAACAACAGGCCAGCTGCGCAACAGATTCACTGGAACGGTTTAAAAGAATATCGCCCGCTCTTACCCCATACTTTGCGATTTCCTCTTCCGTTGCCTCGACTGTCATTGACAGGGAATCCGGGAGAAACGCATGACGGATCACCGTTTTCACATCTACCATCTGCATACCATGTCCAAAAAACGCTTTCTTTTTGGCAAGTCCTCCAAACGACTGATACAAATCCAGCAATGCGGCTTTTTCCCAGTACACCGCCGCCTGCCTGTCCTTCCACTGGCCAATATATGGCAGCAGGTCGCTTTCCCTCAGCTGCAAACATAACTGTTCCACCAGTGCCGTAAAATGCGTCTGCATGTGCCGGATCGGACTGACCGGAACAGCCCTCGCTTTTGTATAAAAATTAGGACTTAGCAGATATTTTTTCTGCGATATCTCCTGGAGCGAGACAACCGCATACCAACCTGTCTTTCCCTGCAAAATACCTTTCCGGTGCCGTAAGACCAGCGAACTAAGTTGCGTCATCTCTTGTGCAATCGTGTCATCTTTTCCTGCCTGTAATCCCCTGGCATCGACCAGCAGCGTGGTTGCGGTTGATGCCGATGTCCGCATCTTATTGAAAACCCAGATGCAACAAGGGACACTGGTATTATGAAATATCCTGGGTGGTAAAGTGATAACGGCTTCTATCAAACCATCCTCTATAAGGCCCTGTCGTATCTTTCTCTCTGCCTGAAGCTGCGTGGTCAAAACGCTGTTAGGCAATATGACAACAGCCCGGCCGGCCTTTGCCAGATGACTGACAATAGATTGCACCCATGCAAAATTGGCATTGGAGGCAGGAGGCAGCCCGTACTGCCACTCCATATCCCCGGTGTATGTAACCTTATCCCTCCAATGAGACAGATTAAACGGGATGTTAGTCGCAATATAATCAAACTTTTGATTGACATGCAAATCTTCTGTCAAGGTATTGGCCGGCCTCCTAAATCTACCGTCTGCCTATACAGAAAAGAAATCATCTCACAGATCTGATAAGACTTTGTATCTGCAGTTTGACCATATAACTTCAGTTTTGCAAACGCGCGACCCGCCTGGTATAATATCGAGCCACTTCCGCAGCAGGGATCATAGACACTGCCCTCTTTCACCTCCAGTAAATCCAACAGCAGACGGGCAATCGCAGCTGGCGTGTAAAAATCACCGCGGGATAAAAAACCTTCCCCCGTTTCTCTGGCCAGTCTATCTTCATAAATCCGTATGGCAGCAGCATCATCCAAGACAAGATCGGACAATGCTCGTATCATTTCCCGTAAGTCCTCTTCATCTGGCTTTTCCTTGTTCATCGCTTCTTCCAGACAATGCACAAGAGAAGGTGGCAGCATGAGCAGATGCAGCGCCGCTATGATTGCCGGAATATACATACCACTTTGGGCATTTTTTACCAGATCCCACCCTGCGTTTTGTTCGTTTCCCGGCCGCGCATGCGCAGACACAACTCTTGCGCAGCCATGCCGGATCAGTAACAAACCAGACAGTATGCTTACCTCAATCCGGGGCGCCAGTTGCATGATTTCCCGGATGGCAGATTCCTTTTCATAATTCATCGTTTGCCTCCCATTCTCGTTTATGATCCTCTTTTTCCAGGAAAATTTATCCCGTTACAATTACCGCCGCACTGCCAACACCCTCTTTCCCCCGGTGTTTTGTAACGACGATTTTTTTCTCGATCTGCTCTTTCAGTTCCGAGACATGGGAGATGATACCCACCAGACGCTTGCCCTCTGTCAGGCATGTGAGCGCCCTGATGGCCTGGGCAAGGGACTCTTCATCCAGGGAACCGAACCCTTCATCCACAAACATGGAATCCAGGCGGATACCACCGGCGTTTGACTGGATCTCATCGGCAAGCCCCAGTGCCAGGGACAGGGAAGCCTGGAAGGATTCTCCGCCGGACAAGGTCTTTACGCTGCGCTCTGTCGCATTATAATGATCCAGCACGCTGAGCTCCAGTCCCGCCTTTTCTTTTTTATTGCCATTGTCTTTCTCCTGCGTGCGTCTGAGTTCATACTGACCACTGCTCATGGTAAGCAGGCGCAGGTTCGCCCGTCTGATAATCCGGTCAAAAAAGGTCATCTGGATATAGGTTTCAAATTCTATCTTCTGTTTGCCATTTAACATGCCGTTGGCCGTATCCGAAAGGGATTTCATCCATTGATAGGTTTCCTCTACTTCCGTAATCTCCTTCTGCCTGGTCTGTACCTGGAGAAAGATCGCATGATTACGCACATAGGCAGCATTTTTTTCATCCCGTTTTTCCTCCAGTTCCGCTTTCTCCTGCTGCCAGTGTTTCTTTCTGGCGCGGATCTCCTCCTCCGTGACGGGAGTGGCTTCCTCCCCTTTCACAAGCTGCTTTTTTAACGTTTCCACGGCAGCAGTCAGGCGTTCGTACTGTCTCTGGCAGTCTTTATATTCTGCCTCCGCAAAGCTGTGCGCACGTTCCAGCTCCTCCTTTTGCTTGTTCAGAAACAGAATCTGTGTCTCGATTTCTTCTTTCTGTTCCCAGGGAAGCTCTTTTGCCAGATCTTCTATCCTCTCATTTCTGGCATTTACTCGTTCCCTGTTCTTTATAACGGACAGTTCTGTCTGCCGGATACTTTCCACAAGCTGCTCTGCCTGCTCCTGTTTCTCCGGAAGCAGCCGTTCCAGTTCCGCTTTTTTCTGCAGGTCTTTTTCGTTTCTTTCCATGGCCGCTTGCAGATGCTGTAATTGCCTTTCCAGCTCCTCTTCCAGTGAAAGAGCCCTGTCTTTTAATGTCTCATCTGTCATAAGGGAAGCAGAAAGGGAACTCTCAGAAGCCGCCCTGTCATGCCTGTCCAGTGTCCGGCAAAGGCTTCCTGCTTTCTCTGTCCGTCTGCCTCTGATCCCCTCCAGTTTCTTTTCCAGTTGATGCTGTTCTTCTCTCCTCTGTTCCTGCCAGGCTTCTCTTTTTTGCTTTTCCTGCTCCAGGGATATTCTCTGCTGTTGTTCCAGGCTAAGACAGTTCTGCCGTTCCCGTAGCTGCTCCTGCACGGTACGAATCCGCGCCAGCACATCCGCCAGATCAGCAGGCAGATTGTCGTTTTCCTGCTGACATAACAGAAAATCCGTCGCCCTTTTCAACAGCAGAGCCGCTTTTTGCAGATCGCTTCTGCCCCTGTCTGTCAGAGACTTCTGCTGACCGGCCAGATCCGCTTTCCTTTGACGGCTTTCTTCTGCCTTTTGCTGTAATGCCTGCTTCTCTGCCTCCTGCTCTGCCTCTTCCTGCATCAGACACGCCAGACGTTCTTTTTCCGACAGTGCCCGTGCCAGTTCTTCTCTTTGCCTTGCAAGACGCTCTGCCACATATGCTTCTATCTCTGCCGCATCCGATCGCATGTGATCCGGAAGCTCCATCGCGGAGATTTCCGCCTGCCACTGTCTGTCCTTTTCCGACAGGCGGCCTTTACTTGCCGATAATTGCTGCGCTTTTTCCCGAAACGCAGCGGCGCAATCTTCTTGTATACCTTCCTTTTCAGCGATAAGTCTCTCCAGCTTCGCCTTCTGCTCTGCCTGTCCTTGCACAAAATCCGTTTCCCGGTTCAGTCTGCTTTCTTCTTCCTCCAGTTGTTTCTCTTTGCGACGCATTGCCTGCGACAGAAGGCTGACTTCATATAGGGGCCGTCCCAGAACCTGCTCTGCCAGCCTCTCTGTTTTCTCTCTCAGCTGCTGATACTGCGCCGCCAGATAGCCCGCTGATGCACTCAGGTGTTCGACTTTGGCCTGCACTTTGACAAGTTTCTTTTTGCTCCGCTCCAGTTCTTTTTTCTCTGGTACTGTCTCTGGAATCACTGCCGGTACAGGGTGATGGATGGAACCGCAGACAGGACAGGCACTGCCTTCTCTGAGTTCTCTTGCCAAAAGCCCCGCCTGCGCGTCCAGAAACAGTTGCTCCATGCGGTGATATGCGGCTTCCGCCAGTTCTTTTTCCCGAAACACATTCTCATAATCCGTTTGTGCCAGTGTCAGTCTCTTTTGTATCTCCTCCAGTTCTCCATGCCCTGCAGACAATTCTGCCAGCCGTTGCTTCTGCTGCGCCAGCTGTTGCTTCTGCTGCTGTAGCTGCAGCAATGTACTGTCCACCCCGGCAAGTTCCGCCTGTTCCTTTTTTAAACACGCCAAAGCACGATCCCGCTCTTCCTCCTGCACCCGCATTGTCTCATATTCTGCTTCCGTTTCTGCCACTGTTTTTTTCAGTTTGGAAAGACTGCAGGACAGTTCCTGTATGGTGTAAAGCCGCACCTCTTCTTCTTTGATCCGGTGGCGGCATGTCAGTTCTTTTTCTCCGGCGCCCTGTAACCTTTCCCGCTCCAGAGCCTGCCTCTTTTGCGCTTTCTGCAGATGGGACTGTGCAAGCTGCAGCTTTTTGATTATGGCCTCTTCCTGCTCCATACTTTGTTGTATGTGCCGACAGGCCATATCCTCATTTTCCAGGGTCTGCCTGATTTCTTCCAGATCCTCCCCGATCGCTTTTCCCTCTGCAAGCGTAGTCTCCTGGCCTGCCAGTGCCGTTATCTGCCGCTCATACCCCTGTAGTTCTTCTGCCAGTTCTGCCAGACTCTGCGCTGTCTGCGCCAGCCGGATTTCCGTCTCTTTCTGTGCCTCACACGCCTGCCCGAGTGTCTCCCTTTGCTGTCTGACAAGGCCCTGCATCTGGCTGATGCTTTCTATTTGTTCTGCCAGCCGCCGGCGCTCCTCCTCTGCCGTGGCAAGATTTTGCAACGTCTCCTGGTCCTCTTCCAGAGAACGCTCCAGCTTCTGTCTGTCATTTGTCAGTTTCTGTATTGTCTCATTTTGCCGGTATATCTCCTGCTCCTCTTTTCCCTTCTCCGCTCTCTCCTTTTGCAGTCTGTCAAACAGTTCCAGACCCTTTTGCAGTTCGCCCGTCTGCCTGGCAAGCGATTCACAGCCGCCGGCACTGCGCTTTGCCTGTTCCAGCGTTTCTTCGGCCTGCCGCAGTCTCGGTCTTAGTTCTTCCAGCTGCGCCAGACTGCTCTCCAGTTCGGCCTTCTGCTCCTGTGCTCTCTGCAGCGTACCAATCAGCCGGTCCTCAGCCGCAATCTGCCGTTCCCGTTTGCGGATCTGTGTTTTCAGTTCCTCCAGTGTCTGCTGATCCTCTTTGCAGAGCGCTTCCAGCAATGTCATCCCGTCGCCGATTCTGCCGTCAAACTGTTCCTTTTCCAGCTGCCGCAGTTGTGCACAGACCGGGGTATCCCCCGTACAGACAATATCGTCCATGTATTGATGGATGCTGCGCCTGAGTGCATCGTATATGTTCCACTGTCTTCTGACCTCTGCCTTTAGCTGCTCCTGGATGGCCTGATACCCACCCGTATGAAAGATCTGCCGGAAAATACCGCTGCGCTCTTCCGTATTGGCAAACAGCAATTTCTGAAAATCTCCCTGGGCTATCATTGCAATCTGGGTAAACTGTCTGCAGTCCAGGCCGATCAGCTTCGTAATTTCCTTTGTCACTTCCCTTGCTCTGGTGACTGGCTGTCTGTCATCCGCAAAGTATAAAACCGCATCCGCCTTCTGCATCGTATAGCCTGCGCCTCTCCCCTTGGGGCGCAGGTATTCCGGATTGCGCTTTACTGTATAGCATTTGCCACCATACTCAAACAGCAATTCCACGTAAGTCGGTGTTTCGTCTTTGGCGTACTTGCTGCGAAGCATGTCCGCTTTCCGCGCCTCACCGCTGGCCTCTCCATACAGTGCGTATGTGACTGCATCGAAGATCGTGGTCTTACCGGCGCCGGTATCCCCGCTGATCAGATAGAGTCCCTGTCCGCCCAGAAGGGTAAAGTCAAGTTCCGTCCGCTCTGCATAGGGGCCAAATGCGCTGATGATAAGTCTAATCGGTTTCATGGGCTCCTCTCCGTATTTCCTCCAGAAGGTGTATCAAATAGGTCCGCTGCTTTGTACTCATAGGCTGATTGTTCTGCCGTTCATAAAATTCTTCAAATAATTCCAGTTCTGATTTATGTTCCACCTCTTCTGCCGCCTCAATCAACTGTTCCTGTCTGGTCCGGCTGTTATCGTAAGAGAGCTGCAGCAGATTGGGATAGAGAATACGCAGCTTCCGGATGCCGTCGGGAATATCTTCCTCATCGGTCAGGACGGCTTTGATGTAATCTTTTGTATCCATGTCCTGATAAAAAGATCTGGCTGTCAGTTCCAGATAAGTGCCTCTGATCACACGCATGTCATGCAGAGGGTGCAGTGGTACCGTACAGACATACGTCTGGCCTTTTTCCCTGCATTCCACGACCGTCACCGACTTTTCCTGCTCCGCCTCGGAAAACGAATATTTCAGTGGCGTACCGCAATAGCGGACTGTCTCACGTCCGATACACTGTGGACTGTGAATATGCCCCAGTGCCACATAGTCAAAGGCGTCAAACAGCTGCGCATCCACCTGATCCAGCCCGCCGACGACGATCTCCTCCGATTCACAGCGCCCGGCCCCGGTTACGAACTGATGCGCTGCCAGAATATTGCGCTTCTCCCTGTCGATTTCCATACGGCTGATTACAAGTGCCAGCGCCTCCTGATAACTTTCGGGCAAATGCGCCTGCCCTTCTTTCTCCCATACACGGCGTACCACTGCCGGCCTGATGAACGGAAGCAGGTAAACGGACAGTTCCCCGTATTCATCTCTCAGGGATATCGGTGCGATGGTCCCGTCATAGACCGGTGATACATATACACCTCTGCCACTCATAAGCTGTGCGCCAAAGGCAATCCGCTGCGCACAGTCGTGATTCCCGCTGATCAGAAAGACCTCTATTTTCCGCTCGGCCAGTGCGGTCAGAAACCGGTCAAATATCTGCACTGCTTCCACCGACGGAACGGGCTTATCATAAATATCCCCTGCTATGATAACGGCGTCTGCCTGTTCCTTTTCTGCGATGGATACAATCTGTGATAAGATGTATTCCTGATCCTCTGCCATGGAAAATTCATAGACGCGCTTTCCTAGATGAAGATCTGAGATATGAAGAAATTTCATGATGACACCTCACAAAAAGGGAGCATTGCTGCTCCCTACTCTCCTGTTACCAGTATCTCTTTTGCCCGTTCGAGCTGATTATCATAACCATCTGTCACATACCGTTCGTAATCCAGTTCCAGCTCTTCGTCCGGTTCAATACCGATCCCATGAATATTGTTGCCCTTCGGTGTATAATACTTGCTGGTTGTCAGCTTCACGGCGGAACCATCAGAGATAGAAAGGTATTTCTGCACGATGCCTTTGCCAAATGTGGTGGTGCCCAGCAGCTTTCCTTTTTCATAATCTTTGATAGCGCCGGCCAGAACTTCTGATGCACTGGCGCTTCCCTCATTGACCAGTACCACCATCGGTACGGTCAGTTCATTCTCTCCGTCACAATTATAGTCCTGCCGTTTGCCCGCCTTATCTTCCGTATATACGACCAGGCCTTTTGGCAGCAGTCTCCTGGCCACATCAATGACCGCAGCCAGATTGCCGCCCGGATTGTTGCGCAGATCGAGAACCAGACCCAGCATACCGGACCCTTTTGCCATCGCCATGGCATCTGTAAACTGATCCACAGTCACTTTGTCAAATTCCGTGATCCGGATATAGGCGATCTTATCTTCCAGCATCTCATAAGAAACGGTCTGCTTTGGCACTTCCCGCCGCTCCACCTCGACCTCTCTGGTGTCCGCTTCTCCTTCCCGCATAATGGTCAGTACCACTTTTGTGCCTTCTTCCCCTTTGATCAGGCCGACTACATCTTCCAGACTCATATTCTTCGTATACTGACCATCCACGCGCATGATCAGATCCCCTTCCTGCAGGCCGCTCTCCTGAGCCGGACTGCCGTCAAAGATCTCTCCCAGCCGCGCCAGGCCAAGTTCCTCATCCAGCCGCACGTAAGCACCGATCCCATAATAAATGCCGTCCAGTTTCTCCTGCTGGGCCTCCATCTCTTCCGCAGAATAATAGACAGAGTACGGATCATCCAGAGCGCCGACCAGGCCCTGATAGATCCCATCTTCCATGGCCTTTCCATCGACCATCTCCAGCGCATAATTTTCTTCGATCAGTTCCTCGATCAACTGCAGTTTCTGCATTGTCCTGGCGTTGACCACCTCATCGGTCGCCACATGTTCCGTCCCCTTATGCTGTTTCCATGCCGCCACTGCTTCCCGCCCTGCAAAGGTGGCAGAGACAATAATCACTGCCAGAAACAGGCCGGTTAGCAGACCATTGACAAATTTTCTTTTATCTGACATGTTCTCCATTCCCGTCAATCCCTCTAAAAGATTTTATTCTTTATGACGACAGATAATTCCACGGACTTACATAACTGCCGTTCAGACGCACACTGAAATGCAGGTGCGGGCCCGTTGAGCGTCCCGTAGAGCCCACTGCAGCAATCTGGTCCCCTTTGGATACATGAGCGCCTTTCGATACATACAGTGCGGATGCATGCATGTAGATCGTATACAGGCCGTCCCCATGGTCGATCATAATATAATTCCCCATACTCCCGTTATAAGTTGCCGCCACCACACTGCCGTCATAAGCGGCCAGAATCGGTGTCCCGCTGGGTGCCGCCATATCCACGCCATTGTGAAACTGCTGAACGCCCAGTGTCGGATGCATCCTGTTTCCGTAATCATCAGATATCCGTGTGTAAGACGGTGCCGGCCATTTGAATTTACCGCCATCATATTTGGGCCGATTTGCTTCCTCCAGTTGCTTCTTCTCCGCCTCCACGGCCTGCTCCAGTGCGGCAATGGCTGCATTCCGTGCGGCGATTTCCGCCTCATATTCCTTTACAAGCTGCGATTTATTGCTGATATCCGACTCATACGTCTTAATCTCTTTCTCTTTGGAGGCGATCAGGGCATTGATCGCCTTCTCCTCCTCCTCCACGGCTTCTTTGGCCGCATCCAGAACCAGCTTTTCCGCTTCCAGTTCTTCTCTGAATTGTGCCACCTGGTCTCTGATCTCCTGATACTCCTCCAGCTTTTTTCTGTCATAGGCGGCTATCTTTTCCACATACTCCGTCCGGCTGAGAACATCCCCGAAATCCCCCGGGGAAAACAGCATATCCAGATAAAAAGTCTGCCCCCTCTCATACATGAACTTCACTCTCGTCTTCATGGCGGCATACTGCTCTTTTTCCGCTTCTATGGCAGCATCCAGTTCTCTCCCTGTCTCTTCTATCTCATCTTCTTTTTTGGCAATCAGTTCTTTCAATTCTGCGATTTTGGCCTCTATCTCATTCAGATTGGCATCCAGCTTGGCCACATAATCCTTCAGGCTTTTTCTGGCACTTTCCAGATCAGCCACCAGCTTCTTGATGTCTGTCAGGCCGGACTGCAGCGCTGCTTTCTCTTTCTCCGCCTCGCCAATGGCACTTTGTTTCTCTTTGATACTGCTGCGGATAGAATCTGTCTTATTATCCGCCAGACTGACAAAGGAAGGACCAGACGTCGCCATCACCAGAAAAATAAGCAACAGACATGCCATCCATTTCTGCCTTTTCCTCATCTTATGTCCTCATCAAACCTTTAAATGTTTTCTGACTGTCACGATACTTCCCAAAAATCCGATGCCCACACCGATGGCGATGGAAGCAGGCATCAGGGTGGAGAATATCTCCTCCACCGGCAGAAACTGAAGCAGTCCTGACAAAAAATGGAATCTCTCACCAATATATACGATCACATTGGTATATAAATAATAAACGGAAATAAGAGGAACAACGGAGCCCAGCAGGCCGATCAGTATCCCCTCGATCACAAACGGGGAGCGGACAAAGAAATCCGTCGCACCGATGTACTTCATAATGTTGATTTCCTCTTTCCTCACGGAAATACCGATCATAACTGTATTACTGATCAGGAACACCGATACCGCCAGCAGTATGGCTATAATCCCCAGAGAGACATAACCAATGAGTATATTGATACCGCCCAGCATATTGGCCGTGATCTCCGAACGATTCACCTGTCGCACGCCTTCTACGGATTCCAGATAAGTAACCAGCGTGGACTGCATATTCACATCACTCAGATAAATCTCATAATTGGCAGAGTCCTCCAGCGGGTTTTCCGTGAATCCGTCTGCATATTCCCCCAGATATTCCACCTTAAACTCTTCCCAGACTTCCTCCGCGGATTTGTATACGATCTCCCGGACTTCCACCCGGTGATTGATCATGTCCCCGATCTCCCGGATGCGGTCTTCGCTGATTCCCTCATCAAAGAACACGGTTACACTCACACCCTCTTCCGCTGTTTTTACGATATGCTGAAAATTAGTCAGAATCGCATAAAACAGACCAAAGAGAAACAGACAGGCGGAAATGGTGGCGATGGATGCCAGGGAAAACCATTTATTTCGCACAATATTTACAAATCCCTGCTTTATCGTATAAAAAAGTGTACTAATCCTCATCGATATAACCGCCCTCTTCTTCGTCGCTCACAATGACTCCCTTTTTCATCGTCACGACTCTTTTCTTCATGGCATTTACGATTTCTCTGTTGTGTGTAACCACCAATACCGTAGTCCCGGTCTGATTGATCTCTTCCAGCAGCTTCATGATTTCCCAGGAATTTTTGGGGTCGAGATTACCGGTCGGCTCATCCGCCAACAGAATGGATGGCTTGTTGATCAGCGCCCTGGCCAGCGCCACCCTCTGCTGTTCTCCACCGGACAGCTGCTTTGGTTTGGCCTTGTATTTTCCCGCCAGTCCTACAATAGAAAGGATTGCCGGCACATTTTTCCGGATCTCCCTGGTAGGCACCTGGATAATCCGCTGGGCAAACGCTACATTTTCGTAAACATTGCGGTCTTTCAACAGCCGGAAATCCTGGAATACAATACCCAGATTACGCCTAAACTTGGGTATCTTACGATGCCGCAGGCGCACCACGTCCTGCCCGTTCACCCATACGCCGCCGGATGTGGGTGTCAGTTCCCGCAGAAGGAGTTTGATCAGTGTCGATTTCCCCGATCCGCTGTCACCCACTACGAAGACAAATTCCCCTCTCCGTATGCGGATGCTGACACCGTTCAGCGCCGGTGCTCCTGTCGAATAGGATTTGCTCACATTATCAAGGACAATAATATCCCTTGCCTCGGCTGTGCTTCTTCTTGTCCGTCTCTTTCCTGCCACTTATGTCTCTCCTGTATGTATCTTAAAAATCAAAAGTTTCCATGTATTTCATATATTTCACAACCATCAGTGCAATCTTGAAGGTAATCGCATCCTCAAAGATACGCAGATCCAGCCCCGTACTCTTTTGCAGTTTATCAAGCCGATACACCAGCGTGTTCCTGTGTATAAAAAGCTGTCTGGAAGTCTCCGATACATTCAGACTGTTTTCAAAAAATTTATTGATGGTAGTCAGTGTCTCTTCATCAAACTCATCCGGATTCCTGCCATCGAAGATCTCTTTGATAAACATTTTGCACAGCGGGATGGGAAGCTGATAGATCAGACGGCCAATGCCCAGTTCACTATAGGCGATGATATTCCTGTCGCTGAAAAATATCTTCCCCACATCCAGCGCCATTTTGGCTTCTTTATAGGAACGGCTGACCTCCTTGATCTCACCTATGATTGTACCATAAGCGATATGTACATTGCCAATACCTTCTTTTTCCAGACAGGTCACGATCTCCACCGCTTTCCGGTCAATCTCGGGATTGCCGTCACCATCTGAAATCTCTTTTACCACGATAACATTGTTTTCATCCACTGCCGTCACAAAGTCCCTGCCTGCATTTTCCTTGAGATTGCGGATGATTTCCAGTGCATTGTTATCCTTACCGCTGCCTGCTTCGACGACAATTACCACTCTCTTCACATCCGTGGGAATGTGCAACTTTTTGGAACGGCTGTAAATATCCACCAAAAGCAGATTATCCAGCAGCAGATTTTTAATAAAGTTATCCTTATCAAACCGCTCTTTATATGCGGTCAGCAGATTCTGTATCTGGAAAGCGACCATCTTGCCTACCATATACAGATCCTCTCCCGCTCCTCCGGCTACCAGAATATATTCCAGTTGCTGCTCGTCATAAATTTTAAAAAACTGGCAGCCCTGAATCTCCTGACTGTCCGCCGGAGAATTGACAAATTCCAGCGCTGACTTCTCAAACTCACTCATATTGTCAGAAGTAGCGGCGGCCACCTTGCCGTCTGTGTCTATGACACTGAACTCCACCCGTGATATCGCCTTCAGCCCCTCGATTGTGTTCTGCAAAATCTGATTAGATATCATTTCTTACACCCCTTCTTTTCTCCGGACATGGTACATCAGAAATCAGATATACATTCTGCATAATCTACCACCTGCAGCCATCCGTCTGTTTTCTCCGGATTACTTCTGTCTATGTTCCATTTTAATATAAACTTACAAATAAATCTACAGGGAATGCAGTATTTTTTATGCAGTTTTTTCTCATTTTTCCGTTTTTTACCAGGCAGGGCCTTGTCAACCTGCACAACATGAAATGTACAAAAAGACGGAAATTCATGGTTCCGCCTTTTCCTGATTCTCATATTGATGAACTTTTCTCTGAAACAGCCTCCTCTGCATGTTCTTGATAAATCCGGCAAACTTCCTGTCAGTGTCGCCGGGTGCCATACTTTTCTCCGGCAGACCAACCCAGATGTCCGCATTTACCTTCTGCCGGCTTGCGTCGACAAAAGCCGCCTGCAGCAGGCAATCCGCATGTACAAGCACAGCGCAGGGTGCCTTGTCATTGATGTCATTAATGATCACATCAATGTCACTGCCGTTCTCCTGCGGCAAAATATTTTTGCCTGTAACATGCATCTGCGCAATCTCTGCATCCGCTTCCAGCATCTGCATCACATCCTCAGAACCGGCAAGCAGATAGACCGGATGGTGCTCCCGGATAAGCCACTGACGCAATCCTTTGAGAAAGCTGCCATTCTCTGCCTCTTTCAGGCGTCCTCTGGCTGTGATACCGGCGGCACGCAGAATATCCGCATCGCAGTATTCCACTACATCCATGGATTCCAGCCACTCTTTTTGACGGACATCTTTCTCTGCCTGCATCAGTGCTCTGGCAGAAACAAAACCGACGATCGCCATCGTTCTGCGTCCCAGATACGAATCCAGCATGCGCATCTTCTCACGCATTGTATAATCCCGCAGACTCAGCCCCAGTATATTGATTTCTCTCATATCATTATTTTATATAAAATCACTTCCGCTACCATAAAAGCAAACGCAAGAAGGAGTGCAATGATAAGCGGAATGGTGATCATTTTTCCTTTTCTTTCATGACGGGTTGTCCATATCTCCTGCAGACGCTGTATGCGTCCCTCATTCCTGGCAATCCAGATCAGAACACAGACTGCAATGGATGTCATGACCGCAGCCATCACCAGGGATACACCCAGTCCATACAACAGGGTATCCTCATAAGTCAGACCGCCCGGCATGCCGGCCGTGATGTCACTTTCCAGCGCATCTCCTGCCAGATACATCACGCACACACTATACCCGTTAAAAACAACATGATAGATTATGGAGGCCCAGATACTTCCCGTAGCTTCCACCAGCAGTACAAGCATGACACCTATCACAAACGCATACGCCGCCTGATTAAAATTCATATGCCCCACCGCAAATATCAGCGCGGAACAGAGCGTCGCCTGCAGAAGCGTCCCCGACTTGCGGTATCCCCGGTAGGCAATCCCCCGATATACCAATTCCTCGCATACCGGAGCGCTGACTGCCATAAAGAAAAAAGCCACCACAAAGGGAAGTTCCAGGACCTGCCCGCTGATCTCTGTCACCGCATTGTCCACAAAAAACATGGAACATGTATTGATCACGGTAGTAAGAGGCATCGTCAAAAAAGTAAACAGCACAATCATAAAGACAGTGGACCATCTGATCCGGTGAAACCCTGCTGCCTCCACAAAACTATCTCCGGAGCCCAGCAAAAACAACAGGGCAGGCACCACGATCATGGCGCTGCTGACTACAAAATTGGCAAGGATGCCCAATGTAAATACATAACGAAAAACAACCATTAATACTACAATTAGTAAATGCAGTAGAATGGTTGTCAAAAAGAACCAGTTTACTTTTTTGCCGTTCATTCCTTACGCCTAGCTTTCCATCATAAAATTAACTAATTTGGTGATATCTTCCGGTTCGTAAGCAAGAATCTCCAGTTCGGCAATCGTTCCGTCTGAAAAAATGTTGGCCATGGATACATACTGGGATAATTTGGACTTCAGATTCAGTCTGTCCCCTTCTCCGGTCACCAGTTCTACCTTGCCAACGCAGGTGTCGATCACCTTGAAAAACTTATCAATGTCTTTAATATTCTGTACTTTCATAATTCTCCTCTCCTTTCTCTATAATCCCGATTATACATAAAATCTGGAAAATTGCAAGCCTGGTATTGTTTTTTTATAAAAACATTATTGCAAATTTACCCTTTTTTAACAATTCTGTTTTCTGTTATTTCAATCTTTCCCTGTTTCAGAAGACGTCCCACAGCACGCTTAAATTCATTTTTGCTCATCTGCATTTCCGTGCGGATCACCTCCGGACTTGCCTTGTCAGTAAATGGCAGGGCTCCGCCGCGCTCCCCGATTGCCTCCAGTACTTTTTGGGCATCTGTGTCCATCTGCAGATATGCCTTCTCCCGCAGACTCAAATCCAGCTTGCCGTCCGCTTTGACGCCAGTCACCCGGGCACTGATTTTCTCCCCCACCCGGATTTCCCCGTACAGTTCCTTTTTCGGAATCAGCGCCGAATACCGTCCATCCACCGCCACAAAAGCCCCAAAATCCCGGCTGATCTCATATACGACTCCCTCTACCCGGTCATCCTTTGCATAAGGACTGTCTGTATCCAGATATTCATAAACATTCATCGTGGCGCACAGTCGGCTGCTCTTGTCAATATACGGTGCCACCAGACAAATCTCTCCCTCCTGTACCTTTCTCGTCTGCTCTCTGAACGGCAGGAGCAGATCTTTTTCCAGTCCCCAGTCAAGAAAAGCCCCGATACGTCCCACCTGTGCCACCTGCAGTTCCCCCACCTGGTGCAAAGTCAGCTTCGGCATGTGGGTAGTGGCAATCAGTCTGTCTTTGGAATCCTTATAGATAAACACTTCCAGCTTCGTACCGACACCGGCGTCTTTTGGTACCTGCTTACCCGGGAGCAGTACCCGCTCCTCTGGCGCGCCCGCCATATCCTCTGCCAGGTACACACCAAACTCTACCTGTTTTACAATCGTAAGTGTCTGTTTTTCTCCTAATTGCATCCTGTTTTCTCCTTATTTTATGCCCTGTGCGTAAATTCTATGACCGCATAAGGCTCCTTTTCCTCATTGCAGAGTGAAATGATGTGCTTCTGCCCTGTCTCAGCCACATATGGTATCACCCTGTCCCCCTGCAGTGCCTGCCGCCTGTATTCCGCCCGCATCTGCATAATATCCGCCTGCGCCGGCAGATAGCAGGCAGCCATTTTAATATACCAGGCATTGTTCACATGATGATTGCTGTCAAGCTGATACCGCTTTACCAAAAAGCCCTCCTGCCACTCTCCTGTCAGCGCATCGCCGCTTCCTGTCCCCGGCGCCCCTGCTATTTTACGCGGCGCATACTCCATGGCGAGCCTGTCCGAAAGCACATACTTCTCCATCATCTCCCGGGTTGCCCGTACCGGTGTCATCTTACGGGTATCCAGAAGCGTCCAGACTGCGTTGGCATATGCCATCCTCCTGCCGTCTGCACGGTCCATGGTATAATTGCGGTATCCCAGGAAACCTTTGAAGGCATAGGGGAACGTACTTATTATAATATCATCCCCCAGATGCGGATACTCTTCCACCACAATCTGCCATGCAGACAGCACCCAGGCCAGATGGCTCTCCTGCAGATAATGCACCCCCAGGCCCAGTTCCTCAGACTGGAAAGTGCCACAATCCTGAAAATAGTCCGTGATAGCAGAGAGAGTCAGCAACTCCCGGCTGTCCGTCTCACTGTAACGCACGCGGCTTCGAAATGTATACATCTCATGTTTCCTCCGTTTCATGGTTGCATATATGGCTAGAGTATACCATATTTTCTTTATTTTTTGTTTATTTTTCTTTTATTTTTCTTTTATAAGTATTTTACAATTCTACCCCTGCGTACTATAATAAAAACGGACAAAATACATAACGTTGCTGCCATCAGGCAGCTGCAAAAGAGGAGGGAGTCATATGTTAAGTTTTTTTCTGTGTCTTGTGTTATTGATCGGCGGATATTTTGTCTATGGCAAGATTGTAGACAACACATTTGCCCCCGATGACCGGGAAACACCGGCGGTACGGATTAACGACGGCGTGGATTATGTGGTCATGCCGCAGTGGAAGCTGTTTCTCGTACAGCTGCTCAATATCGCCGGGCTGGGCCCTATCTTCGGCGCCATGCAAGGTGCGCTGTGGGGCCCCGTGGTATTTTTGTGGATCACCTTCGGCACCATACTGGCAGGCGGTGTCCACGACTATTTCTCAGGGATGCTCAGTGCGCGTAATGAAGGTGTCTCCATCGCCGAGGTAACCGGTATTTATATGGGCGGCATTATGAAAAATGTCATGCGCGTGTTCAGTGTGGTACTGCTTGTCATGGTCGGCACCGTATTTGCGGTGGGCCCTGCTGGCCTGATCACGACACTGATCGGCAACTCCGGCGGTGCCGGGATGCTTACCAATGTCAAGATGTGGACTTTTATCATTCTGGCTTATTATTTTATTGCAACCTTTATTTCTATCGACAAGATCATCGGCAAGATCTATCCGCTATTTGGTATCTGCCTGATCATTATGGCCATCGGTGTGGGCATCGGCATCTTCACCCATGCAGAATATCAGATTCCTGAGATCTGGAATCATTTTTATAATATGCATCCCAAGAGCACACCTGTGTGGAGTTTTATGTTTATCACGGTTGCCTGCGGCGCGATTTCCGGTTTTCATTCCACGCAGAGTCCGCTGATGGCACGCTGCCTCAAAAGCGAAAAACAGGGCCAGTTTGTATTTTACGGCGCCATGACCGCAGAGGGTGTAATCGCACTGATCTGGGCAGCGGCAGGCTGCGCCATCTACGAAATAACCGGCGGCCTTTCCACCGGTCTGAGCGACGCACTCGCCGCAGGCCAGTCAGCAGCCATCTATGATGTATGTGCCAAGACCATGGGCGGCGTCGGTATCGCACTGGCCATGGTAGGTGTTATCGTATGTCCCATCACTTCCGGGGATACCGCATTTCGCTCGGCCCGCCTGACACTGGCAGACTGGTTTGGCATCGAACAGCAGTCCTGGAAAAACCGTCTGTTCCTCTGTGTTCCGCTTCTGGCGGTAGGCGGCTTTGTCAGCCAGCTTGATTACTCCATCGTATGGCGTTATTTCAGCTGGACAAATCAGACACTGGCCATGATCGTGCTCTGGACAGCCAGCATGTATCTTTATATGGAAAAGAAGAATTACTGGATCACTGCCGTACCCGCCACATTTATGAGTGCAGTGTCCATGACTTACTTCTTTGCCGCTCCCGAATGTCTCAATCTGGGTACAGGAATCGCCTATCCGACAGGTATTATCCTGGCCGTGCTATTCCTGGGCGCATTCCTGTTTGTGATCAAAACCCGTGATCCCAAGCCGGATTACAGCAGTATCAAAAAATAAAGATACCAAGATCACGATTGGTTATACTTGCAGGAAACACCATAAAAACAGATGGTGTTTCCTGTTTTTTGTCCGCCACTGAAAATGTGCCCCTTTTCAGACACTGGCATTGGGTGTAAACTGTAACCGTCAGGCAGCAACAAGGGAGGTATCCTATGGATTCGGTAATTTTTCATATTGATGTCAATTCTGCTTATCTGAGCTGGACTGCTCTGGAACGACTGGCGAAGGGAGATAATGTGGATCTGCGGCAAGTTCCTGCTATCGTAGGCGGGGATATGGAGAAGCGGCATGGTGTAGTCCTTGCCAAATCGGGTCCGGCCAAAAAATATGGCGTCCGCACCGGCGAACCGGTGGTCCATGCCTTCCGCAAATGTCCGTCTCTCCTGATGGTACCCCCGGATCATACTCTGTATGCAAGACGTTCCCGCGAACTTATGACATATCTGTCAGACTTTTGCCCGGATCTCGAACAGGTCAGTGTGGACGAGTGCTACATGGATTACACCCCCATCGCCGGAAATTATCTGACACCAATGTCATGTGCGGACATGATCCGCGACGGAATCAGAAAAACGTTGGGATTTACTGTGAATGTGGGCATCTCCGACCGGAAAGTACTGGCCAAAATGGCTTCCGATTTCCGTAAGCCTGATCTGACACATACGTTGTTTTCTGATGAAATAGAAAAAAAGATGTGGCCGCTTCCGCTTTCTTCTCTGTATATGTGCGGAGCATCAAGTGTGGAAACATTACAGAAGCTGGAAATCCTCACCATCGGTGATCTGGCACATGCCGACCTCGGGATTCTGGAAGCTCATTTAAAGAGCCACGGCAGGCTGCTCTGGCAGTATGCCAATGGTATTGATCCTTCTCCGGTGCTTTCCCAGCCGGCAGAAGCAAAAGGAATCGGTAACTCCATCACGCTCTCCCATGATGCCGTGACCGTGCAGGAGGCCAGAACCGCACTGCTCTCTCTTGCAGAATCGGTGGCCGCCAGACTGCGCAGTGCCGGGATGAAAGCCCTGACGGAAAGTGTTGAGATCAAATACGCCGATTTCCGGACAGTCTCCCATCAGACGACCTTTCTCTCGCCTGTGGACAGTGATCAGATCATCTATGAAACAGCATGCCGGCTGTTTGAGGAAACCTGGAACCACGGGCCGATACGGCTGCTGGGCATCCGCACGGCCCGGCTCTGCCCGGCCTCAGAGCCGGTGCAGCTATCTCTGTTTGATTCCCGGCAGTCTGTTGTCTCCGAAAAACAGCATAAACTGGATGAAGCGATCGACGCCATACGAAAGCGGTACGGAAAAGATGCCGTCGTCCGTGGCAGCCTTCTGGGCCGCAGGGAAGATTTCCAGAAGCATTAATTGGACTTCTTTCTTACACTGTAGCCAAATGTGCCCACCGGTTTGCCCAGTGCATAATAAGTCCCATGAGAATATACAATGGGTCTGGCCTTGGACAGATCAAACTTGCCCGCTTCATCCATATATGCCTCCCCCGCATGTACACACAACACGCTGGCGACGAACATATGGTGACTTCCCAGTTCCCGGATATCCTCCACCTTACACTCAATGTTGACGGGACTCTCCATAACCAATGGCGCATGTACCATCTTCGCCGGTACCGGTGTCAGATTTGTCGCCTTCCATTTGTCAATATCGCGACCGCTTTTTACACCACAATAATCTGTGGCAAATGCCATCTGCTCTGTTGTCAGATTGATGACAAATTCCCTTGTATGACAGATCATATCATAGGAATAGCGCTCCGGTCTGACAGAAATGGACACCATGGGCGGATCGGAACAGACAGTCCCGGTCCAGGCCACGGTAAAAAGGTTCTGCTCCCCTGTGGTTCCCGCCGTGCTGACCAGTACCACCGGCAGGGGATAAAGCATATTGCCCGGTTTCCATATCTCTTTTTTCATCACTACACCACCAATCCGCACAGCCATGCAATCAAAATTCCCAGGTTACCCATGGATACCAGCAGCGTGACAAGGATCAGTCCATACAGCCATTTGCTGACGGGCCTGTCCTGTTCCAGTTTTTCATGCAGTTCTTTGGTCTGACTCTTTAATTCTTCTGTCAAAATAGCCTGCACATTCCTGTACACCTTTACGCTCTCACGGTGCATATATTCTTCCAGTCCTTCCCCGGATGTTTTCAGTTCCAGGCGCATCTCTTCGACCAGGGTGTCCTTCTGGTCAAACGCTGTTTTCATCTCCTGTATCGCAGAGCCGAGTTCTTCCAGCATATTGCGTGTCTGGGTTCCGTCTGCTTCGGCGGCTTCCCTCATGGCCTGTAATCTGGCCTGCATCCGGTTGGTTTCCGACTGGACGGCTTCCGCCACTTCCTGTAAAGCAGCCATATCACCACGCAAAGCCGCCACCCCGGAAGCTGCCGCAACAGCATCTTCGCGCGCAGAGGCTGAGCCTTCCCGCAGCCCTGCAAGTTCGGTCTGCAAATCAAAGGAACTGTCCTGGATTGCCGAAAAACCCGCATGCAGAGATAACACTGCTTCACGGACCGCTCCCAGTCCTGCCTGCAATACAGATGTCTCCTCATATACCTGCGCAATCTGAGACTGTATGGATGACGTATCCCCATGCACGGCAGTCAGTTCTGCCTGCAGACCGGATGTGTCATTATGCACAGCGGCAAGTTCTGCCGCGAGGGCGGCTGCACTGTTGCGGACTGCCGCAAACTCTGCCTGCATAGAAGTTTTATTTTCCCGCGCCGCCTGTATTCCGCCGCGCATATCTGCGATGTTTTCCTGCAATTTTGTCAGTTCTGACTGCAGGGCAGCCGTATCTTCATGCACTTCTGACAGTTCTGCCTGCATAAATGCCGTATTGTCGCGCATCGCTGCAAATTCGGTCTGCATCAACGCCCCATTGTCACGGACAGCCACGATCCCGCTCTGTAAAGGGGAAGTATCTTCATGTATGATCGTCAGCGCCTTCCGCAAAGTAGCCATATCGCCACGCACGGATGACAATTCGGTCTGCAGCGCAGTGGTATCGTCACGCACAACCGTTATTCCATTCTGCAAAGAAGAGATCCCTTCCTGCACTGCCGTCATCTGCTCCTGGGTTTTCCCGGTCTCTTCCTGCGTTTTTTTCACATCTCTGCGAACAGCCGCAACGGTTTCCTGAAAAGCAGCCAGACGCCCCGTCTGTGCGTTTTCCTGTCGTCCCCTCTCATCTATACCTGCCAGCGCCCGCCCGGCCAGCGCGTTTACTTTCTCGGCCAGGGCCCGGAGTTTTTCCGTAGCTTCTACATTTTTCAGGTTCAGCCGCCGCATCTCCTGCATACACTTGTCATAATCTTTCATCTGTTCCCGCAGCCTGCCCAGTTCCTGCGCTTCCGCCTGCGCATTTGCCTTAATAATCTCCTGCGCATTAAAGCGCTGCGTGATCCTATCCATAAAATTGTCCATCTAACGTCCTCCGAACATACGCCTTATTCCCATATAGTAACATATCTCCCGCTTATTTTATCATTTCTCCTAAGAATTGACAACCTCGGAAAAGGGACGTTCCATGACAGACACATGACAGTATGCACTGTAAATCTGCCCAAATGATAATCGGCCACAGCGCAAAGGCTTTTGTGCAATTTGTTTAGATATTGTTTTTATACAGCTTCTATTTTATATTTTTTTACTATATAGTTACAATTCGTTCATACTTTATTCATATTTGCATGCTATACTAAATTCAAGTTAAACGAGTGGTTCACATTCATTACTAAGGTAGATAAATTTTTTCATAATAGCCCCGTTATTCAGAGATGAATATCGGGGCACTCCTCATTTTACCGCCTGGCAGAAACAGGCTTTTTCTTTTTTTCGTCTCTGCTATCTGTCTGCCATTCCGGCAGCCTTACGCCACATATCCATACATGAAGATAAAGTGACAGATACTTCCGCCAATGACAAATAGATGAAAAATCTCGTGAGAGCCAAAGTTTTCATGTCTGCTGTTGAAAATCGGCAGTTTTAATGCATAAATCACACCGCCTATGGTATAGACAATCCCGCCGGCCAACAGCCAGAGAAAAGCGCCGGTAGGTAATACGGCACGGAGTTGTCCGAAAACCAGAATACATACCCATCCCAGCGCGATATAAACCGCAGAGGAAAACCATTTGGGACAGGTGATCCAAAGCGCATTAACTGTCATCCCAAACAGAGCAATTCCCCATACAAGGGCCAGCAACAACATCCCGGTCTTGCCGCCCAGTACAATCAGGCAAACCGGCGTATAGGAACCGGCAATCATGACAAAGATCATCATATGGTCTATCTTACGAAAAATTTTCAATGCTGCGGCAGATACATTAACCGCATGGTAGGTCGTGCTGGCACCATACAGCAAAATCATGCTGAGCATAAATATTCCCATAGCTGCAAAACAGGTCCAACCCGTACTCATCCCTGATTTGATCAGCAACGGCACGGATGCAAATACTGCCATCATCATACCTACAAAATGTGTGATCGCACTGCCCGGTTCTCTAATCGTGATCTGCATACTGACACCTCCATACTCCCTCATATCAATGTATTGATATGTAGTTTTAAATACTACTTGTTGTATCTTTTATATTACGGTATATTATATGCAATGTCAAGAAAAAATAACCATCTTTTTTTCTTGTATCCATTTTGCAGCACCCCTGAGATGGCACTATCCTTTACTTACCATGAATTTCCAATTCACATGTCTTCTTCGATTACATGGATCTCCAGATAATCAAAATCCACCGCCTCGATAAAGCAATCTTTGGTAAATCTGGCTTTCGCATGACGCGCAAACTCTGCCACAACCGCATCCAGCCAGATCGGCCGTTCCAGATCAAACTGGCTGCAGCACGCATCCAGCGCGTGAAAGACTTTGTGTGTTCTGGTATCATCACTGTCATCCTCAATCACAGTGTCTTTCAGCATCCTGCTGTCCTTCCATATTTTACACCACATCCGAAACATTGTATGAGCCTCCTATTTATAGTTCCGCATCTCCTCTCCTCGTACCGTTTCTCCGGATACAGGCCCTGACGCTCTCGCGTCCGCGCATGTATCCCGGTACGCTCCGCTACGATGCTGTTTTTTAGTTCCGCATCTCCTCTCCTTGTACCGCTTCTCCGGATACAGGCCCTGACGCTCTCGCGTCCGCGCATGTATCCCGGTACGCT
>CANPIC010000022.1 GCA_947574055.1 uncultured bacterium
CGGCTTACCATTGTACATGCCGGCTGCCGGTTCCTGAAATAAGGCAGGAGCGGAAAGATTCATCTTTGCATACAGGGACGGTTTTTGGAAGAGCAAAAGACGCAAAAAAAGCAGAAGCAATGAAACAGATGGAACTATAATAGGAATGAGAGAAACCGGCTTATCCAGTCAAAGAGCCGGGAAAAGGATCAGCAAGCGGAAAGGCGGTCAAAACATGCAGTTTGAACTGATGGCATCCATGATGTGTGCCAACTATGGGAACCTGGAAAAAGAAGTAAAAGAACTGGAGGCGGGAGGCATCGACTCCTTCCACATCGACATCATGGACGGGCGCTATGTGCCTAATTTTGCCATGTCTTTAAATGACCTTCGATACATAGCCAGCGCAGCGAAAAAGCCTATGGACGTCCATCTGATGATCGAACACCCAAACAATAGGATCGACATCTTTTTAAAAAATCTCCGGCCCGGAGATACGATCTACATCCATCCGGAGGCAGAGTACCACCCATCGACGACGCTGCAGAGCATCATCCATGCAGGCATGATACCGGGGATTGCCATTAATCCCGGCACCAGCGTGGAGACGGTGATGGAGATGCTGCGTATCGTGAGGAAGGTGCTGGTGATGTCGGTTAACCCTGGCAATGCCGGCCAGATGTATCTGCCATATGTGGGAAAAAAGATCACGAAGCTGCTGTCGATGAAAGAGGATATGGACTTTGAGATCTACTGGGACGGGGCGTGCAGTGCGGATAAGATACGGGAGTTTGCGCCCAAGGGAGTGAGAGGCTTTGTACTGGGCACGACCCTGCTTTTTGGGCAGAATGGGTCTTATGAGGAGACTTTGCATAATATACGGGAACTGCGGTTTTGATGGATTGCCACTGACGCCATAATACCGGTCATAGCTGGAGGTATCACAATGGAAAATGTTGTTTTATATGGGGCAGGATATGTGGGGAAAAAATGTTATCAGAATCCTTGCAGAAGATTTAAAATAGTTGCTGTCCTTGATCGTAACGAAACTTTGTACGGAACAGAATTTGCGCCCGATGTTCCCATTATCGAGATTGATGAGTATATAGCAAAATACAGAGCATGTAACATTGTTATCACATCATATAAATACGAAGAAATTATAAAACAACTAAAAAGTCTGCACATATACAATTACAGAGTTGCGGCAGATCTGGATGATTCTGAAGATGTATGTATTGGCAGAGATATCTGTCATGAGAACTGGATTTCTTATCTGCAGGAAAAGTTTAATAAAGAAGGAATGGAAATATTGGAAATTGGCGCAAGAAATGTGGCAGGCGCCAGACTGTCCGATTATTTTTCCAGAGCAAACTATATTGGCTTTGATTATTATCCCGGAGAGAATGTGCATGTAGTCGGTGATGCACATGAATTAAGCAGATATTTTGATAAAAAATTTGATTTGATTTTCAGTAGTGCTGTTTTTGAACATCTGGCAATGCCCTGGAAGGTTTCAACAGAAATAATAAAACTGTTAAAAGTAAATGGTTATATTTTTATCGAAACCCATTATTCTTTTTCCAGTCATGAACGTCTATGGCACTTTTTTCAGTTCAGTGAAAATGCCCTCGATGTTTTATTCCCCGAAAAATTTGGTATGCAATGTCTGAAAAAAGGATGTTGTAATCTGCTGGAAGGCAAATTTTCTGAATATGCATCGGAATATCTGGCTGGCAGGAGGGTACATGGCTTATATTGCCATTCTGCATATTTGGAAAAAAAGGTAAAAGAGGCAGAAAATCTCTCCTGGGATGATATCAGTCTTTTGGATGTCGTAAAATCCACAAGGTATCCGAAACCCAAAATGGAATAAAAAGAAACCGAATGAACCAGCGGTGGAATCACCTTACTATTATAGTACCTGGACTTATGTTCCGGGCAGCCGGTACGTGCATGCCCGGAATGTCTCTTACTTCTATTTTCTCACAAATTTCCCCCAATCCCCATTGTATAATCCGCCTGGAATGCCTATAATAAAAGACAGAGAGCAGATCAGGACATTTTTTCTGCAATTTTGACGTAAAAGGAGAATCAGTTGATGACAGTGGAGATTATTTGTCCGTTTTGCGGCGGAAGACTGAAAATTGAGGACTCCCAGTCGGGGCTGGTGGCATGCGGATACTGCGGATATCAGTTCCTGCCATACGAGGGTAAAGCGCCGAATATCCCATATTCCGAGGGTTATCAGGCGCAGCCCGGCCAGAATCAGCCATATCAGAGTCAGCCTGTCAGGGTGCGTACAGAGCCGGAATCGGGAAAGAAGAAATTCGGCAGGGTAATGGCGATTGTCGGAGCCTGCGCGGCGGTAATTGCGGCTTATGTACTTCTCTTTTCGGTGTTTTTTTTCAGCAGACGGGTGGCCGAGACACCGCAGCCGGCATACGGTAGCCTGTATCCGGATCAGTATGTGACCTCAGAGAAGGAGTTGCCGCAAGCGGAGGAGGCGCCGGAGAAAAGTGAACTGTTTGTAGCCATGACAGAGGAGATGTTTGACGGGGGCACGGTCTCAGAGGCGGATCTGCAACGGGTAAAATATTTAAAACTGGCGTATTCCGAAGAAGGAAAGATGATATGGTACAGCTTTGATGATCCATATGGAGAAGCGCCGGAGATCCGCAGTATGGTCATCGGTGGTCTGGAGTGGGATGACCGGGATGTGCAATATTTTTCCGGCCTGATCCGTCTGGAGACAGACAAGAGCCTGCCGGATGGTACAGATTTGACTGCTATGTCAGAACTGCAGGGGATTGCAGTGCCCGGCATGAGTTTTGGTGAGTTGGCAGATATGGTGGCAGATCCGGGACAGATCACCGATCTGGAAATGCGGCGGATAGAGTCCATGGAAGGCATTGCGGAGTTTGCCAATCTGCAGAGATTATCCATAGAAAATATGCCGGCCCGGGATCTGAAACAGCTTGTGGGGCTGCAGGAATTGAAACATCTCAGGCTGTGCGACACGATATCATCGGATGCTTTCATTCATGACGAAGACGAGATGCGTGTTACGGATTATTCTGCACTGTCTATGATGACAGGCCTGGAATCGCTGGCCATTACTTCCGATGTGATCAAAGATCTGGGGTTTCTGGGAAGCCTCGAAAATCTGGCAGAACTCGAACTGGAACATACGAACGTGATCAGTCTGGATGTGCTGAGCGAACTGCAGGGGCTGCAGTGTCTGCGCCTGATTGAAAACAATTCTGTGAAAGATTTTTCTCCTGTGAGCAGTCTGACCGGCCTGACAGAACTGTACATAGATAAACTGACTTCCCAGCCCGATCCGGATCTTTCTTCCCTTGGCAGTCTGGAAGAACTGGAGATCAGCGGGTTTATGTCTGTTTCCAGCCTCTCGGGACTGACAGGCATCCGCGAACTGTCCATCCATGAATGTTGCGTGGACGGTATAAAGGCGCTTTCCACACTGAGCGGTGTGGAGCGTCTGACTTTTTATTCTGTCTGGAACTCGGATTATAAGATAAAAAACATGAATTTTCTGGATGGCATGACGAGTCTGAAGGTGGCGGATTTTTATGGTAATCTGGACGGAAGCGGATGGATCGGATACCAGTATCAGCTGGAAGTATACGGAGATGTATCCAAAGTCTTTTCTCATCCGGGACTGGAAGAACTGTACCTGCATAATGGCATAATGGAGATAGATTTTAGCCGTATACAGGAGAATCCCACACTGCGGGTACTGGGCATGGACAATATGGAACTGCATGAGAACTTTTATGTGGAAGGATACGCCGGTATTTATAATGTCTGGTATGACGATGTAAAGCTGAAAGAACACATGGATTTTCTGCAGAAGTTTCCCAACCTGGAAGAACTGCACCTGGCAGGCAACGAACTGACGGATCTGGAATTTACCGACAGCCTGCCCAGACTGTCCCGGCTTTATGTGAGTGATAACTACATAACCGATCTCTCCCCCCTGACCCGGGCGGAAAACCTTACATACCTGGATATCAGAGAAAACCCCGCCGGAGATCCCGGCTGGAGTGACCGAGACCTGGAAATTGTGCAATAACATCTAAGTATTCTTTGACAATCAAAAACAGCATCCGCCGTACGGGACCAGGATCGCTTACGGATGCGGAAGCAGCCGAAAGAGATCCGGAGCAGAGGTCGCGGAAGGAGGATGCGGAACTGGAATAGGAGACACAATGGAAACACAAAAACTGATTAAGCCGCCGGTGGAAGTGCGGTATGCGGAGGAACTGGAGGCGCTGCGGGCGCATGATCAGGGGAAACGTCCCGTAAACTGGCAGATGTCACCGGAGGCGGTGCGGACCTTTATCCTGGGAGCCAGGAAGCCACTGGAATATAACGGAAAGACTTATCTGATCGAAAAGAAATACTTTGGCAATGATGCACTGGTAGAGCGGTGCATCGTGACACTGGCAGGCAACCGGGGGCTGATGCTGGTGGGAGAGCCGGGGACGGCCAAGACCATGCTTTCGGAACTGCTTTCCGCCGCGATCAGCGGCTGCAGCACCAATACGATCCAGGGGACGGCGGGGACGACAGAGGACATGATCAAATACTCCTGGAATTATGCCCTGCTGCTGGCCAAAGGACCAGTGCGGGAGGCGCTGGTGCCGGCGCCTTTATACATAGGAATGGAAAAGGGGATTCTGACCCGGTTTGAGGAGATCACAAGGACACCGGCAGAGATACAGGATTCCCTGATCAGCGTACTCAGTGATAAGGTGCTCAATGTCCCGGAGCTTGAAGATGGAAGCTTTTTATTTGCCAGGCCGGGTTTTAACGTGATCGGCACGGCTAATACGAGAGATAAGGGTGTCAATGAGATGAGCAGCGCCCTGAAGAGGCGCTTTAATTTTGAGACAGTGATGCCGGTGCGGGAAGCGGCCCTGGAAAAGGAGATTATTTTAAAGGAGGTAGGCGCGCTGGCCGCCGCATCACAGATTGAGATGGAGGCCGATGAAGATGTGGCGGAATTGCTGGCATCCACGTATCATGAATTGCGGGAAGGCGTATCTTCTTACGGACACCGGATCGACAGACCGGCAGCGGTTATGAGTACGGCGGAAGCCGTTTCCGTCTATTATCAGACGATGATTGCCGGTTATTATTACGGCGGTGGTCAGATCAGTGTGGATACACTGGTACAAAATCTGGTAGGTGCCATTTCCAAAGAAAACAAGGATGACCTGGAAAAGGTAAAGGCATATTTTAATACGGTGATCCGGGATCGGAGTGACAAAGAGGGCGGGGTATGGAAACGATACTACGAAGCAAAGAAATGGCTGAAATAACCTTTCTTCCCATCCGGCATCACAGTCCTGCCTGTGCCTGGCATGTGAAACAGATCATTGAAAAGCAAAGGCCTTCTCTGATTCTGATCGAAGGCCCCTGCAATGCGGACAGCCTGATCCCTGTGATGACAGATGAAGAGACCAGGGCGCCTTTTGCGGTTTATTACTCTTATCGGGACCGGACAGGGCAACTCTCTGAGCGGAAAGGACATTACCGTTGTTATTATCCTTTTCTGGACTATTCGCCGGAGCTGGCGGCGCTGCGGGAAGGCAGGAGGCTCGGGATAGAGACTGCCTTTATTGATCTGCCCTACGGGGAGATACTGGCGGCCACGCAGGAAGGAAAGGGGCTCTTGCAGCAAAGAGAAAAGCCCAATTACAATGACGATTACCTGCTTTCACGCAGTACGTATCTGCAGCGCCTCAGTCAGAAAGCCGGATTGCGGAGTTTTGATGAATTCTGGGAAAAATATTTCGAGGTAAAAGGCATCCGCGAGGACAGCGAGACCTGGTTTTCTCATCTGAATGAATACTGTACACTGGCCCGGGCGGATGCACCGGAGGAAGAACTGATCGGAGAAGGGTGTCTGGCCCGGGAGGCGTTTATGGCAGCGCAGATTCTTGCGCGGGCAGAAAAGCAGCAGAGGAAAAATGGGGACGGCAAGGACGGGGATGGATGCGGCGGCATTGTGGTAGTCACGGGCGGGTTTCACACACCGGCGCTGCAGACGCTGGTGAAAGAGGGAAAGATCCGGGAAACGGGGGCGGCAAAGATTCCCGGACAGGATCAGGAAGTTTATCTGATGCCCTATACCATGGAAGCGGCCGATGCCCTCAACGGTTATGCCAGCGGTATGCCTTATCCGGGCTTTTATCAGAAGATCTGGCAGGGGCTTACTGCCGGCGGGCAGCCTTATCATGACGCAGTACTGGATCTGATCGTCTCCACGGGCAGGGCGGCGCGCAAAAAGTCAGAACTGCTCTCCACGTTTGATGATATCTGTGCTATGCAGATGGCAGAGGGACTTGCCAGTCTGCGCAGGAAACCGGAGCCGGGGGCCTATGAACTGAAAGATGCGGTGCTGTCTGCCTTTATCAAAGGAGAGTGCACGCTGGCTACTGACCGTCCCCTGCGTATCCTGCAGGAGCAGATGCGGGGACAGGGGATGGGGAAGCTGGGCAGCGGTGCGGCGTTGCCGCCGGTTGTGCTGGATTTTGAAGAACAGTGCCGTCTCCTGGGAATTAAATTCCGTTCTATCCTGGAAACGGAAGTGACATTGTCCCTGTTTTCCTCGGAAAAACACCGGCGGATGAGCATGTTTTTTCACCGGACCCTGTTTTTGCACACATCCTTTGCGCGGCGGGTCAAAGGACCCAATTTACAGCAAAAAAAGGACCGGAACCTGATCCGGGAGATTTGGAAATATAAATGGAGTGCGCAGGTGTCGTCGGCGCTGATTGATGTTTCGGTGTATGGGGGAAATATCGAGGAAGTGTCCGTCACTTTGGTAAGACAGCAGCTTTCCCGGGAAACGGATGCCCAGGCGGGCGCGCTGCTTCTGACACAGGTATTTGAGATGGGGCTGGAGTCGCAGATGACACCTGTCTATGACAGGGTCTGTGAGGTACTGCAGGCGGATACGGATTTTAAGTCCCTGACGCGGGCACTGGAATATTTTATGGATATGCAGCGGCTGCAGAGCCTTTATAAAACAGCACTGCGGCTGGATGTCCTCACACAGATCTGCTGCCAGAAGCTGATTATGCTGTTGCCTTCCATGACAAGGATCAAGGAGGAAGACAGCGCCGCGTGCATGAATACCTGTAAATTGCTGTACCAGATTACGGGACGGGAGTGTCAGGAACTGCAGGAGGCTTATTTTGAGGCGCTTTCTGCCATGCTCCTTGACCGGGAACTGCATCCGGGACTGGATGGCTGTATCCATGGGATTTTGTATGGCTGCGGCAGACAGGATGCCGGGGAGGTGGAGAGAGTTTGCCGGGGATATCTGACGGGTACTTATGAGCAGCTTTTAAAGACTGCCCATTTTTTCAGAGGTCTGTTTTTTACCGCCCGGGATCTGGTCTTTATCGGCGATGCATTTTTGCGGATGCTGGATTCTTTTCTGGGCAGCGTGGACGGCGAGTCGTTTATGGAACTGCTGCCGGAACTGCGGATGGCCTTTGGGTATTTTACACCGGGAGAGATTGACAGGATCGCTGCGCAGGCCGCAAAGCTGCACGGAAAGAGTGGCCGTGCACTGCAGGAGGGCCGCGAAGTGCTGCCTGCATGGTATGCGTACGGGAAAGCGCTGGATCAGCATGTGATGGCCGATCTGGAAGGAGGGAAAGATGGCTGACGATCAGGAGATACTGAACAGATGGCGACTGATGCTGGGCAGATCTGCGCAGGGTCAGATCTCATTTTCCGGAGACAGTGTCCGGTACATGGAAATGGAGGATGTGCTGGACTTTCTCTATGAGCGGGAGTACGGAGAGCAGCAGGAGATCCGCAAAGAGAGAAAGGGCGGCAAAGAGGCGTCCAGTCTGACCGTACCCTCCTGGATCGGGAAAATGCGCAAACTCTTTCCACGCCGCACTGTGGAGATTATGGAAAAACATGCACTGGAGCGGTATGGAATGAATGAACTGCTCACAGACCCACAAGTGCTCAGAAAACTGGAACCAAACCAGGCTCTTTTAAAAACCATTCTGGGACTGAAACATATGATGAAGGGCGAAGTTCTGGAACTGGCCCGGGAGATTGTGCGCAAGGTGGCACAGGAACTGACAGAGAAGCTGGAAAAGGATATGCGCCGCTGTCTGGTGGGCAGGCTGGATAAGACATCCAGCAGTCCGGTCAAATCCGCCCGCAATCTGGATATCAGAAAGACCATCCGCCGGAATCTGAAACATTATGATACTGAGAGAGGGCAGATCGTGCTGCAACAGGTCTGCTTTCATTCCCGGCTGAAACGATATCATAAATGGCGTGTTATCATCTGTGTGGATGAGAGCGGTTCCATGCTGGATTCGGTGATCCACAGTGCGGTTATGGCAGGCATCTTTGCCAAACTGCCGATGCTGGAGACGAAGCTGGTCATCTTTGATACCTCAGTGGTGGATCTGAGCGGCTATGTGGAAGATCCGGTGGAGACATTGATGAGTATTCAGCTTGGCGGCGGGACCAATATCGCCGGTGCCCTGCAGTATTGTGAAGGGCTGATTGACTTCCCTTTCCGTACGCTGCTGATTTTGATTACCGATCTGTATGAGGGCGGCGGCTATCAGAATCTGTATGGAGTCAGCAAAGGGATCATAGAGAGTGGTGCCAGACTGCTTGTGCTGACCGCGCTGGATATGGACGCCGTTGCCTGCTATGACAGACAGGCAGCGGGTGTGCTGGCGGGGATGGGAGCCCATGTGGCCGCCATGACGCCGGAGGAGTTGTCGGAGTGGATGGGGAAGATAATGGGATGAGAGACTGGAATCAGATACTGGCCGGTGCGGATGAGGATTATCTGATCGGCCTGTCCAATAAAGGAACCGTCAAACGGGCACATAAAGATATGGAATCGGTACAGGCGCAGATTGTCGATATGGGGGATGAGGCGCAGGTTATGGTGGGAGAGGCGACGGTAACGATTCGCTGTCCGCTGCCTGAGAGTGGGTGCAGCTGTCCTTCTGTCAGCATCTGCCGCCATGTGATACAGGCCATTTTGGTTTTGCAAAAGCAGCTGACAGCCGGCGACCGGCAGGCAAAGGCAGAGCAGGGGATGCCTGACCAGACAGCGGGAACCGGCGATGCGGAAAACGCTGGTTCCCCGGGGCATGAAGCGCTCTGGCAGGAAATCAGAGAGTTTCCCATGCAGAAGGCCAGACGTGTCATGGGCAGCCGGGCCTTCCGGCAGTTTGCGGCGCAGATCCGGCTGGGAGCCACACCGCAGATCCGGGAGACATCGGTGATCATGCTGACACTGCCTGCCGGGGGTGCTACGGTGAAGCTGCTCTCTCCTCTTTCCTATTCAAGTTGTACCTGTCATAAAAAAGAACTCTGCAGCCATAAGGCAGAGGCTATTTTGTGGTGTCAGTACCAGGCGGGAGTGTTTACCCGCCGTGATATAGAAGAGGAAGAGACGCAGCAGCCGGACTTTGACCTGTGTGCTGTCAGAGAGGCCGGGGAAAAAATGAAATATATTCTGGAAAGCCTGCTTGACACCGGGCTGGCCAGAGCGGCGGAAGATATCCTGCAGGATATGGAGCGGATGGCGGTTATCAGTCATAATGTGGGGCTGGCACGGATGGAAGGGGCTTATCGGGCACTGGCGGATATGTGTGGCAGATATTTCAGACGGGCGGCTTCTTTCCGCCTCGCCGAATTTTTGCAGAGGCTGACAGATCTTTATCTGGATGTATGCAAGATTATGGCAGCGGAAAGTGCAAAAGAAATTGCCCCTTTTGCCGGGGCATTCCGGGCACAGTACAGAGAAGTGGGAGAACTGCATCTGACCGGCATAACGATGGAACAGTTTGCAAGCGCAAGCGGTTATGCGGGAGAGACGATATATTTCCTGGAAGAGACAGAGGGAAAATGGTATACTTATACAAATGCCAGGCCGGTTTTTTATGAAGGTACGCAAAAGCGCCGGGGTGGCGCATACAGCCAGATGCCATGGGAGCTAAATGGTGCGTTGTCGGAACTGGCAGCTTCCAGGCTCTGCTTAAAAGGGGCCAAAGCGGATGCGCGTAGAAGGTTGTCATCTTCCGCAGAGACGAAGGGAGAGCGCATGGGGGTGCGCATTCTGACAGAAGAGTTGCTGAAGAACTGGTATTATGAAGATTTTCTTTCTCTGTTTCAGGAAAGAATACCTGTATGTGATACGGAGAAAGAGGACGGATGGGAGCAAGAGCCACAGAGCGGTGAGCCCGTCTTTATCCGGCCGGCGGATATGGGGCAGGCGGCATTTTCGGATACGGAGCAGGTATTTTCTCTGCCGCTTTTGGATGAGCGGGGCAGAGAAGTCATTGTGGAGGTGGCGTATTCCAAGCGGGAATCCGAGACAATCCGCTATCTGGAACGCTTTGTCAGCAGATGGCAGCAGGCCGCCTGCGCAGAAAAATCTGTGACAGATAAGGAGCGGCTGCCCTGCTTCCTGGGCCGCATTTATCTGCATAAGGGCCGAATACGGATGTATCCGCTGGCGCTGTTTGCGGAAAAAGAACTGCCGGCTCTGGCTAACGCGGAGAAGGAAGTGTGCGAGAGCGGCAGGGAATGGGACAGCGAGAGCATAGCCATGGTGAAAACGGTGACGCAGGAGGCATCGTCACTGATGGAAGAGATCTGTCAGAGCGGACTTAATACAGTCCATGACAGTACACTGGAAGCCATGGACAGGCTGCGGGATGCGGCCGAATCATTCGGATTGTCAGGACTGTCCCGTCAGCTTGCCGGATTGAGAGAGGGCATTGACATGCGGCGCCATCAGACAGTCCGCACAGAGGATGAGATGGCGGCGTTATATGGAAAGATCAATCAATATCTGATTCTCTGCCGACAGAGGATCATGTGGGATGAAGCAAATGAATACTATAGAGGAGGTAACGAACTATGATGCAACCGCAGGATATCCAGATGCGGAAGATGGTGGAGCTTCTGGAGGGATTGCATGTATCGGAGAAAGAGATATTGACCGCGCAGGATTATCTGACAGGGGCAGTGGGAGAGGAGGCTCTTGCCGGGCTTTCCTTTCATGACCTTTCCGCGTTATCTGACGCAGTCAAGGATGATTTCCGCATTACGTTCCGTAAGATGATACACCGTGGCAGGAAGGAGGAGGTGCAAAAGCTGTTCGCGGTCGTATTTGCGGTGGGCAAATCTACCATGAGCAGTCTGTTCCCGTCGGATGTACTGTCCTATTATTCCAATAAAGATATGGAAGGTATCTTTCCGGCGGATCAGATCGTATCCCTGATGGCTGAGATGGTAGGGGAGAATGTACACTGGATCAGGACATATATGCTGGAGCGACTGAAGAAGCTGGCGCTGGGTGATGCCGCTCATGTGAAAAAGGCCATGGCACATCATAAGAGCAGCCCGGATAACGGTCTGTTGATTTTATATACCGTATATTTCTGGATCTGCTATCCGGAGGCGAGATATCGGCCGGATATGGCCCAGTCAGGCGGGGAGAAGACGGGGATACTGCAGTCGGTGAGCAGGCTGTTTTCGGCGGGGAACAGCGGGCCGGCCTATGCGGTCAAAGACAGTGACAGAGACTTGCTGAGAGCTTATGAGGATCTGATTATAGACAGCCTGGAGAATCTTTTTACCGGCCAGATTGATGCTAAAGATCTGGCGCTGATCATGGATGCGGTCAACCAGAACCGGGTGAGTGAGCGGGCCAGGGAACTGGCCAGGAAACAGAGCGTGAGCAGTTTTCTGATGAAACTGTTGTGCGGATGTGCCTTTGCCAATTTTACCCTGTCGGTGCGGCTTAAAAATGTTGTCTCCATCGCGCTGTCGGCTCATGTAAAGGGCGCACTGTCAGCGATGGAAGAGATGGATATCAGATACGATCTGCATGGGCGAGGCGGCAGTTTTGATGTATATTTTGGTATTGACCCTGCCGCTTATATCAGCTGGGCCGTTTCCCGTAAGAATAAAAGACTGCTTGGTTATCAGTTCGGGGCTAACCGGGAGGCTTTTCTCACCTATTACCGGGGCGCGGATCTGACCGCGGCGGCACTGATGCTGGAAATCATCCATGAACAGGATAAAGCACTTCATCAGCAGCTGCTGGCAAATGATAAAGACAGGCGGCGCAGACAGATACTGAACGTGATCTTTCCCGACGATATCCCTGTCCGCGGCGATGTGAAGAAGTATCTGATGGGCAATGGCAGTCTGGAAAATCTGTATCTGCTGGAGAATCAGTTTAAGATTGTCTCTCATTATGTGGGTGCGGTGGAATACCAGGCACTGGAGCCTTATATGGCTTCTTATGGAAAGGATGACTTTGTCCGCAGATGCCTGATTGTACTTATATGCCGGGAAGCCGGCTATGTATTTAACCGTATGCTTGTGAACGTCGATGTGAACAGAGAGAAGGTAAGAGAAGTATTTGCGATGCTGGAAGAGGAAAAACTGGATATGGCTCATCAGTTAAAAGCCTATTCTCTGATTTATGACATCCTGTTTACGGAGCGTTGGCGCAGTGCGATAGAGGAAGAGGCCCAGGCCGTATTTCAGAACTATTGGCGGGATCATAAGGAAGAGCTGGTGACAACTTTCAGACAGGCGGATGTGACAGGCCGCTGTCTTGGCCTGCGGATTCTGAGCGCATGCAAGGAAGAGGGACACGAAGAACTTCTTTCCTATACGAAGGACGGTTCCAAACAGGTGCGGGAGAGGCTGGAAGAGATGCTGAAGGCCCACAGGGAATGGGAGGCGGATGTGCTGTCACTGCTCTCTTCCAAAAAAGGGGGAGAGCGGGAAATGGCGATCCGTATCCTGTTATCCTGGGATGAGGAAGGCTACCGGCTAAAGCTGGAGGAAGTCTGGGAAAAAGAGAAAAATGCCAAGGTACGGGCTTTGCTGACAGGCCTCTTTGTGCAGGGCCAGAGTGCGGCGCAGGAGATTTCGCAGGCCGATATCGTCAAAAGCGTGCATAAAGGGGGCAAGAAACGTTCCCTGGCCTGGGCTTATGGGACGCCTTTTTGTGCGGTGCGCAGGAAGAATCAGCAGCCGGCAGAAGAGGAATACCTGCAGGCGATTTTGCTCTGTTATGCTTCCATGAACAGGCCGGGAGTGAATCAGGATGCCGCGAAGCTGGCGGCAGAGCTGGAGGAAGAAGATCTGGCTGTCTATATGGGACAGCTTTTTGACAAATGGATGGAGACCGGTGCGGAAGCAAAGAAGCGCTGGGTGCTCTATGCCACTGCCATTCACGGAGGCGCGGATATCATTGGCAGACTGCATCGGCAGATCCAGGAGTGGCCGGCGCATGCCAGAGGCGCCATTGCCGCGGAAGCAGTCTGCGCCCTGGCACTGAATCCGCTGCCGCAGGCGCTGCTGCTTGTGGATGGCATTGCCAGAAAGTTCAAGTTCCGCCAGGTGAAGACCGCAGCCGGTAAGGCACTGGAATTTGCGGCTTCTCAGCTGGGGCTTTCCAGAGAAGCGCTGGCGGACAGGATCGTTCCTGATCTGGGGTTTGATGAAAAGATGCAGCGCTGCTTTGATTATGGCGAACGTAAGTTCATTGTGCGGGTAACACCGGCGCTGGAAATGGAAATCTGTGACGAGAGCGGGAAAAAACTTAAAAATATGCCCGCGCCCGGAAAGCGGGATGAGGAGCAGAAGGCCAAGGCGGCCTATGAATCTTTCAAAGAGATGAAAAAACAGATGAAAGCCACCATATCCAGCCAGAAGGCACGGCTGGAACTGGCGCTTTCCGTCGGCAGGGAGTGGGAAGTGGCGGCCTGGCGGGAATTGTTTGTCAAAAATCCCATTATGCATCAGTTTGCCATCGGCCTGATCTGGGGCGTCTATGAAAACCATGAACTGAAGCAGAGTTTCCGCTATATGGAGGATGGCTCATTTAATACTGAGGACGAAGAGGAATACAGTCTGCCGGAGACGGGCAGCATCGGACTGGTGCACCCCCTGGAACTGACAGACGAATCCCGGGTTGTCTGGAAGGAACAACTGGAAGATTATGAAATCACACAGCCCATCGAACAGCTAAAACGTGAGATTTACCGCCGGACCCAGGAGGAAGCCGCCGGCAAGTCACTGAACCGTTTTGGCGGTATGATTCTCAATGACCTTTCCCTGGGCGGGAAACTGCTGGCACAGGGCTGGTATCGGGGCTCGGTACAGGACGGTGGTGGATTCCATACGTATTATCGTGAGGATGCGGAAAACGGACTGGGTGTGGAACTGCATTTTTCCGGCAGCTTCGTCGGCGGGGAAAATGAGGACATCACAGTCTATGATGCCAGATTCTATCCGGCAGGCAGCGTGGAGCACGGGAGTTATGTATATGATGAAGCAGATGATAAGAAAGCCTGCTTTCTGTCGGATGTGCCGGAGCGGTATTTCAGTGAGATCGTGCTGCAGCTGACAAAGGCAACGGCTTCCAGCAAAGAGCGGGATGAGAACTGGCAGAGCAAAGCAGACAGATAAAATAAGGTAAGAGAAGGGGAGCGGAGCATGGCAAACTATGTTATGGCACTGGATGCCGGAACCACAAGCAGTCGCTGTATCCTGTTTAACAAAAAGGGAGAAGTATGCAGTGCGGCCCAGAAAGAATTTACCCAATATTTTCCGAAACCGGGCTGGGTCGAGCATGACGGCGGAGAGATCTGGTCCACCCAGCTGGGGGTGGCTGTGGAGGCCATGTCCAAGATCGGAGCATCGGCAGCTGATATCGCTGCCATTGGCATCACCAACCAAAGAGAGACAGCCATCGTCTGGGACAAAGAGACGGGGGAGCCGGTGTATCATGCCATTGTCTGGCAGTGCCGGCGCACATCGAAATATTGTGACAGGCTGAAGGAAAAGGGACTGACGGATCTTTTGCGCCGCCGGACGGGACTGGTGATTGATGCTTATTTTTCCGCCACGAAGATAAAGTGGATTCTGGACCATGTGGAAGGGGCAAGGGAAAAGGCACTGGCAGGCAGGCTATTGTTTGGCACTGTGGATACCTGGCTGGTCTGGAAGCTGACAAAAGGCAGGGTACATGTGACTGATTATTCCAATGCTTCCCGGACGATGCTCTTTGATATCCAAAAACTGCAATGGGATCCGGAAATCCTGGATGAACTGGGTATCCCGGCCTGTATGCTGCCGCAGGTAAAGCCTTCAAGCTATATCTATGGTGAGGCGGATGCCGCTTTCTTTGGCGGGCCCATCCCCATCGCCGGTGTGGCAGGTGATCAGCAGGCCGCCCTGTTCGGGCAGACCTGCTTTACCCCGGGTGATGCCAAAAATACCTATGGTACCGGCTGCTTCCTCTTGATGAATACCGGGGAAAAACCGGTGTATTCCGCAAACGGTCTGGTGACGACCATTGCCTGGGGACTGGATGGCAAGGTGACATATGCACTGGAAGGTTCCATATTTGTGGCCGGTGCGGCAATTCAGTGGCTGCGTGATGAAATGCGTCTGATTGACACTTCCGCAGACAGTGAGAAGATGGCACTCCAGGTCAAAGATACCAACGGGTGCTATGTGGTGCCTGCCTTTACCGGTCTGGGGGCGCCGCATTGGGATCAATATGCGAGAGGGACGATCGTGGGCATTACCAGAGGTGTCAACCGCTGTCATATCGTCCGCGCCACGCTGGAATCCCTGGCCTATCAGGTCAATGATGTGATCACTGCCATGCAGGCCGATTCGGGGATTACTCTGCGCGCGCTGAAAGCGGACGGCGGTGCATCTGCCAATCAGTTCCTGATGCAGTTCCAGGCGGATATCACCGGCGCTCCGGTGGAACGGCCGGTGTGTGTGGAAACGACAGCCATGGGCGCCGCCTATCTGGCCGGCCTGGCAGTGGGATACTGGAAGAGCCGGGAAGAGGTAAGGGACAACTGCCAGAGGGACCGCATATTTATGCCGCAGATGGAGCGGGATGCCAGAGAAGCCGCGGTCAGCGGCTGGAGCCGGGCTGTGGCATGTGCCCGTGGCTGGGCAGACTGAAAGTGTGACAGGTGGAACAGGAAATGATGTATGATGTATGTATCATAGGCGCGGGCGTGGTCGGATGCGCCGTGGCAAGAGAATTGTCCAGATATGAAGTCAGCGCCTGCGTGATTGAGAGGTGTGAGGATGTGTGCTGTGGGACTTCCAAGGCCAACAGCGCGATCATCCATGCGGGGTATGATGCGCCGGCAGGTTCTTTGATGGCCCGGCTGAACGTCAGGGGAAATGAAAGGATGGAGGAACTGTCGCGGGAACTGGACTTCCCTTTCCGGAGGAACGGTTCCCTCGTCGTCTGCCTGGATGCCGGAGAGATGCCGGCGCTGCAGGCTCTTTATGAGCGGGGGCTTGCAAACAATGTAAAGGGGCTGCGTCTTCTCTCCGGCGAAGAAGCGCTTTTAATGGAACCGCATTTACAGGAGGGACTGGCGGGCGCCCTTTATGCGCCCACTGGCGGTATTATTTGTCCCTTTCTGTTGACCATAGCACTGGCGGAAAATGCCGTTGTCAACGGTGTGGAGTTTCGGTTTAACACAAAAGTAAACAGCATTGGGCGGGCCGGAGACCACTACCTCACAGAGACGGAAAACGGCGCCGTGGAAAGCCGCTGCGTTGTCAATGCCGCCGGCGTCTATGCCGATGTCTTTCACAATATGGTCAGCGAAGATAAGATTCATATTACGCCCAGAAAGGGAGAATATTGTCTGCTGGATCGCAGTGAGGGGACACATGTGCGTCATACCATATTTATGATGCCCGGCCGTCTGGGAAAGGGCGTGCTCGTCTCGCCCACGGTCCATGGCAATCTGATTGTTGGCCCCACGGCTGCCGATATCGGGGATAAGGAAGGTGTCAACACCACGAGGGAAGGCCTGGAAGAGGTGGCTGCCCGGGCTGCCCTGACTGTAAAAGATCTTCCGCTGGCGCAGGTGATCACATCGTTTGCCGGTCTGCGTGCCCATGAGGACGGCCATGCCTTTATCATCGGTGAGCCCAAAGATGCAGAAGGCTTTGTGGATGCGGCAGGCATAGAATCACCGGGACTCTCCAGCGCGCCGGCCATCGGCGAGATGGTAGCAGATATTGTGCGGGGGCGGCTGCATCTGCACAAAAAGACAGATTTCAGGGCACAGAGAACAGGCATTTTAAACCCTGCCCGTCTGGAGATGGCAGAGAGAAACGAACTGATTTGCAGGGAACCGGCTTACGGGAAGATTATCTGTCGCTGTGAGGGCGTGACGGAAGGAGAAATCGTGGATGCCATCCGCAGGCCGCTGGGAGCCAGGTCCCTGGACGGGATCAAAAGGCGGACACGGGCCGGGATGGGCCGGTGCCAGGCAGGCTTTTGTAGCCCCAGGGTGATGGAGATACTCAGCCGGGAGCTTTCCCTGCCGGTGGAGGAGATTACCAAGGCAGGCGGCGCCTCCGCTATTGTGACAGGGCGGACGAAAGGCGGGCATGTTTTAGAGAGCAGCAGGATGGGAGATAATCTGTGAGAGCATATGATATTGTGATCGTGGGCGGCGGCCCTGCCGGTCTGGCCGCCGCCGTGGCAGCCAAAAAGGCGGGCGCCGGCGATATCCTGATCCTTGAACGGGACAGGGAGATGGGCGGCATCTTAAATCAGTGTATCCATAATGGCTTCGGCCTGCATACTTTTCAGGAGGAGCTGACCGGTCCGGAATATGCGGGCCGTTTTCTTGCGATGGCCCGGCAGCTGGGAATCCCCTGCGAGATTGACACGATGGTGCTTGAGATCGGCAGCGATAAAGTAGTGACAGCCATGAACCACAAAAAAGGCATGTTCCGGATCAGAGCCGGCGCCGTGATTCTGGCGATGGGCTGTCGGGAGAGGGCCAGAGGCGCCCTGCAGATTCCGGGATATCGCCCGGCGGGCATATTTTCCGCGGGAACGGCCCAGCGTCTTGTGAATATGGAGGGGTATATGCCCGGCAGAGAGGTCGTGATCCTTGGCTCCGGTGATATCGGCCTGATCATGGCCCGCCGGATGACACTGGAAGGGGCAAAGGTGAAGGTCGTGGCAGAGAGGCTGCCGTACTGCGGCGGCCTGCAGCGCAATGTCGTTCAGTGCCTGGAAGATTACGGGATTCCCCTGAAACTCTGCCATACCGTGGTCGATATCCGGGGCCGAGAGCGGCTGGAGGGTGTCACACTGGCCCGGGTGGATGAAAGCGGCAGACCCATACCCGGTACGGAGGAGGACTATGCCTGTGATACGCTGCTGTTATCCGTGGGCCTGATCCCGGAAAACGAACTATCCCGCTCAATGGGAGTGGAAATGGACCGGATCACCGCGGGCCCGGTGGTTAATGAGAGCCTGGAGACAAACATACCAGGCGTGTTCGCCTGTGGGAATGTGCTCCATGTGCACGATCTGGTCGATTATGTATCGGAAGAAGCGGCGCGGGCCGGGGAAAATGCCGCCAGATTCGTCCGTGGCCTTTTGCCGGAGTGCGAAGGCGCGGTTTCGGTTGTGGCCGGCAGGGGGGTGCGCTATTGCGTGCCCGGACGAATCGACATAACACGTATGGCGGAGCGGCTGCCTGTGCGATTTCGGGTGGATCGTATCTATAAAGAGGCATTGCTCACGGTTCGCTGTGATGGCAAACTTGTGCTGCACAAAAGGAAAAAGATGATAAAGCCGGGGGAAATGGAAGAGATTCTCCTTCCAAGAGAAAAATGCCTGGCGCAAAGCGGCCTGCGCAGTATTGTGATCGCTGTGGAAGAGGGGTGAGAGGAAGAGGATGGAAAAGAGAGAACTGACCTGTATCGGCTGTCCCCTGGGCTGTCTGATCACTGCTGCGATGGAGGGCGGGACTGTTGTGGAAATCACCGGTTATACCTGCCAAAGAGGCAGGGACTATGCGGCGAAAGAGGTGACAAATCCCACCCGTATCGTAACCTCCACAGTCAGGGTGGAAGGGGGCGCCTGTCCTGTCGTCTCCGTCAGGACAAAAGCGGATATTCCCAAAGAAAAGATATTTGCCTGTATGAAAGAGATCAATGCCCTTGTGGCGGCTGCCCCCGTAAAGCCGGGGGATATCCTGCTGGAAGACACAGCCGGAACAGGCGTGGCCGTGATTGCCACGAAAGCGGTCGCCAAAAGGCCTCACTCAGAATGATCTTCTGTGGTCGCCCTTCTGAGCAGTACCGGTGGCACCACTTTATGGATCGGCTCCCTTAAGGGAACCGGTCTTCTTTTTTTGCGTTCGTTCATCAAGTCTACCAGCAGTTTTACCGCCTCATAGGCGATTCTGTCAATCTGCTGCCCCACGGTAGAGATGGGAAAGACTGCCCCGGTGGAAACAGGGGAGTTGTCAAAGCCGATGATAAGATAGTCATCCGGCAGTCTGCCATATTTGCGTACCAGAAGATTCAGCAAAATATTGGCATGGTCATCGTTGGAGACGAAAATGCCTTTTTTCATGCCTTTGTATTTTGTTTCCAGTTCATCCAGTATTTCCTGCAGATAGATCTGGGTAAGGTCATAATTATGTGCAAACGGTTTGTAAAGGATCTGGTGTCTGAGATTTTTTTCCAGGCAGACATCCAGAAAACCGCGGATTCGGCCATAGGCAGGCAGATTGGATGAGATGGGAGAGTTGGTATGGATCAGGACATCGCAGCCTTTACCGGCGAGCAGACTGACGGCCTGGACGGCGCCCATATAGTTGTCCGTATTGACACTGCATACATATTCGTCCTCCCGCTCGATTGTCACAATGGGGATCTGCAATCCGGCCAGTTCCCGGGAAGAGAGCGTATAGCTTAAAATAATCATCCCTTCTATTTTATATGCCATCAGTTCTTCGATGTAACGACGCTCCGTCTCTTCCCGCTCATTGCCCACAAAGACAAGGAATTTATAGCCGAATGTTTCGTAGGTCAGCAGGATCTGATTGAGCATCTCGGAATAGTAGTGATTAAACAGACTGGGAATGATGATACCGATAAACTCGGTTTTGCCGTTTGCAAGAATTTTTGCCACTTTGTTTTCTTTGTAGTTTAATTCTTCCAGAGCATGGGATATGATGGCCTGATTCTCCAGCGTAAGAGAATCGGGGTCATTAAAATATCTGGAAATGGTGGTTTTTGAAAAATTTGTAAACTTCGCAATGTCGTCAAAAGTTACGTTTTTTTTCTTACTCATATAAAAGCCTCTTGGAACCTGTCATTCTTACTTCCGTTTCAGTATAGCAAAATATCAGGACAAGTTCAACAAGTAACCGGTTATTATGTGAGTAAGTAACCGGTTTTGTAAAAGGTTCACAAGCATATATGGCGAAAATTATGCAAAGTAATGAAAATTTTCTTGGGTATTGACGGAAATATTGACAGTATGCTACTATAAAACCGAAAAGTAACCGGTTACTTAACCGATTATACGTGCAAGGAAAGAGACGGAGAATGGAAAAGAAGGAGGAAAATTGCATGAAAAGAAAGGTTTCGGGAAAAGTCATTGCGTCAGCACTGACAACGACTCTTCTGGTAACTGCGCTGACCGGATGCACATTCGGGTTTGCAAGTGATCCGGATGATCCCAACGAAGTGGCAAAGGAGGTCCCCATCGACACGTCTGTGGATTCCTTTCAGTATGACAGTTCCCTTGCGGGAACCAGTATCACACTGCTGAATTCAAAAGCTGAGATCCAGGTGGCGCTTGAGAAGATGAGTGCGGCCTACGAGGAGAAATCAGGTGTACATGTGGAGGTCATGCCGGTGACGGACGGTGATTCGCCGTACACGAAAGTGGTGAGTCTCTATAATTCAGGGAATCCGCCGACACTGGCCATCCTGGATACGACAGATGTGATTGCACTGGCGGAGGAAAAGGCCGCTGACCTGTCCGGCGAACCATGGACAGCGCAGGCAGAGGAATATCTGACGGAAGTAAACGGCAAAGTCTACTGTTTCCCCCTCTGCATTGAAGGAAGGGGCATTATCTATAACAAGGCCGTGATCGAAAACGCGCTGGGAAGAGCATTTGACCCGGCCTCTGTCAGGACACAGGATGAATTTGTGGCACTTCTGGAAGAACTGAAGGCAGCAGGCATCAGCAGACCGGTTTCGATGGCAAAAGAGGACTGGTCTCTGGGCGCACATCATCTGCAGTATATTTATGAACTGTATGACGGTACCACACCGGGAGGACAGCAGAAGATAGAAGAGATCAAGGCCGGTACACTGGATCTGGAAAGCTATGGACGGCTGCAGGAATTTCTTAATATGTTTGATATCCTGAAAGCGTACAACGTGGCACAGGGAGATCCGCTGGGCGCCGATTATGACGAAATGGCCATTGATCTGGCAGACGGTAAGACGGCATTTTGGTTTAACGGCAACTGGGCATGGCCCAATCTGGCGGAGGCAGGAGCCGAAGAGACGGATGAGTATGGATTCCTGCCCTATTTTATGAATAATGACGAGACGGATTTTGCTAACAGCCAGATACAGGCATCCCCGTCCAAGCAGGTGATGGTGGACCGGATCGTGGCCAGCGATAACCAGCAGGCGGCCGCAAAAGAGTTTCTGAACTGGATTGTTTTTTCTGAAATCGGACAACAGATGCTGGTCAGGACCTGTAATGTGATTCCGCCGTTTCACAACAATCCTTATGAGCCTGCCGATCCTCTGAGCGCGGATATTTATGCAAGGGTACAGTCAGGTGGGGCGTTTAATGCATCCGTGATCGTTCCCAATGACCACTGGGCAGTACTGGGCGCAGCCATGCAGAAATATCTGGCAGACAGAAGCGATCGCAGTGAGTTGATCCGGACCATTGAGGACTATTGGGCACAGCAGAATTAGAAAGGAGTGGAAAAGATGAAATCAAAACAGAAAGGAAAAGATTTCTGCATGTTTGGACTGCCGGGTATGATCTGCTTTTTTGCAGTCGTGATCGTCCCGTTTCTCTATGGTGTATATCTGACACTGACGGACTGGGACGGTGTGGCAAGTACCAAAAACTTTATCGGTTTTAGAAACTTTGTGGGTGTGGTGAAGGATTCTCAGTTCTGGTCCTCTCTGCTCCTGACCTTTGAGTATGTGATAGTAGTCGTGCTGCTCGTCAATGTGCTTGCTTTTGCCATTGCCTATCTGCTGACCAGAGGCATCAAAGGGCAGAATTTCTTCCGCGCAGGTTTCTTTACCCCGAACCTGATCGGCGGCATCGTACTGGGATACATATGGCAGTTCGTATTTTCCAGAGCCTTTGTCAGTATCGGAGAGTCCACAGGATGGAGCCTGTTTGGCATTTCCTGGTTGTCTACGCCGGGCAAGGCGTTTGCGGCCCTGGTGCTGGTAACGGTATGGCAGCTTTCCGGTTACATGATTCTGATCTATGTGGCGGGCTTCATGGGACTGAGTGAGGATGTCATGGAGGCGGCCAGCATCGACGGTGCTTCGGGCTGGACGCAGATGACCCATATTATCATGCCGCTGATGATGTCTTCCATTACCATTTGCCTGTTCCTTACCTTATCCAGAGCATTTATGGTGTATGACGTAAATCTCTCCCTGACGGCAGGCGGCCCTTATGGCACGACTGAGATGGCAGCCATGCATGTGTATGAGAAAGCCTTTACATCCAGACAGTTCGGTGTCGGGCAGGCGGAAGCGCTGATATTGTTTATCGTAGTGGCTCTGATCAGTGGATTGCAGGTATATTTCACGAAAAAACAGGAGGTGGAAGCATAATGAAGCAGACAACCGTTGGCGGAACAAAAAGAAAACTGACAAACACGCTGGCCATTGCCGCTTTGGTCATCATTTTTATCGCCTATATGTTCCCGTTCCTTATGGTAGTGATCAATTCCCTCAAACAGAAGCGGGATATTATCAAAGATCCTTTTTCCTGGCTGTTTACGATCAAAGGCCTCTCTTTTGATAACTTTGTCAAGGCATTTGTACAGATGGATTTTCTCAATGCCTTTAAGAATTCGCTGTTTGTCACCGTCAGTGCCACCGTGCTGGTGACATTGCTGGCGTCGATGCTGGCATACTATATCGTCCGCAATAAAAACAGGGTTTCCGACCTGACATTTGCGCTGATGGTGGCATCTATGATCATCCCCTTCCAGGCGATCATGATCCCGCTTGTGAGTATTTACGGCGGTACGCTGAATGTGCTGAATCACAGACTGACCCTTATTTTTATGCACACCGGATTTTCCATGGCCATGTCGGTGTTTATGTTCCACGGCTTTATCAAGGGAAATATCCCCATTGCACTGGAAGAGGCCAGCTGCATTGACGGCTGCACACATATGCAGACTTTTTTCCTGATTGTGTTCCCGCTGCTTAAACCGATTATCTCCACGATGGTGATTCTGAATTCCCTGGCATTCTGGAACGACTTTCTGCTGCCGTCCCTGGTGCTGACTGATAAGAAACTGCTGACGCTGCCTTTGTCTACATACAGTTTCTATGGCACCTATTCGGCGGATTACGGCACCATCATGGCCGGACTGCTTCTCTGCGTGCTGCCGATACTGGTTCTGTATGTGGCCCTGCAAAAGCAGATCATCGGTGGCGTGGTTGCCGGTGCGGTGAAGTAGATGGCAGGAGGCTTTGCACCGGACTTTGGCAAAGCGATCCCGTATCGTCTGACAAGTGAAAAAACATGATGCCCCAACTGTTGCAGAAAGTGGGCGCCGGATCAGGAGAGGGTATTGACACAATACCCTCTCCTTGTATAATAGATTTAGTAAAAGAAGGGAAAGGCAGTTATGAAAAGGGATAAAATACATTTGAAGGCGCCGGGCAACTGGATTAATGATCCAAACGGCTTTATTTATTACAAAGGCAGATACCACATGTTCTATCAGCGTTTTCCTTATGCGCCGGTGTGGGGGACCATGCATTGGGGGCATGCGGTCAGCACAGATCTGATTCACTGGGAGCACCAGGAGATTGCGCTTTTTCCCACGAAGTATGAGGATCAGAACGGATGTTTTTCCGGCAGCGCCGTAGAGTGTGAAGGGCGTATGTATCTGTATTATACCGGGATTCATTACCATCAGGCAGACCGGGATAATATTCATTTCTGTCCGGACGATGAGTATGAGGCGTCGCAGCTTATGATTTCTTCCGGGGACGGGTTTTCTTTTGACAATTTCCAGGGCAAAACTGTGGTCATTCCTTCCATGGGGGAGGGGGCGCCCGGTGACAGGACCGATACCAGAGACCCAAAAGTCTGGAGAGGCAAAGAGGCCTGGTATATGGTCCTGGGTACCAAAACCGGAGACGGGAGGGGCAGGCTGCTTTTTTATAAGAGTCCTGACCTGCAGGACTGGACTTATGTCAATTCTGCTGACGGCAACAGAGGTCTGGGGGATATGTGGGAATGTCCGGATTATTTTGAGACAGATGGCGGCGGGGTTCTGCTTTTCTCTCCAATGCGTATTATGCGGGACGGAAAAAAGGATGCAAGTCAGAATATCTGTATGCGGGTGGATTTTGAGGAGGAGACATGTACGATGCGCTTTTCCGATGCCTATCAGTTCGTGGACTATGGCATGGATCTTTATGCGGCGCAGACGACAGTGGACGCCGAAGGCCGCAGGGTTATGATCGGCTGGATGCGGATGCCGGAGGCAGTGGATGGAAAATGGTCCGGTATATTCAGTATCCCCAGAGTGGTGGAGGTAAAAGACGGGCATATTTACTTCAGGGTGCATCCGTATGCAGACAATATCTTTTCGCGGAAGATTGACTCGCCTGAAGAGGCGGATGACGCGGGCTATAAGATAAGTCTGGATATGGAGGATACCGAGTCTGTCGGGATAGGAGGCTATTGGATCTTCCGTCGGGGATGCCATATTTTCGCCGACCGCAGCAATGTATTTGGTGCCCATACGGATTATCGGATGCAGTTTATGACACCGGAACTGCGGGAGGGCTATCATCTGGATATTTATGTGGACCGGAATCTGATCGAGATTTTTGTCAATCAGGGTGAGTATGTGCTCAGCAATGTGGTGTATGATCTTGCGGGCGGGATACAGGCCGATCTTGCGGGTGGCTATGAGATTTATACGATGGAAGCATAAAAAAAGAGGCGGATGCAGGTGACGTCCAGGCTGTCTGGACAGTTACCAATCAAGAAAGGGTGAGTATAGGAAATGGCGAAGGCAGACAATATATTTCAGAAACGATTGGAAAAGCATCATGACGAGTTGCGCTGGCTCTATATGGAGCTGTATGACAATTCAGACATGTTTGCGGAATTGTGTGAGGAGATGTACCGGTACTATGGAGCGCGCAAGGCGGCACTGAAAAAAAGCGACCAGGCGAGGGAGCAAAAGGCGGACTGGTATAAAAAGAATGATATGCTGGGCATGATGCTCTATATTGACAATTTTGCCAAAGATCTGCAGGGGGTACAAAAAAAACTCGATTATCTCATGCAGTGTCAGGTAAACTACATTCATCTGATGCCTTTTCTGGATACCCCGAAAGGCCGGTCGGACGGCGGATATGCGGTTTCTGATTTCAGAAAGGTGCAGGAGCATCTGGGAACCATGGAAGATCTGGATGCCCTGGCAGATGCCTGTCATAAAAAGGGACTGAATCTCTGTATGGATTTTGTCATGAACCATACTTCAGAGGATCACGAATGGGCCAGAAGGGCCAGGGCAGGAGAAGGGGAGTATATGAGCCGTTACTTCTTTTTTGATAACGGTCAGATACCGGCAGAGTATGAAAAAACGGTTCCGCAGGTATTTCCTACCACTGCGCCGGGCAATTTCACATGGATGGATGATATCCGCTACCATGTGATGACAACTTTTTATCCGTATCAATGGGATCTGAACTATCAAAATCCCCGTGTATTTAACGAGATGATGTACAATTTCCTTTATCTTGCCAATCGGGGGATTGATATCATCAGGCTGGATGCGGTGCCTTATATCTGGAAGGAACTGGGGACTTCCTGCCGCAATCTGCCACAGGTACATACCATTGTGCGCATGATGCGTATGATCGGAGAAATCGTATGCCCGGGCGTGCTGCTGCTGGGTGAGGTGGTGATGGAGCCGGAAAAGGTGGCCCCTTATTTTGGCACGGTGGAAAAGCCGGAGTGCCACATGCTTTATAATGTAACGACGATGGCGACCACCTGGAACAGTGTGGCGACGAGGGATGTCCGTCTGCTGCGTCTGCAAATGGATATTGTTAACAGGCTGCCGCGGGAATATATTTTCCTCAATTATCTGCGCTGCCATGACGATATCGGTTGGGGGCTGGATTACCGCTGGCTGATGCAGTTTGGCATCGGGGAAGTCAGCCACAAGAAATACCTCAATGACTTCCTGACGGGACAGTATCCGGGATCTTTTGCCAGAGGAGAACTGTACAATTCTGATCCGGTATCGGGGGATGCCAGACTCTGCGGGACAACCGCGTCCCTCTGCGGTATTGAAAAGGCGCTCTATGAAAAGGAGGAGGCGGCACTGGAGATGGCTGTCAGGCTGGATCTGATGCTTCATGCCTATATGTTCACCCAGTCAGGGATTCCCGTTATCTACAGCGGAGATGAGATCGGACAGGAAAATGATTATACCTACCACGAAGATCCCGATAAGCAGGCTGATTCCCGATACCTGCACAGAGGGCGTTTCCCATGGGAACTGGCGGAAAAGAGGAAAGAGGCCGGGACGGTGCAGGAGAGACTGTTTACCGGCATCGGAAAACTGGAAGAGATCAGGCAGAGCAGAGAAGTGTTTGACGGCGGCGCGGATGTGTGGACACTGGATACCTGGGAGGATTCCATCCTGGGACTTGCGCGGACAAAGGGCGGGGAAAAACTGGTGGCACTGTTTAATTTCAGCGAATCGCCGAAAACGGCCTGGATTGCGGAAGAGGATGGTATGTATACCGACCTGATCACCGGCAAGCGTATGGCGGCAAAGGGCGTTCAGATGCCGGGGTACGGCGTGTACTGGCTGCTGCGGGAGTCCGGCGGCGGGAACGCATAAAGGGACCGGCGATCAGGGCCGGCGAAGGAATGAGGGTTCTCTATGGACAGGGAAGAAATACGGCTGAATAAATATCTGGCCCACTGCGGCGTGTGTTCCAGGAGGGATGCGGACCGGCTGATCGCGGCGGGCCGGGTGAGCATAAACGGCCAGTGTGCAGAGGCGGGCGGCAAAGTGTGCCCGGGGGACATGGTGGCAGTGGACGGAAAGGCAGTCGCCGGCCGTAAAGCGCGGGTGGTACTGGCTTATTATAAGCCGGTGGGAGTTACCTGCACGGAAAAGGACCGGTATGTGGACCGCATTGTGACAAAGGAGATTGGCTATCCGGTGCGTGTCACCTATGCCGGGCGGCTGGATAAAGATTCGGAAGGGCTGCTGCTTCTGAGCAATGACGGAGACCTGATCCAGCGGATGATGAAGGGGAGCCATGGCCATGAAAAGGAATATGTGGTGCGCACCAGGCAGGAGGTCACGGAGCGGTTTCTGGAGCGGATGGCAGCGGGGATTTTTCTGCCGGAACTGGGAGTGACGACCCGCCCCTGCCGGGTTATGAAAAAGGGCAGGTATACGTTTCATATCATACTGACACAGGGACTGAACCGGCAGATACGACGCATGTGCCGGGCGCTGTCAGTGGACGTGGTCAGTCTCAGACGCATCAGGGTCATGCATATTACGCTGGACGGACTGCGTCCCGGTGAATACCGTATCCTGGAAGGAGAAGAACTGGAGACCCTGTATCGGGAGTCTTATGAGGAACCATAGGAATCAGATCTGCCCTGGGAACACAGGGCAGAAACCACGCAGCATATAACAGACAGAAAACGGGCAGAATGAGGCAGACAGAACAATCCGGAAAGGCAGGCATGACAGATGGGACAGTCAAAGCGACCAGAGCAGATACGGACAGATAAGACGGCAGACGATATGCTGCTGCAGGAAATGAAAGAACTGGCGGAGCGGCTGCGGGAAGCATCCGGGGCCTATTATGCACAGAACCGGGAACTTATGAGCAATCTGGAATATGACAGGCTCTATGAGCGCCTGGAGGAACTGGAATCTCTGACCGGGGTGGTACTGGCAGGCAGTCCGACCGTGCATGTGGGTTATGAGGCAGTGGACGAACTGCCAAAAGAGCGTCATGAGAGCCGCATGCTCTCTCTGGATAAGACAAAGGAGCGGGAAGAACTGCGGGAATTTCTGAAGGGGAACAGAGGCGTGATGAGCTGGAAGCTGGACGGTCTGACTGTGGTGCTCCATTACCGGGACGGCAGTCTGGAGAAGGCAGTGACCCGGGGAAACGGGGAAGTGGGGGAGATCGTGACAAACAATGCCAGGGTCTTTCAGAACATTCCTCTGCAGATTGCCTATCAGGACGAACTGATACTGCGCGGTGAGGCAGTCATTACGTATTCTGATTTTGAAAAAATCAATCAGGAGATCGGGGAAACGGACACCAGATATAAAAATCCCCGAAATCTTTGCAGCGGCTCAGTCCGGCAGCTGAACAACGAAGTGACTGCTGCGAGAAAGGTGCGGTTTTACGCATTTTCTCTTGTGCGAGCAGACGGTGTGGATTTTCAAAATTCACGGGAACGGCAAATGCTCTTTTTGCGGGAGCAGGGATTTGATATTGTGGACTATCGTATGGTAACGGAAGAGACGGTGGTGGATGCGGTTTCCGCGTTTGAGCGGGAGGTACAGGGATATGATATCCCTTCGGATGGCCTGGTGCTGAGCCTTGATGATCTGGAGCACAGCCGGCTGCTGGGGGCGACGGCAAAGTTTCCCCGCGATTCCATTGCTTTTAAATGGGCCGATGAGCAGGCACAGACCACATTGCTGGAAGTGGAGTGGAGTGCCAGCCGTACCGGTCTGATCAATCCGGTGGCAGTTTTTGAGCCTGTGGAACTGGAAGGGACTACGGTCAGCCGGGCATCCGTGCACAATGTGAGCATTGTCAGGGCGCTCAGGCTGGGTGAGGGAGATCAGATCACCGTATATAAGGCCAATATGATCATCCCGCAGATCGCGGAGAATCTGACCCGCAGCGGTACCATAGAGCCGCCGGCGGTCTGTCCGGTGTGCGGCGGTGGGACGACGGTACAAAAGACGGATGGGACAGAGACACTATACTGTGTCAATCCGGACTGCGACGCCAAGAAGATCAAATCCTTCACCCTGTTTGCCAGCCGGGACGGCATGAATATAGATGGTCTCTCCGAAGCTACGCTGGAAAAGTTTATCGGCAGGGGGCTGATCCATCATTATGCCGATATGTTCCATCTGGACCGGCATCATGAGACGATTGTCGAGATGGAAGGATTCGGGGAACGGTCCTATCAGAAACTGCTGGAGAGTATCGAGCGGGCCAGAGATACCACCCTTCCCCGACTGCTCTATAGCCTGGGAATCGAAAATATCGGGCTGGCAAATGCCAAAGTGATCTGCCGGGCATTTTCCCATGATCTGGAACGGATGATGGAAGCGGATGTGGAACAGCTTGGTGAGATCGACGGGATCGGCAGTGTGATCGCCGCCTCCTTCCATGATTATTTTGCGGCTGAGAAAAACAGAGAAGAGTTGAGACTGTTGCTGCCGCAGCTGAGGATAGCGGCAGATGCACAGCCGGAGCAGGAGATGACGCTGCAGGGGATGGTGATTGTCATAACCGGCAGCCTGGAACTTTTCGAAAACAGAAATGCGCTCAAAGAAGAGATTGAGAAGCGGGGCGGGAAAGTGACAGGCAGTGTCAGCTCCAAGACGACGCTACTGATTAATAATGATACCCAGTCTGCTTCTTCCAAAAACAAGAAGGCCCGGGAACTGGACATTCCGGTCATAAGCGAAGCGGATTTCAGGCAGCGGTATCTGCAGGTATAAAAGAGGAGGAAACATATGCCGATCAAAGTACAAAATGACCTTCCGGCCAAGGAGATACTGGAAAATGAAAATATTTTTGTGATGGACGAGAATCGTTCCGTCCATCAGGATATCCGCCCCCTGCAGATCTGTATCCTGAATCTGATGCCTGTCAAGCAGGATACCGAACTGCAGCTTCTGCGTGCCCTTTCCAATACGCCGCTACAGATCAATATTACGTTTATGAAGATGAACAGCCATGTATCTATACATACGCCGCTGACACATCTGAATAATTTTTACAATACCTTTGATGAACTGCGCGGCCACAGATTCGACGGTATGATTATCACCGGTGCGCCGGTGGAACAGATTGACTTCAGAGAAGTGGATTACTGGGATGAACTGTGCGAGATCATGGACTGGACAAAGCGCCATGTGACCTCGACGTTTCACATCTGCTGGGGGGCACAGGCAGGGCTGTATCATCATTTTGGAATCCGCAAACATTTGCTGGCGGGGAAACTTTTCGGCCTGTTTGAACATAAGGTGATGAATCGCAAAGTCCCTCTTGTGCGGGGCTTTGACGATTTCTTTCTGGCGCCGCACAGCCGCCACACAGCCGTGTCTGATGAGGACATTCATCGCTGCGGGGAACTGCTCGTTTTGGCGGAATCGCCAAAAGCCGGTGTCTATCTGTGTATGACAGAGGGCGGGCGGCAGATTTTTGTCATGGGCCATCCGGAATACGACAGAGTGACTCTTCACAATGAGTATATGCGTGATAAAGACAAGGGCCTGGAGATCGCACTGCCGGAAAACTATTACACCGGCAATGACTGTACGCTGCGCCCCAGTCTGCAGTGGCGTGCACACTGCAACATGCTGTATTCCAACTGGCTGAATTATTATGTGTATCAGGCAACACCCTATGAACTATAGGAAATGCCGTATTTTTCTAGGGTTTATGCGTTTTTTGGAGTTTAGCTGAAGCAATGTATTTCCATATAAATTCATGTCTTTTAATGCCAAAATGGTGTAGTAAATGGTGTAGTAACTTTTGAAAAATGGTGTAGTGACAAAAAACAAGAAAAGAGCTTAATATACAGTACCCCAAAAGGTAATCAGACATATGTTCGGTTAAAAACGCAAGAAAGGAGCATCTTGCACGTATGATATATTGATAGACAGTTGGTGTCGTTTTGAGTTCGATCCTCATTATCAAAATTTTTTATTGTATATTGTATAATATATTTCCAATTACCATATACTATGATAATATAAAAATTTGTGGAGGCGGAATATGGCAAGAGGGAAAAGAAAAACCATAGAAGAGAAGATTGCTGAAAAAGAAGAAATTATTGAATGTCTTCAGATCAGGATCAATAAAGAAACGAATGAGTTAAAAGCCTTACTAAGAGAGAAAAATCAAAAAGAGATAGAAACCCTGCATGACTTTATTAAAAAGTCTAATTTGAACTTATACGAAGCTACAGAGGTATTGCAGGAGTACATGTCTCATAAATACGAAGCTACAGCGTAAAAAATAGGGATAGAAGAGGGTGTCTCTTCCATCCCTATTAAGTAACACTATGTTTGTTAACCGTCAGCACCAGAAAACAAATCAGTATTTTCTTTAAAATGTGATATAGCCTCATTGTACAAATCAAGATATTCGTCTGTTAGTTCTTGCCCGTACATAATGTTAGTAATTGTATCAATATCATTAAGTGAATTCACATATAATTTCAATTGATTAAAATATATTAAATGGTGCATTTTATTCAATGACTGCGTAAAATATATTTCTTTAATTTGTTCTGCGCTATATAACTTATAACTCTGTTTGTCAGCATGATAATATTCGTTAGAATTTGTAATCGAAGATCTATCATATAATTCTTTGATGTTTATTTGATCTTTTTCATTATAACTAAAATGTTCAATATTGTCATCTATAAGAACATCAACACCAGAAAAAATAAAATTAGTACAGATAGATGATAACTCAGAAATCTTTTTCTGTTTTTCTTCATCAAGATTTGGTACATGTTGGACAGGAATGATATTTTCTTTGCATTCAACAAATTCTCCAGTCTCAATGTAAATATCATTTTCATCTGACGTAAATATAACTATATTTTCTTCTGGCTGATGATAAATATATTTCATAGAACTATAATCGCCTTGTATCTTAAAGTTATATTCGTTCAATTCTTTGAATCCACTTCTTAAATAAGATTCTATTTCTTCATATTTATCTGAATGAAATACACATTTTATTCTATTTTGATCATATGAACTAAGTTCTACATCTATAACCTTATCGTTGCCGTTAAATTTTATTTTCTGCATACCAGATAACGATTCCTTCCTTTAGTTTTACGTAATTTTGCCAAATAGATATAGTGATTAGGTCCAAACTTCCCACGAAGCTCTAGCATTTACACCGTTCACATTTATGTCAATCCATTCGCTTTGGTTTGTAGCAATACTTCCTGGATCGTCATTTTTTTCCCCATTAGAATTTATTAATGTAACTGTTTTATCACTATTTATGTGAAATGTTGCTGTAATCTTAGGTTGAGCATAGGCATGTCTAGTACCACCAGTTGTCCTAAGTGCCATTGCTCTTGATTCAGCGGTTATTGTAAGATCGAATTGTGCTGCCCCCATACCTTGTTGATACTTTAAAGTTGCAAGGGAATTAATACTGTTAATTATCTGTTGGAAAGTAGCATCAGAAGAAGTGTGTACGCCTTGAGATGTTAACGCTGATGCAATGGCGTTTTTGTAATCAGCTACAGATTTTTTTAATTCATTTATCCTGTTATTCATAGATTTTGCGTCAGCAGCCCATCCATTTTCTGTTACAGTGGTAGATGTAGTAATACCTTTAATCGCCCCTACTTTCGTCTCTAAATTCTCTCCATCATCTGCATCCACAGATCTCGCATTTGTTAGGAAATTAAGTCTATCCCATACTTTATTTACTTCATCAACAAGTATTCTATAAATTTTTCTATCTCTAATATTCTCAGTAGCCAATTTAATTCCTCCTATTCAATCCAATTCATACCATCATAGGTATCAGTAGGTTCATCTTGATGATAGTGTGTTAAAATATTTTTTGGAAGTATGTTTACCGTAAAATTCCCAATTTCATATAGCCTATTTTCAAATAAATTTAATACCCACGCTCCATAAAAAAAGACTTCTGAATCATTAAGATATTCAGAAGCCATAGAATAATTTCCGTTATTTAATAAAGTATAATAATTGTTCATAATAGGAACTTGTAATATATTTACGTCTTGAAAAAATATCCTGTCATCTATTTGTTGTGGATATTTTGTTTTTGTATTTTTCGTTATTATCACCTCTTAACTTATCCACACATCAGATACAGAAACGACGTCTGGCTCAATATCTTCTGAATAGTAAATACTTTGCTTTTTTGATTTAGTTAAAATTTCAAGATTCCTTGTTTCTTCATCTAGTGCATTAAAATGTTCAGCACTTAGACAATACTGTTTAAGATTCTCTTTGTTTGATTTTATGATAGAGTTTACTTTGTCATATTTCCCTTGCGCTTGTAACGTTTTAATTTGGTTTACTAATAATGCTACAGAATTATCTACATCTTTAAAGTTGTGTCTATCCATTATTTGATGTGGGAGTTTACTGTATTCGTTTGTGTAATTTGCCATTTCTATAATTATCCTTTTACTTTAATATTATTATTCAAGTATTAAATATGAAATTGTAACACCGTTGCTTGTACTTTTATTACTCATTGGAATATAAGATGGTATTTGGATCTTAATTTCATCAAATGATTCTAATTGAAATACAATATATATAACAAAAATGTCACAATTATTATTTGCATAAGAAGTACTTATGCTGCTAGGAATTGTATATCCGCCTTCGGTTGGTACAACACGATAATAATTACCCGTAGAACCATTCTTGGTATAATTATATAAGTTGTACTTAAACCCATATATATTTTGAAGAACCTTTCCATTTTGAGTAGCTTTTACGCTCTGATATAAATCAGTAACATTTTTATAATCATCACTTATTCGCAAAGTACCTATACATAGCAAAGCAATATATTTATTGTTTTTTGGAATATGTTTTATTATATGTGATCCACTTGACTTTATAGTTGTTGGATTGCCATATGCTGTATACTTCATTATATTTGTTTCTGATGATTCAATGTTATTAACATTATCAGCCATTACAGCAAAACTTGCATTTGCTTCAGTAGTTACTCCCTTATTAGTTATCGCTGATGCAATTAGGGCCTTTCCATCAGCTACAGATTCCCCCAATGTTATTATTGTATTATTAATCTCATTTATCTGTTCTTGCATATCAGAACCACATTCATCTCTCCATGCTGGATTTCCATTTTCATCTGTTTTCCATACCTTATTTGGTTGGTTTTCTCCAGATGCAACATAACCCTCGCTGGATGATGTATTTGCTTTCCAAGTGTCATTGTCTGTAACTTTGTAATCACAATCATTATCTAATTGACTTAATTTTGTTGGAATAGTCGGCTTATTTTTAATGTATGCATCACTTTGAGTATCAGTAACATCCCAATCTGACTGAACATTTATCTCTGCACCATTTTCAATATTCCCAAGTTTACTTTTTTCGTCATTCGTATAATTATTTTCAGACAGACCTTTCCCAGGAACTTTATCTACTTTATTGTCCATAGTAGTGGTTAATACGGTAATCAGATCATTAAGTATTTTTCCCTGTTTTGAAGATAAAGGTTTATTTGCGTCACTTGAAGTAAGATCATCAATAATATCGGATACATTCACTTTGCTTGTAGTAATGCCATCAATCAAGAATTTATTATTTTTAATATAAGCAACTATTTCGCTTAATTGATCTAATGTTTCATCGTCACTGTCTGCTAAAGTATTCAATTTGGTTGTAAGTTGCGAAATAAAAGATCGGATATCAGCATGAGAGGAATCAGAAATATTATGACCAGACGTAATTGATTGAACAAATTCAGTGGTTGCAATTTGAGTTGTATTTGTTTCAGGCGGGGCAGTAGGACTCTTTGGAGTTCCTGTTAATATAGGACTCTCTATATTAGCTTTTAAATCAAGGGCGTTTTGTTGTGCTGTAGAAACTGGTTTATCTATGTCAGATGTATTATCGACATTTTCTAATTCTATATCATCTTTTGTTGTTCCGTGAGGATTAGTGCCTAGAGGATGAGTATAAACATTTATTTCATTTTCATCAATTATAATATTTCCATTTGTTTCAGATTTTTCTACTTTAGTTGCATCTGATCGTGCATGATCAGAACTAGCATGATCTTTTGCTAAATTCCAATCATTTCTTTCTTCAGATGTCATATGCTTTACGGAATCTGATATGTGAGAAACGCAATTATTCCAGGCAGAAATTACAGTAGAAGTAATCCCATCTAAAATGGATTTATTATTATGAATATGCTTTTTATCATTACAGTCATCATATTTTGCATGATCTTCTTTACTAAGTAGCCCATCAGATGAATTGCTTGATTTTGGCAAAGAATGTGGATTGTTTCTGTTAGAAATATGAGAAAGCAGTTTATCGCTTTCTGCAGCGAGATTTGAATCAATAGTATCCATATTTGCATTTATAATATGTACATCTACTTTTTCACTTAATGCAGGTTTAACTAAATGATATCTTGTAGTATTTTGAGACAACTTATCACCCCTTCTTCCTAATTTTGCTAATATTTTCCCATGTATAATTAGATACAGCTTGCCAAGTGTAATCATAAGCATTTTCCCATGTTCCACTATTTCGCATATCTTCTGTAGAATATAAAGGATAAAATTTCACCAATTGCCATGTCGTAGTAGAATTACTTAAATCATGACTAATAGACTTAACAACATATTGTTTTATTTCATTAGAATCGCTTCTTCGGTAGCTTATTTTAATGTTAACATCTGCAAATGGACATAGTTTTGTAGTTATTGTGATAGAGTCTGTTAATCTGCTCGTTTTCCAATTTTCATATTCTGCCCTGGCAAGAGCGAGAGAGTCAGATGTAATATTTTCGTATTCTCCACCTTCCTTTACATCCAAAATTTCACCTAGCTCTTGCACGGTATATGGACTGTCTGGAATAACAGTAAATTCAACATTTTCGCAATTATAGACTGCTTTGAAATATTCTTTTGAAAATTTCTTTACAGTTTTATTATCTTGTGTTATATAATCATTTTGGCTTACAGTCCCATTTGTAAGCACATTTATTCCGTGTGGTTGCCATTGACCAAGAAGATAAGCATAAATTACAGTTACATTGTTTACTTTTTTATTTCTGATCTTAAACACATATACTGTATTTTGAATTATACTATTTAAAGAAATAGGTTTTTCTGTATTTTCGTCTAAAATTTGTATCTCGCCAAGTCCATTCACATTAATTTTACTTGCTTCTTGATTGTTTAATGGAATCTTAACAGCAATTAAATCACCATTTTTGTATTTTTCATTGTACGAGTTTACACTACATGAATAACAATTGTTTTGATATAAACAATCCTCAGTATAATAATCTGTATTTAATGTTTTTCCCCATACTTCGCATATATTTCTAACTGCAGTAAGATCTATCGAAGTATCTTCAGAAATTATAATCTTTTGTATAAAAGAGTTGTCAAATACAATATCATCATTGTAACAGCTTGGAATCATTTTACAGATAAATGTGCCATCTACATCAAAATACATTTCATAATTAGGATATAGATCTCGAAATGTAGTTAAAATGGAAAGGACATTACATCCTACTGTAAATTCTTGATCGTATGGTATGGCGTTCCAAGTCTCCATATAGGTTCCATTTTTTACCTGTACTTTTGATTCCTCTCTGTACTGCATAAAATCAATATTGTAGTCAGGCATTGCTTTAAATTCACCTATGTCATCAACCTCATATTTTGTTATCTTACCAAGCTGAGTAAGAGTAGTGATAATTGCGTCTCGTATATAATTATATTTAATAATTTCGCCAGTTGTGGGATCTTCTTCATAAGCTGGATACTGTATTATTAGAGCACCTAATTGTCCATTTTTTGTACCATCAAGTTTTGTCATTAAATCAGAACAATTTATTGTAATTTGATTTGTTGTAGAATCATAATTTGCAGATATATTAGAGAATACATAGTCGCCTTGTTTATACCAATACCATTGATTATATACTCTATCAAGCACACCTATCTGTATCTTCAGTATACGATTAATCCATATTATCCCATCATTGCTTACTGTTAGATATTTATTCTTCAATGGCACAGCAGTGACACAAAAAGTACGCCTCACATCTGACTCGGCATTTATTGTTGATGTGCCATTTATAATTTCACATTCTAATGTATCCAGATAAGTGTCATTTATTTCGTCATATATGTCTATCTTAATCCTTAATTCAATTATGTTTTGACAGATTAGTTTCAAATCTTTTGTGTTAATTTGCGTCATCTGTTCCACCACTCCTCAGTAGCAGTAATTAATCCTGCTTCAAAAAGATCTTTTTCGCTATTTATATCGCCTACTTCTGTACAAGTAAATGTAATTTTTCTATTTCTGTAATCATCAATTGCTGTATCTGATGGGGGAGTAGTGACATATACAAGCCATATATTACCGTCAATACCTTTTAAGATTTTAGTGTTACCATTTCGTAAGAAAAATTTTGCAGAATTATTATAATTTATTCTTTGTTGGTCATCATCAGTAATAATTTCACAACCTTCTTCATCCATTGGATAAAATTGTGCGTTTACAACTATGTCTTCATAATTTGCTTCAGTATTTCTTATTATTGTAGGGTATTTGTCATACATTGTTGTAATTGTTTGTTGAGGAACAACAGAGGTATTATCAAGATAATTATCAGTAATATAAGTGTTCCATATTTCATTTCTGTCAGCGATTAACAGTGTTCGTGTTTTTACATGAACGTTTGCTGTAAAATAAAATCCTTCTATTCCGTCTATGATGGGAACAACAGCATATTGATATTCACAATTAGGAGTTGCTGTTATATCTATATTTTTAATATTAAAATCTTTTACGGTTTGAACCTTATGAGCTTCTAAAGTTATCCATTTAAATTCTCCGATTTTTTTTCTTTTTACAATCAGATAAGAAACTGTATCAAATGTCCAGTTCACATTTCCAGCGCCAGTATGTCCATTGAATTTTGCATGAAAAATAGTATCAAAATCCCATTCTTGTGGTATAGTAGCTTTTAATTCTTCAGTAACATTTTTAGTAACACGTAGATCATCATATTCACCGTTAGAAAGTTCAATTCTTGTTATATTGTTTATGTCAGTAGGAGTACATGTAACAGACATAATATCTGCACAAAACATACTTCCTAAAAATATCATGCCAGTTCATCTCCAATCCATATGTCATATTTATTTTCTGCAAGGAAAACGGGTTCGTCAGGTTGATAAAATATTGTAACATTATCTTTGTCTACACGTGTTACGCCGTTTTCACCATTTTGAATCCAAATATCATATAATGTAAGATTATTAGTTGGCCGTTTATCACCAAACCATATATTGTGTTTTTCTTCATATTCTGTATCTATGAAGCATACCAACTGATATATATTATTGATTCTTCTTATATGCAGAGTAACAATGTCATTTGCATCTGGTGAGATTGGCTGAGAGTATAATATATAATTGCTTATTCCATTAGGGACGGTAAGTTTATATCTCATTTGACCATCATCGTATATATAAGATGATACCGTAAACCCATAATCTGAATTAGAACACTTCAGAATTGTAGTGCTTCTATACATATTAATTCCACGTATAGACATTGTAAAATCTCCATTGATAATAAAATCTTTGTCATATACCAGAGTTTTATCAATAAGATTTATAAATCCATTATTGTACTCATATTCGTCATTGGTAGAAGGGTTTATTACAGTAAAGTTAGTAGCATAAGTTACAACACTATTATCTTCATTACATTTTGCGTATATATTTGAAAATTCAGATGGATTTTTATATTTTACATATATTCTTATATATCCAGTATCAAGTATAATTCCGTTAGATGTCATTCCAACGGCTCTAATATGATAGAATGTCTCATTTTCAAATCCACGAAAAGCATAATTCATATTTTCGGTAGAATAGAAGATTTCGCTTTCATCAAGTAATCTTTTTACCTCATCATATAATTGGAAGCGAAATTCTGCTATATCCTCAAATTCTGGTTGGTCATATATTAATTCTGCATATAATGAAGCAGTAGTAATCGTATCATTATCATCAATATTTTTAAAATAGAATAGAGGAGTAGTTGCAGTCCAAAAATATGCCTTGTCTGATAATGTGCTTGGGTTTCCGTTTGAATCATAAACCTGCCCTTGTACAGCATACTTTTTACCATTGATTAGTGTATTTGCTGGAATTGTGTGTTCTAGTGAGATTCCCGAAGTAGTATGATCAAAAACAGAGGAGAGGGTTCTGGCATCATATATGATAATTCGATTACTATAAGGCATATTCCCTAAATATGACATTGATATCGTATAGTCTTTTGTGGTATCAAAAGGTATAATTTTATTTATAATTGGTTTAGCTATATTCCTACACCTCCATTCTATTATTTATTTTATCTTTTGGCACATATGTATGCATCATTCATATTGCTATTTCCATTCGGTGTTCTTACCCATACAGCAGTTCCAACAGTAGGATTAATATTTACACCATCTTTAATCCAGTAATCTTTTCCATTAATATTGATCTTATATTTATTTTTAGATATTTCAGTCACAACAGATGGAATTTCTATATTATATAATCGTCCATCAAGTTTTTTGTCTATCATTATTTTGATGGAATTTATCAATTCTTCTTGTATGTTCATATACTATCACCTTTTATATTTAATTTTAAACATAATAAAAGAGCAGGAGAGTGTTTCTCTTGCTCTTCGTTGTATGTATCACAATTTACTATCTCTATATATCCTTGCATCGTCATAGGTAGAAAACTTTTTTATCTTAGTCCAATCTACATCATAACCACCAAAATTTAATAATACATCACCTATACCATCTCCATTATGTAGCCAGAAAACAATATCTGGCGTTCCATCCCTTTCGAAATTCCAATCTTTAGGAGCAAAAGTTTTATCAAACTCCACATTCGCAATAGGATCAAATCCGTATAATTCATATAATCCAGACAATTTATTAGAATCATAATTATCTAATTTTTTGCCTCCAAATTCTAAGGCAACTGGTAATAGAGTTTTTAAGACGCCTCTTTGTTCTCCGCCATTAAAAATGGATACAATGTTATTGTCTGTAGTGATTGCAATTCCTGCTTTTTTATCTAAAGTTAAAAATAAGAAACTCATTTTTGAATATTCTTCCATGCTATGCTGATCTACAAATGCACCAAACTTATTTGATTTTTTAGCTTCACCGATAGCGCAATAAAATTCTTCCGGAGTAGCAACTTTTAATGGGAAAAATTTAAAACCATTCTCTGCAAATATTTGTTCTATTTTATTAAACTTATCCTCTATTGTAAAATTGCCCATGCTACGTCCTCTGGCTTTCTTTCTTTTCTTATTGCATTTCTTATTGTTGCATCTTTTATCAATAATAATTCATCTTCTGATGCACCAAGTTTTAACATTTCATTAACTAATAAGGAGCGATAACTATTTAATTGTGAAACGGTAATCTGTTTATCTAAAGTAATAATCATAAAATCACCCCTTTTTATTTCAAAAAGTGCTTATTAAAAACTTGACAAAAATTTTTGTTTGTGCTATAATACATTTCTGATGCTTATTATATTAAGCAATAATAGCATATTAAATCTAACCTGTCAAGTCTATTTTATAGTTCTATTTTACCATTAATATTAGTTTTTTGTCAAATATTTCTTTAATTATCTAAAAAAACAAAAAAAGAAAAATAATATTAAGAAAATTATAATATTTTTAGAAAAAATATCATACACTAATATAAACATTTATAAATATAAAAATAATATTAAAAATAAAAATCAAATATATCGTATCTACCTGCTTATCATACCTTTTTGATAAGCGTGCATAGCCATTCCGCAAAGTTCATGTTCCAACGTAACTTTGATCTGCTTTACGATCTGTTCATCTGTTACGCCGGGACAGGTAATATTAACACCTCCTAGATTAATGACGGGCTGCACATTATTATTAGTAACAACATTCGATTCCGTGACCTGTTTTACCATGTTCTCCATCTGCTTATTACGGTCTGCCATTAAATTTCTGTTAACATTCTCTATACCACCCATCCCAAGCATATACGCTTCAAACTTTTTCTGCATCAGCATTGTCGGATGATTAGCCGGGAGAGGGATCAACACGTCTCCATTTGGTCTTATAACTGTTCCTTCTGGATAAGGTGTTCCATCCTTGTCTTTCAGTAATGTATTATTCTGTCCAATAATAATGCGTTGACCAGCTCTTAGTTGTTCCACATTACTTAGCAGTTCCTTGAAATCCATGTTATTCCATGTATCCCTGATATGATTATCCAATACAGTTACTTTGGAGTTCCCTGATGTTCCAGCAGCAAAGGAACCGATCAGTTTACCATGCCCGCCATTAGAACTTACACGGTCATGTCTCTTTAACTCCTCCATCTGCTTATGGTTGAAAATAATATCGCCTTTTTTGAGGGATATCTTTTGTGTTCCTCCCTGAATTTCGTGGAGTACACCATCTCTGACCAGTCCTTCATTCCCCAGTTCATTGACAATGGACTTCTGATCTTTGGCAATAGCACCCCTCCCAGTGGCAGAGGAAAGCGTCCCGTCTGCATGAGCAGGACTTACAGCATGGGATGAATAGTTGCTTCCGGTCTTCTGGATCTTATAAGCACCCGTGTTCTTTGCTTCCAGTTCCTTTAGTGCCTTCAATGCCTGGTTCACCATGTCTATGATATCATTTGCCATATCCTCAACCATAGAGCATACAGATTCGCATATACCATCAATGGATGAGGCAAACCCTTCAAAACCAGGTATCCATGTCTCATCAAGTGCTTGTGCGGATGCTTCCCCTCCGGCTGTTATTGTTCCAACTATGGTATCTGTACTGGAATGTCTGTCATTATTTTTGGAAGAAAGAGGGGATGAAAGTGTACCAGAATTATTGGTATTTGTATCTGTACCCACACCGACACCAATAATACCTCCAAGATCTGTATTAAACTGCGTCCATGCGTCTGCATATTCCTGTAGTTTTGCATCTATTTCCAGTTTTGCGGCACCCATAGCATTGATGAGTGGCTTAAAAATATAGCCATAACTTACAGATTCCCCATTTGTAATGCCTCCATCTCCGCTTATAGATGACATTGCACTTTTCCAGATAGAAGGGACGGATTGACAAATTTCTCGGAATCTCTCTATAAAAGTATTGAGATCACCAAGAATCCCGCCGTCACCCTCACTCGTGCCTAGTGATGCCGTGAACTGATCTGAATTAATTGCTGGGATGGTGTAGTTTTGCACATCGGTAGCAAGTGTATTTAGTTTTTCCGCGACACCATTTATATGACTTTGTGCTTCCAGTGCTGCTTCACCCATGTTAAGAAGCTGTTCGCTTGGTACTGATGTGTCAGCCATACCAAGGGCTGTCCAGATCCTTTCTGATACATCTGCTGTTTCGCTGATAGCTGTCCCGAGCAATTCTGCTTTCCCAGAAAGATCGTCCATGGACTGACCTGATAACTGCATGGCATGATCCATATCTATAGACACCCCTGCAAGTTCTCCCCACTGAGAAGTGATCTGTCCTACAGATTCGCCAGACGCAAGATCTATGGCTGCCATGGTGTCCACGTATTCCTGTTTCCAGTTGGAAAGGAGTGTTATGTTATGGTTAAGTATTTGTTCCACCGCGTCCTTACCGAACATAGATTCCAGATTTATCAGGGCAATGGCGCGTTCTTCGATTTCCAGCGCTTCTTTCCATTCGTTCTGGTATTCCTGCATATCTGCGATCTTTTTGTCAAAGAAGACATCGGATTCATCAGCAAGTGCTTTAATCCTGTCTTTTTCATCTCCCATAAGGTCAATGACATCCTGAATCGAATCAATTTGTATCTGTAGGTTGGCAATCGTGATATCCCTGCGAGCATCATCAACGGCATCCTGCGCATCTGCTACCTTTTTATCTGCTTCCTTTATAGCAGCGTCGTCAGTTGTCCATACCATCTGTCCGTCTTTATATAGTAATTTATTACGCTGGTTACGTGCGCGTTCAAGGGCAAAACGGGCTTCTGTTTCGTTAGTGATTGCTTCTTCAAGTATTTTCTGCCTGTCAAGTTCATCATTTTCATCCTTAATAGCATCAATCTGGGCCTGAATGGCATCTTTTTCTTTTTCATTTGCCTTAATAATATCTTCAATGTCGGCTATCTGGTTTTCATAACCTTTTCGGGCATTTTCCTTTTCCTCTTCTGTATCTTTGATCTGGTCATCAAGGAGGGAAGCAGCAGCATTTGCCACATCTTCCAGATAGTCTTTTTCTTCTTTAAGATATTTTAATTTTGCTTCTTTTGCCTGATTGGCAAATTCAGTATTTGCCGCATAATATTTGTCATACAAAGCAAGCATGGCATCCAGATATTCCCTCTCGGTGATTGCCTGGTTATCACGCAGTTTTTCAAGTTCTCCGGCTTCCAACTCATATGCTGCTACATGTTTGTCTTTTGCATCGTCATACAGGTCATTGATCTTATCCTGCGTTTCCTTTGCCTTATTATACCACTGTTCGTAATTCTTAATCGCTTCTTTCAGGCCATCATCCGTAATGGACTCAATGTCAACGGCCCCGTCCCTGACAAGGTTTTTATACTCATCAGACAGTCCGACGGATTCCGCTTTCTGCATATACCGTTCATATGCCTGCTGCTGCAACTCTATCTCTTCATTGATCTTCTCAATGCTTCCCGCGAGTGCTTCATTTTTTTCGGGAATAGAAGAGTAAGCGGAATCTGCTACTTTATCAAGGCGAGATAATTCATCTTCCAGATTTTCTATTTTCTTTTCAATCCAGTCGAATTCTTCTTCTGTTTCCTTTTTTTCTTTCTTCCCTCCGCCAGATTTTTTTGCACCAGATATTGGTTTAAACTCAACTTGTGTCGGAGAATAGGTTGCTCCTGGATTATATCCTTCAGTAGAATTACCATATCCGCGATATTTTACGTCTACGCCAGAACCTGCCTCCGCGCCCTTCAAGCCAAGGTATTCTTTTAATTTTTCGCAGTTAAGTCCCAACTGGTTATATTCTTCAATAAGTGCCTGGACATCCCCAAGTGTATCTATCGTTGCCCCACTTGCTATGATCTTATACTGGTAATAGTTAAACAGTGCGATTTTATCTTCATTGGCAGCACTTGCTTCATTTGCAAAGTTCATGATATCTTCTATCGTGGCATTTGCAAGATCAATTCCTGCGTTGGTTGCAGCTTCTTTAGCGGCAACATACTCCTCATATGTATATCCAAGAGCCGATACCATAACTTCTTCACTATTCATTACCCCGACAGATTCAAGAAGTGCCTGTACCATTTGATATGACTCACCAGAACATTCCGAGATAGCAGGATTCAATGCAGAAACAATATCCGTTGCAAGGCTGTTCATAGCTTCTTGCACTTCATTCTCCGTAGAAGTAGAGTCAGTAAGTATTGTTGCCAGATTTTCGAAAGAAGAGTAGTCGATGTTTATATTTACATCTTCCATGGAGTTAAGTTCTTCTATAGAAGATCTGATGGAATCCAGCATGGATAGATCTACGTTTTCAAGGGTAAAACCATCATCGGTGAAGATATCCTGGTATGCTGATTTCAGAGAATCGAAAGCTGGTTTTAACTGGGTGTTGAGTTGGTCTACGGTTTGGGAGATTGACAATGAAATGGGGTTTTCAAAGTTCGAGGTTGAACTTTGAACATCATTTAATTCTTCAAAGTATTTCTTGAATTCGGGCATAACAGACAATACATTGATTATAGAATCTCTTATATCATCTTGACTTCCCTTAAATTTTGTACTTGCAATAGCAGTATCAATCATACTTTGTTGAAAAGCCTCAAATTCCTCTTTTGTTTCTGGTATAGAAGATTGCTCGGCTAAACTTTTCAAAATCTGCTGTTGTGCCATGTTTTTATTAAGGTCAGCAATAGCAGTATTGTAATTACCAATAGATTCTTCTAATTCTTCAAGCCTAGAGTTGATATCATTGTACAATGGAATTTTAATCATTTCTTCCATTGTTATTTCACCATTATCAATAGCTGTATTCAATGCTTCTTGTGCATCTTTAAGTTTTTGATAATTTTCTAATATCCCTTCAACGGTTTTATCGTTTCCAGTAAGAACTAACGCACCGCCGCCTTCACCATGAGAACCTGAACTTATAATTCCAGCTTTTTCTAAAATATCAAGAGCATCCGTTGATGATTGACCAGTGCTTAATAAGTTTCTGTCAAAAAGACTATACCAATGTGCATATCCTTTACCTACCTTGATCAAATCTTTTTCATAGGCATCAATAGCAACCATTAAATCGCCTTGTGCATCTCTTAAAGAATCAAGAGTAATTTGATTTATAGCACTGTTTAAATCACCATATTTTTCAATCAAGGTGTCAATTTGTGATGCTTCAATTCCAAGAGCTTCCAACAAGTCGGATTGTACACTTAATAGATCTTCTTTTACACCTTGGTTTGATTTTACTTCTTTTGATAATTGATTATACTTATTAAGGAGTTCGGATAAATTGTTTGCTTCTTCTTTTGCTGCTTTTGCATTTTCAATAGCTTCTTCTCTAGCTTCTTTTTCTTTGTTTACCCATTTAGTAATTGCGGATATTAATGCACTTATTGCAAGTGTAATTCCCATAGATATAGCAGTATTGAGAG